>JAUJON010000182.1 GCA_030447595.1 Thermosynechococcaceae cyanobacterium YX3bin19
CTGCCGAGACTAGCGAAAATAGGGCGGAACTAAATGCCCACCAGGCAGCAGCAGCAGCAACTTTGCGCGTTTCTCGCACTTGCTTTTGGGCTTCATACTGTACCGCTTTTAGCCGGTTTTGAGTTTCTTGCTGAATTTGCTCAACTTGTTTCAGCGCATTGTCACGAGCAGCTTCCACCTGACCAATAATACGATCAGCATCCGCTTCCGAAATATCACTGCGCGAACTCAAAACTGCAACTAGGGTGCTGCGATCGAACTGGCCAAGACGATTTTTCAACGCCTCTAACCCAACCTGCGGATCATTAAACAGCTTGCTAAAGTCCTGTTTAATACCGTCATAGTTCAATTCAGGACGTTCAAGCGAGTTGAGGTAGTTACGGACACTGCCAAATCCTATATCAATCTGTGCCTGTGCGATTTGTTGCACCTGCTGAATTTGTCCCACTACGGACTTGAAGCTCAATTCCACCTGATTGGCAATTCGGTTGGCTTCTTCTTCGGTAATGTCTTCTCGTTGGGATAGCAGTGCCACAAAGGTACCGCGATCAAACTGAGACACGCGATCCCCCAGACTGCTCAATCCAGCACGTGGGTCTTGCAGCAACCGTTGCAGGTCACGCTTGATGCTAGTTGGGTTTAGTTCCTCCCTCTTGGTGTTTCGCAGGTAGCTTTCTAGGTTTGATTCAAACGTGACTGTCTGCTGTCGCGCACGAATAGCAAGGCGACGTGGGGCTTTAATAGTATTGCGAATTGCAGCTTGCACCTGATTGATTGCCTGATTCACTTGCTCCTCAGTCAAATTGCCCCGTTGAGTCAACAGTTTGACTAACGTTTCTCGATCAACTTGAGATAAGCGTGATTGCAATGCTGCCGTTCCTGCTTTCGGATCATTCAGCAGCGTTGTTAGGTCATGTTGAATACCTTCGGGATTCAGTTCTTCCAGATTGGTGCGGCGGAGGTAATCGGCGATCACCTGTGTCGTCTGGTCGTATTGCTCTTTGGCTTTACCAGCTAACTTCTGTGGTGCTTGCAAAATTCTGTCTCGAACTGATTCCACTTGATTCAGGACCTGATTGACTTGCTCTTCGCTCAGGTCTTGCCGCTGGCTTAATAGCTGCACAAGTGTATCGCGATCGAACTGCGAGAGGCGTCCTCGCAGGGTACTCAGCCCCGCTTGCGGATCATCTAGCAACGTCCGTAAGTCGCGCTGAATGCCTTCTGGATTCAGTTCTTCTTTGTTAGTGTTCCGCAAATAGTCTTCCACTTTGCGGCGCAGTTCTTGAGCTTCACCTTGCACTCGATCTTGCAATTCCCTTGCTTGAGAAAGGACGAGATCGCGGGTGTTTTCCAGTTGATTGACAATCTGGCTAGCTTCCTCAGAGCTAATGTCTTGTCGCTGACTCAACAATTGCTCCAAGGTGCTGCGGTCAAACTGGCTGCAGCGATCGCCCAAGGCATCAAAACCAGCTTCGGGGTCTTCTAGTATTGTCTGGAAATCACGCCCGATCGCATCGGGATTCAATTCTTGCTTATCTGTAGAGCGAAGATAGTTTTCTACCCGGCTCCGAAGATCCTGCGATTTCCCTTGCGCTTCAGCCAATTGAACCGTGCTAAACACTTCAGCCCGAATTTCTTCCAGGTAGCCTGCTAGCTCCTGAACGCCCTCCGGGGTGAAGTCATTCCTCAGAGACAGCACTTCCACCAAATAATCGCGATCAATCAGCTCCAATTCCTGACGAATAATGCCTGGATCGGCTGCCGCAGCATAAAGTACGTCACGGAATTAGCGTTTGACGGTTTCTCGATTGAGATGCCAAGGTGTTGAAAACAGCAAGTAGTTTACCAGGTCTGCTTGAATGACACTGAATGGCTTAGGAGTTTTCGCGTTGCTGTTCGATCCATTGACTTGACCACTAGACTGCCCGTTAGAAGGCAACAACGCTTTTTGCAGAGTTTGCAGCCGTCCGGCAATCTTCTCAACATCTAAATCGGATAAGTCAGTATTTTGCAACACTCGACCTAAAACGGCCGTTGCACCAAATTCCAGCGCTGCACTAGTAAGATTGCTACCAGGAAGCAGCTTACCAGAGACAGATTTTACGGCTTGCCCTAACTGCTCATTCAGCTTTCCCGCTTGCAAATCATCGGGTGTTGCAGATTTCAATTGCTCAATGAGGGCTTGGGTGTCTACCTGCCCAGATTGCCCAACGACTTGCTTCCAGGCAGATTCCAGTTGCTCAGCAATGTGATCAACCTCCTGCTTTGAAAGGTCTGTACGGCTACGAACCAGTTCTACCAGCGTATTGCGATCAACGTTCTTGAGCAAATCGCTATCGGTGATCGAGCCTAAATCGGCATCTTTTAACAGCTTCTCAAACCGCCCCCGGATTTGATCAAGGTCGAGTTTGGGCAGTTGCAAACTATCTAATGAGCCTTGCAAGGTCGCTCGAATGCTATCGGGGTCAAAACCAGTGGTTAATTCCCGGCGCACCGCTGCCGTAATATCTTCGGCGGTAGAAATTGCTTGATTTTTTGCCACGTTTGCGCCAAGAATCGCCGTTCCAGTTCCTAATAGTCCTTGAACGCCAGCCGTTGCAGTATTGATCACCGACCCCAATAGTGAGCCGAGAGCAGTGGAACCAAGCCAGGTTAAGAGGGTGAAGAATATCGACCAGATCACAACCCCGGTAATTGCTCCTAATAAGCCGCTACCCACTAGACTCAGCTTTACTGCCAGAAAAGACGCTGCAAATAAGGTAATGCTGACACTTACAAGCAACCCCAATCCAACTTTAGTTTCGATGCCGCGGATCGCCTCGCCTAGGCTTTCTGAATCGGCACTATCAGACCGACTGTCGGGAGCCGCAACAACTGCGATCGCCAAATTCGTAAACAATAATTGAAATGCAAACGCCATTAACACGCCAGCGACTAACGCCAGCACAAACTTGGGACCAGAGAAAACAAGAGTAGTTTCCTCGATCGGCAACTGTTCAATCAATGAATACGGCGAAGTTGCCTGAGCAATCCATCGCTGCGTCACAGACTCTACAGATTGAAACACAGTAGTCTCCTTAGTTAATTAAGTTAGTTGACTGCGACGAGACAAGCGGGAACGGTTTCTGCTTCGTGCCCGGCTAAATTGAAAAACACAGCTGACAAACAGTTCATGAACTGTTTTAGCCGAGCGATCACCTACACTTCGGAGTCCATTTAGATCGAGATAGCTAAAAATGACCTTTGAGAAAATTGGTACTAGATAGAACAGAAGCGTGCTTTAATCTTGATGCAGGATTCTCAGAATCAAAGGTCCTAAAAATCCAAACTACAGGATAGCAAATCCACCGTCACAGTGAAAAATAGTGTTAATTTGTCATTGAAGCTGGCTAAGTCAAGTCCCGACTTTGGCTCTCACGTCTTGGCTCGTAGCAGTAGCTAAATTTCCCACAGAATGACCAGAAATGATGGCGTGGTGATCGTGTACAACAGGTAAGATTGGAGGGAGAAGGGGTTGGTCAGGTATGCGCACTATCACGAGAGGGAGGGCAGCTGCACAGAGAGAGTAGAGATGTTGATATTAGGGTCAGTAGATTCTGAGCCTCGCGGTTTTTGAAGCTGCGAC
>JAUJON010000183.1 GCA_030447595.1 Thermosynechococcaceae cyanobacterium YX3bin19
CTACCATTACCAAAAGCGAATTCACTCCTCTGGCTATCTACAACTGTAATACTAGGGATGCCAAGGAAAACTTCAGGATTTACTATCAAGGAAAAAGATCTGGCAAGAGAACTTGAGATTAGCCCACAGAAACTAGACAAAATTATCGAGTTTTTCGATTCAGATCCTAATGACAAGTGGGAATTAAGGGAAAATGACCACTTCATTTATCTTGCTAAGAAATGGAAAGAACGTCTTTTTTCTGAGCACGGTGCGTTTGCAATAGCTAAGTACATGGACTCAATAGAGAAAAAGACTCTATGGGACCGCATTGTTGAGTTTGTCACCAAGCATAAGGAAAAAATTCGCAACGCCTTTGTTCGGCAGAAAGTACATGATAACTGTAGTTCTTTGACAGTAAGAAATAACAGGCACTTCCTGTCCAAGAAAGATGTAGTTAATATTCTCAGTACCAGCTATGCCAGACTCAACAAAGCCTTTGAGGATATTCAGCATTCAAACAGCCCAATGGCTAAGTATGAGGACTTTGATGATCTTCAAGAAGCCCGCTACTATTCTTTATCGGGACTTGACAAGCTAAGTAGAAGATTAGCAACTGAGCTAAGAGCTAGAGATCGGCAGGAGTGGTGTAAAGCCGTAGAGGTCATTGGTAGTAAAACGCTGAGACAGATAATCTCGACAGAGGAACGAAGGGAGCAAGAGATTAAAGCAGCAATGCGGCGTGCTAAGAAAAGGGATAAAGATCGTTGTCAAATTACTGGTAAGAAGCCTACGAAGCATAACAAGATTGACCTATCAGTACATCATATCTTTTCTAGGCAGCACTATCCTCATATGGCTATAAGTATCGATAACTTGATTACCCTTACAGAGGATGTGCATCGGGAGTTTCACACTTGGAACGGGGGTAGTCAAGCGTCCTGCACAGTCGAGGACTTGATCCGGTTTATCAATGAGCTATATCCAGAACAAGAAGAAGCTAGCTTAAAGCTGAACCAAATCAAAAAAATGCTTGTTAAGTAGGTTGGGCTAACGAAAGACTTATGGGTACCGCGACCAGGATGAAGCCAAACGGCAGGCGTTTGTCGAGCAGTGGAGCTTGTTGCCTCCAGAGCAGGTAGTCTACGTAGATGAGTCTGGTATGGATAGTCAAGATAATTATGCTTATGGCTGGAATCAGCGAGGAGCACGCTTCTATGCACTCAAATGAAGAGATTACTGCTGTCGCTGAAACTCATTAAGTTTAAAGATTCCCGTAGGGGTGAAAAATGAGCTTGTCTGGATAAACAGCTAACTTGGGCAACACGAAATAGTCTAAAATTTCGCTTTTTGCCGTAGAAGCTATCGGCGAGTTTGGCTGCGGGCTGCATGCCACAGGTTAGCGGTGTCATCCTTGGTTTGGCCTATATCTTGGGCCTGCTCTCTACAGCAGTTTCCTGGGGGGAATTTTGGGTTTTTGGCTTAGGCGTAGCAGCCGCGGTTACCCTGCCACAATATTGGCGCACAGGTCCCAGACCTAGACTCTGGTTTACAGCCGGAATTGTTGGACTTCTGGCAGCACTGTACCTACAAGTCCAAGCCCCTTACCCTGGGGCCAGAGATATTAGCAAGTTCGTTGCAGCTAGGCAGGAGCAACAGATCACAGTCCAGGGCAAAGTTGAGAGTAAACCCCGGCCAACCCGCAGCCAGCGCCGACAGTTTTGGTTAAGGGCAACTCAGCTCAACCAGGGCACAAGTGAATTCCAACTGGAGACCGCCAGTCAGCCAGTTAGCGGTAAGCTCTATGTCACGGTTCCCCCAGAGCAAGCTCAGGGCTTGTACCCCGGCCAGGTTGTGGCTGTAACGGGCTGGCTCTACAAACCCAAGCCAGCTAGCACTCCCCAAGGCTTTGACTTTCAAGCCTACTTGAAGCGAGAAGGGGCCTTTGCAGGTCTGAGCGGCCGCCAAACCCTAGTCAAATCGGCACCAGCCTGGGGGTGGTGGCAGGTGCGGCAAAAAATTATCCAGGCTCAGAGCCGCTGGCTAGGTATGCCCGAGGGACCGCTAGTCAGTGCAATGGTCTTGGGCAACCGGGCTGTGGATCTCCCCTTTGACCTGCGAGACCAGTTCACCCAAGTGGGTCTAGCCCATGCTCTAGCAGCCTCAGGGTTTCAAACATCGCTAATTTTGGCTGTGATTTTGGCATTGACTCGCCAGCTGGATGTACGACAACAGTTTGGCTTTGGCGCGGCTACTTTGATTACCTTTGCCTGCTTAAGCGGCTTTGAACCTGCGATCGCTCGGGCTGTATTCATGGGCATTGCTGGGTTGATTGCCCTAGTAACCCAGCGCCAGACCAGGCCCCTGGCAGTGCTCTTAGGAACTGCAGTTCTGTTGCTGCTTTACCAACCCCTTTGGATATGGGATTTAGGATTCCAACTCAGTTTTCTCGCTACTTTGGGGCTGATTGTCACAGTGCCTCCTTTGACCCAACGGCTAGACTGGTTACCCCCGGCGATCGCCTCCCTGCTAGCGGTTCCCATTGCTGCATTTATCTGGACACTACCTCTGCAGCTTTATACGTTTGGGGCAGTTGCTCCTTATAGCATCCTGGCAAACGTGGTTACTACACCCTTAATTTCAGTCCTAACTATGGGCGGCTTTGCCAGTGCTCTGGCTGGAGTGATCTGGCCCTTGATTGGCAGTGCCTTCGCCTGGCTACTTTACTGGCCAACTCGCCTGTTAATCTTTCTCGTAGAGTTGTTTAGCCAGCTACCCGGCAATTCGGTAGCGCTGGGGACGATTGACCTTTGGCAACTGATAGTGCTCTACGGATTACTGGTCTCGGTTTCATTGTCGCCCCGATGGCAGTCTCGCTGGTGGCTAGCAGGCGCAGCGGCCCTAATTCTGATCGCTATTCCTGTCTGGCAGGGTAAAACTACAGTCTTTCAGGTGACAGTCCTGGCAACGTCGAAGATACCGATCATGGTGATTCAGGAACCAGGCTGGACTACCTTGATCAATTGTGGTGATCCACTCACCGCCCGCTTGACGGTACTGCCTTTTTTGCAGCAGCAGGGAATTAACCAGATTGACTGGGCGATCGCGACTGAGACGAAGCTTGGTCCCGAAAGCGGTTGGCTAGATATCTTAGAGCGGCTGCCGGTCAAACACTTCAGCGACGTACCCAAGGTCGATCCTGAGTCTGTAGACCTGCCTGTGGTTACCGCATTAAAGAAGCATCAAGTCCCCCAGGTCCCCTTGCAGGCGGGCCAAGCAGTTTCAGTATCCTCTACGCAAATCAACTTGCTGCGAAGTGAGCCTGTCACGCTACAACTAAACATTGGTAACCTGAGGTGGTTATTTATCCAAGATCTCAGTACCGCAGGGCAGGAAGCAGCGGTGATTACAACAGGTCAACCACCCCAACCTCAGGTTCTCTGGTGGTCTGGAAAGTACATATCTAATTTACTCTTGAGCACACTCCAGCCAGAAGTTGTGATTGCCTCCTCTCCGTCCATTGATCCAGAAACTATGGCTCAGCTCCAGGCCAGCAATGTGCAGTTTCTCTGGACAGAGCGAGACGGTGCCATCCAGTGGACTCCCAACCGCAGCTTCGAAAAAACCTTCACTCCC
>JAUJON010000184.1:0-2051 GCA_030447595.1 Thermosynechococcaceae cyanobacterium YX3bin19
CACAGCTACAACGTTTGCGCCAGTATCAGCTTCTTGAATCTGATCCTGAAGCAGTCTTGAACGACCTGATTGATGTAGCAGCCTATACCTGTGACACACCGATTGCCCTAGTTCGCTTCTTGGGTGCTGAGCGCCTGTGGCTGCGTTCACAGGTGGGGCAGGAAGTAGCAGCACTGCGAGACAGTACATTTTGTGATTTGACAATCTTGCAGTCCGACATTTTGATTATTCCCGATACTGGAGCTGACGAACGGTTTACCAGCAGCCCTCTTGTGGCTGCCGTTCCATCCCTGCGGTTTTATGCTGGCGTCCCTCTAGTGACTCCTGAAGGCCAGGCACTGGGAACACTCTGCGTCTTTGACTATGTTCCTCGGGAACTTAGCCCAAACCAGATCAAGGCGTTGTCTACTCTGGGACGCCAGGTGATGGTTCAACTGGAGCTACGCCGTCATTCAGTTCAGATTGCCTCCGACGCCGATCGCCAGGTGGTGGAACGGATGAAGGATGAATTTATCTCCTTAGTCAGCCATGAACTGCGGACTCCTCTCACTTCCATTCATGGCTCTTTAGCAATGCTAGCGAGTGGCCTCCTGAGTGCTGAGCCAGAAATGGGTCGGCGGCTGCTGCAAATTGCTGTGGAAAGTACAGAGCGCTTAGCCAGGCTGATTAATGACATCCTTGATATTGAACGCATTGAGTCCGGTAAAATTACGATAGCCAGGCGGGCTTGTGAAACTGCTGACTTGATGACTCAAGCAGCAGGCATCATGCAGCCTGTGGCCGAAAAGGCAGAGGTGACCTTATCAGTGGAAACTATCACTACCCGGTTGTGGGTGGAGCCCGAGCAAATTATCCAAATCTTGACGAACCTCTTGAGCAATGCCATCAAGTTCTCTCCTGCGGGTTCCTCAGTTTGGCTCGTCGCCGAGTGCCAGGAGGAGCAAATTCTCTTCCAAGTCAAAGACCGGGGACGGGGCATTCCTGCTGAAAAGCTGGAAACCATTTTTGAGCGGTTTCGACAAGTGGATGCTTCCGACTCCCGTAACTATGGGGGAACCGGCTTAGGACTGGCAATCTGCCACAGTATCGTGCAGCAGCACGGAGGCCGGATCTGGGCCGAAAGTGTTCTGGGGGAAGGCAGCACCTTCAGCTTTACTCTGCCTACTCGTGCTCACAAATGAACCCAGAGCTTGTTAAAGGATGGGTACCATGACAGCCAAGCGGCTTCTGGTGATTGATAACGAGCAGTACATTCAGGAAGTAGCTCAAATTTGCCTGCAAACCGTGGCTAACTGGCAGGTTATCACAGCAGGTTCCGGCGAAGAAGGATTGCTGAAGGCGGAGGCCGAGCAGCCTGATGCTATCCTGCTTGATGTCATGATGCCAGGTATGGATGGGCCCACGACCTTCGAGAAGTTACAGGCTAACACTGCCACCTGCCACATCCCAGTCCTTTTTCTCACCGCTAAAGTACAGGCTTCCGATCGCCGCCGCTACGCCCAAATGGAAATCAAGGCGGCGATCGCCAAACCCTTTAACCCACTCGAGCTAGCTAGACAAATCGCAGCAGCTTTAGGCTGGAACCTGGAAAAATAACCCCTGCTCACAAGTTCCTCAAATTGTTCTCCTAACTTCAAACTAAAGGCTTTGTCCAAAAAGGGAGCATCGAGCCGCTTAGTTCTTTAAAGTACGTGTTGAATCGTCCTCAGATGAGGTGACGCCCAATATTAAGGCGCTAAAGCAAAAAGCCATCGCTTGACTGGCCTTCTAAAACTCAAAAAAATAGTCAAATCTTACGCATGCAGAGGCAACAAGATGAAAATTACTCCTGCCCCCTACTGTAAGCGCTGCCGATTCTATCATGGAACTGATAAAGTCGTATGCAGTGTTCACCCTTATGGTCCAGGTATCGAAGCTTGTAGCGATTATGAGTCAAAGGCTAACGGTTTAGAAAAGGACTACGCTAGAAGATATGGCTATCGTAGCGGCCACTATAGTTGGAAAGACTGGCGAAACCTTTTGATACTAGGTTTGTTGCTGGGAGCTTTCGG
>JAUJON010000184.1:2151-3588 GCA_030447595.1 Thermosynechococcaceae cyanobacterium YX3bin19
GTTGGAAAGACTGGCGAAACCTTTTGATACTAGGTTTGTTGCTGGGAGCTTTCGGCTTAGGCTGGGAGTTGAGATGGTCTGTGATCCGTCGCCCTGAACCAGAAACGGAGCCGATCACTAGAAGGATATGAATTGGGTACGTGCCATACCTGGATGTCAAGTGGAGCTGTGAACCCTGGCTGAATGGTTGGCTGGTGACAATTTCGCTGAACGTTTGGCTAGTGATCACACACTAGAGAGTAAGGCTGTAGCTGCTAAAACGAAGCAATGCAGTGGCATCAAGACTGATAGTTAGCAATTCCTCTGCAGAACTGCCTGCCGCAAGTTCCCCTGATGCTGTTTTAGGAGTTGCTCTCCTTGGTCGCGACTCAAGCCTGTCCAGTGCATCAGCAGGGCTAGCTTGACTTGACGATCGCTGTTCTCCAGCAATTCAGCCGCTCTTGAGCGGTCTAGATCGGTCAGATCTTCTAGGATTCTTAGGGCCCGGTCGTGGAGCTTTTGATTGGTTACCGCGACATCGATCATGCGATTGCCGTAGACTTTGCCCAACTTCACCATTACACCCGTTGAGAGGATATTCAGGGCTAACTTAGTGACAGTACCGGCTTTCAGGCGGGTTGAACCAGCAAGAACTTCTGGTCCGACTAGGAGGCGAATGTCAATGTCTACCGCTGCACTGACTTGAGCCGCAGGAACACAGGCGATAAAAACAGTGGTGGCTCCCCGCTCCCGAGCGGCTTGCAAAGCTCCGTGCACAAATGGGGTTGTGCCACCGGCAGTAATGCCGACAACGACATCTAAGGTGGTAACCTGCCGCTGGACGATCGCAGTTTTACCGTCATCCACCCGGTCTTCTAAATCTTCTGAGCTGCGAACTAAGGCTCCAGTTCCCCCGGCGATAATGCCTTGGACCATCTCTGGTGGTGTACAGAAAGTGGGGGGGCATTCGGCAGCGTCCAGCACTCCTAAACGGCCACTCGTGCCTGCTCCGACATAGAACAAGCGTCCGCCTTGGTACAAGGTCTCAGCGGTTCGCTCAATTGCTTGGGCCAGCTCGGTTCGAGCCGTAGCGATCGCCGCGATCGCCAGAGCATCTTCTTGATTAAACAGATCGACCAGCTCTAGGGCAGTCATCTGGTCAAGATTCTGACTGCGAGGGTTTACTTGCTCCGTTAGCAGGTGCCCGCGTCCAGAAGACTGAGCAAAATTGGGCCCATTGCTCGGTGGTTGGCCCAGTGGGTTGGAATAGATTGATGTCAAAATTGAGGTCTCAATTCACACAGTACCTAGTCTACGACCCAAACTTTAGTTTGATACTTCGGCCATCTCAATCACGCGGCCTTCATAATCCTTCACCCACAAGTTTAAGGGTCGCTCCCTGCGAATTGTGTGCTTCATCCGGCGACGGTGCCCCTGCATCAACACCTGTGCTACGCT
>JAUJON010000185.1 GCA_030447595.1 Thermosynechococcaceae cyanobacterium YX3bin19
GGACTTTCAGTCTCGCTCAAACCTCTGCACTTTCAGTGCAGAGTGGTTTAGTTATAAATATAATTTAGACTATCTACAACTGTAATGCTAGATTCCCCACGGGGATTAGATCAGGTTAAGATAGCAAGACACTTGTGAACCGTAATAGGTGGGGAAAATCCAGTGTAAGTCTGGTGCTGTGCCGCAGCTGTGAACTGAGTTTAAAGCTGAGTTTGATTGTGCTTTAGTGCTTAGAAGCCAGAACGCCCACTGATTACATTCACTCTATTTCCTGCGTTGCACAGGAAAGGAGATTTGCATCATGTCCGCCGCTAAACCATCGGTCATTCAACCCCATCAGGTTCCACCTATTCAACTACCCCCTCTGCCCCTGCCTCGCCCGCTGTTGATGATTGGGCATGGGACTCGTAATCCTCAAGGACGGCAAAGCTTATTAGACTTTGCTGCTGCCTATCAAGCTTTAGATCGCTCACGACCTGTCTTGCCCTGCTTTCTAGAACTCACGGGGCCTACTATTCAAGAAGGCGTGGACCAATGCCTACAACAGGGATATACTGACCTCTCGGTGCTGCCGATTCTTCTGTTTGCGGCTCGACACAATAAGTTCGATATTACCAATGAGCTGGACCGAGCACGGCAACGCCATCCCCAGTTAAATTTTCACTATGGTCGCCACTTTGGGGTGACTCCAGGCATCTTAGATTTGTGGCGATCGCGTCTGGCCGTAGTTGATTCCCCCACGATTCCGCGCTCAGAAACCGTGCTGTTGTTTGTTGGGCGCGGTTCCAGCGACCCCGATGCCAACGGCGAAGTTTGCAAGCTGGCCCGAATTCTTTGGGAGGGTAGCGGCTATCATACGGTAGAAACCTGCTTTATTGGCATTACCTATCCCCGGCTGGAAGAAGGATTTCAACGGGCACGGCTACACCAGCCGCAGCGTATTATTGTCTTGCCCTACTTTCTATTTACCGGTTTACTAGTTGAGAAGATTTTTGAGGTTACAGCTCAGCAGCAATTGCAGTCTCCTGAGATTGCAATCGATTGTCTGCCGGAAATGGGCATTCATCCTCAGCTTTTTTCGGTTCTGCGGGAACGAGAAATTGAAACCCAATTGGGTCAAGTTCAGATGAACTGTGAGATGTGTAAGTTTCGCCTGGCAGCATCACACGATAATGGCCATAGCCACGGGCATGACCACCATTCCCATAATCATGGTCACAGCCACAGCCACGCTGATAGCCCAGAAGTCTACCACCAGCGGATCTGGCAAATTCCCTAAGCCCGCTGCTACGCGTTAGGGTAGGGCGGTGCGAATAAAGAGATCCTTGTATTGAGAAGATTGCCTATAGTGTTCGGCTATTCTTTGATCTAACATGTTGGGAATAAAATAGTTAGAAATAACTTTAGGCTTAAACTGGTCAATGAGTTCATAAATACTGTATTCATATCCGGTCATTTTTGCATAAGTTGTCAACGCATCGCCCTGATCAACTGAAAACCAGAAAAAGTCTAAATCCTTTCTGAAGACGTTAAACGAGGTATTACCGTCGTAAACGTAGTCATCAGGTTTTGTAATGCTTAAAACGTAATTAATTTTTTGCAGTTGACTACTATTGCTCATCTCCAAAGCGCCGCCAACAAGGCTATAGCAGGGTAAGGCGATCGCCAGAAGCAATACAACCAACAGTATTCTTTTACTAGTTGCGTGTAGAGCATGAAGCGAGTACCCAGAAATAACTGCAGCTAAAGGAATAACCAGCATAAAATATTGCTGGTGAGCCTTTCGAAGAATAAAAATCGAGATGAGTAAACCCAAGGATAAAAACCTAATGGTTTGTTGATTAAAACTCTTTGTAAAAAAAAGAGTTCCTAAAACATAATAGAACCAAAAAAGCGTATTTGCTTTATAAGACAAAATTAATGTACTAATAGGAGAAGACCGACTCAAGAAATTAATATTTAGAGCCCAATTAAAAATAATATATTCAGAAAGAGAGTGACTAGAAATAAGATAGCCTAGGTAAGGTAAACAAACCAAGAGAAAAGTAAATAGGTACACAAAAATACTACGAAAATGTATTTCATTTTTATATAGTTTGTAAAGTAGTATTAAAAAAAGCAATAAGACTAAAAAAATAGCCTTTTGCAGAAATAGAAAAGCAATTCCTAAAGACAATGAACTAAAAACCAGATATTTTGAAGACTTATACTCAAAATAGATTAGCAAGAAAATAATTGAAATCAGGCCAAATAAAGTTTGTGGGACGTCTGGCCTTATTTCTATGACATTAGTTGTAAAAATGAAGGTAGTAGGCAGCAAAATTGAACTAATATAGCCAGATATTTTGTCAAAAAGTTTTACCGAAATCTGATAGCTCACAAAAAGTATTAATAGAAACAAGCAGAAAAATACTATTCTGATAGCAACCAAAACAGTAATTTTTTCCTTGAATACTACCAGTAGTGGAACTAGCAAGAAGTAAAGCAGTGGATGATGATGTTGAAAGAAATCAACATAAATTCTCTCTCCTTGTAGAATTTTCCATGCAGTATGAACAACCTCGATCTCATCGTGATCAAAGGGCTTGTTCAACGACCAAATTGCAGCAACATATAAAACTACTCCCAGGATGAGCTGCAAAACATGAATCAACTTAATCCTGTAAAGCATTAACTTCTAGCTAGTATTCTTAACGCCAATCTAAAAAAGTTTTTTTGTAACTTATACTCAGAGGGTGCTCAATATTTTTGAAGATTTGTTTTCTGGAGTATTCAAAATATAAGGCTCAACCACTTCTTTGCCAAATTGCATCATGTTATGAATGTGACTATAGGCAAACCTACCGTTTCTACCAGATACTCTTAAGTTATTAAAGCCTTCAAGGAAACGATTAATTTCTTTTATCTTATCTTCAAAATTTACTTCCAGGATTGGATAGGCATGGCTAAGTTTATGCACACATGCATCTAGAATCTCATCTTGCCTAATCCAACCAATCTGAATCAAGGCTGAACAAACAAGTTGAATAAGTACCTCATCTCCTAAATTCCAGAGCTTGTCATCAGGTTGGCAAGGTATTTCAGCAATCAATGAGGTTTTACCTTCAGGAGACATCACCTGACTTCTATTTCTTGGTTCATGGACTCTAGTAAATGGAAAAGAAGAGTCAGGAAAGTAGACTGTAGCGTTTTTATTAATAACTTCTTTGTTGATAAAAACTGCAACTAATATCAAATTGCGAAAGCGAAGACTATTCGCGGCAAGCAAGACTTCCTGTGGCGGCTGTGGTTCCATTGCCCTGAGAAAAACTGTTAATGGCAGTGTACTCACAACCTCTTCAACCTTGATTGTTCTTCCTCCATTAATTTCTATTGATTTGATTTGCTTTCCATTGTGAAGAATTTTTGTAATTCTTGAACCTGTTTGAATCTTTTCTGTACCAAAAAAATTTATAAGCTTCTCCGGTATTCTGCCAATACCCCCTTTCGGGTAGTAAAATGAACCATCTAAATGTTCTACTTTGGCATTTTTTCCCAGAATTGCTTCTATGAGAAAAGTCTTGAGGTTTAACCCCTTTAATC
>JAUJON010000186.1 GCA_030447595.1 Thermosynechococcaceae cyanobacterium YX3bin19
CTCCGTAGACTTTATCCGCATGTACAATGCCCAAAATCAGCTTGTCTACCAGGATGAATTCGAAGGGCCGGCAAAATAGCCTAGTAAATCTTAACTCACTAAGCCATTTATGCTTGGTATACAATAACAGTCCATATCAATTGACTGATAAATAATATTGAGGTTAGTCCTATAGTAAATTTGCGCAAACGTATAATTCGGCAGAGGTGTAAAAGCATTAATACAGGCAAAGACCAAAATACCGTATATACATGAGTAGTAAACAAATAAAACTCAACCTTCCTTATCAAATCAATTAACCCATCATTATCACTTAGATAGTAGATCCAGGATAAAACATTCAAAATAAGGTAATTTCCTAGTAACGTCAGCAATTCCCGGTTTGGATTTATTCGAGTTGGATTTGATACATAAAGGCGACATGTTGCCAGGCCTGTTGCATGGAAAAACAAGGCAGGAGTTTAAAGACAGCGCGGAGGGATTCCCACATCTTGGCTTTGGTTTTTAAGCTGGCATGAATGGCCCGAAAGGTTTGACAAGCCCCTTGTTGAATCTGGTCAATAGTAAAAGCAAGCAGCATCAGGTAAGCCAGCACCGTGGAGAGTTGGTCTTGTCCATGTCCATAGTTGTGTTCAAAGTGATAGCCCTGGTTTTTGAGGGTATTGAACGTCTCGTTCTCAATCTTCCAGCGGCTACGGGCGGCCTTGGCCAGGAGTAAAACATTGTTTTTGCGCAACTCAATATCAGTGATCCAAGTGAACTCCTTAAGCAAATTGCCTTGTATATCTTTTTGCTGATAGCGCAAAAAATTGACCCGGATGTGGGATTGGCTGCTAGACAAAGGCAGGTTACTTTCCCAGTAGAATTGGTGGGTGATCTTGTTTTCTACAAAGCAGTGCTGATTAGATTGTCTGCGGGAAGTAACCTGCTTAAAGAGGGCTTTATGCGAATCGGGCTTCACGCCAATCAGGTAGTGATAATTGGCCCCGAGGATTTGCTCAATATGGGGACCATTGGCATAGAGGGCATCTTCTACTAAGAGTGCCTTTAGCTTGGGATAGCTCTCTTTTAAATGCTTCACCAGGCGTTTAGCTGCATTGCGTTCACAGTCATTCTTCTCACAACCGTCTTGTTGCAAGATGGGTTCAGCAGCCAGGGGCACGACCTCCCGTTTGTCAGCGTGTACCATGACGGCAGCCAGCATGGCATGAGAATAAGTCACTTCTCCGGTTTTGTGTTCTTTTTTGAGGCAATGTTTACAATGCACTTTCCGGGAAGAAAAATGCTCTACCCCATCAATGCTTACTACTACCATTTGTTTAAAGTAATGATAAGAAGTGAAAAAATCACTCTTTTTCACCTGTTCAATCACTTTGCTAAACAAGCTACGCACTTTATCGGCCTCCACCTTATCGAGCACTTCCCGCATCTGTGTATCCGAACACAGCTTATTGATCTGGTAGACGTCCATTATATTTTTATCCTCTTGCTGACTACGAAGGCTAAAGTTTAATAAAGACGGACTCTTGAGGGAAAACATGGCAAAACCCGCTGATAGGATGTCTTGCAAAGAGTAACGGCTGTTACTGCGCCGATGATCTTTGATTTGCCCAAAACCCTTATGCAAATTCCTATATAAGTTATCGAAACTTAATGAAGTATCTACTGATTTTTCTAGCTTGCTCATGGAGCAAATTTACCCCTATTCTCTCTTTTATTTCCAAACCGGGAATTGCTGACGTTATTAGGATTAGTAGGTGTATTTTTTACGGAGGCATCTACTGATACTAAGGGATCATTGAAAAAATAAGCTACCCATAAGGAAAGAAGGATTGATGGAGACATCCCATTTGGGTAGGTCTTTACTTCGAGTGATTAATTGTTCTCTTTTTTGCATATCTGTTTTAGTAAGTTTAATTCCCTTTTGGTAGTGTTTGTCGATGAAAATCACTACTGGAGAGATCCCCTTCCAGGTCATATTCTTAATGGTATTAATGACTTTGCTCACCGAAGTGAGCAGCGTGCCATTCCAATAGTTTTCCAGGGCGGCCCATAGCCTTTCTATGGGGTTATACTTGCTATGATAGGGCGGATAGTAGAGCAAATGTATCTTTAGACCGGTAATGCAGGCAAACTCCATGATACGGTTGATGAATTGACTACGCTTACTAGCCAGGCTAGGGCCGTTGTCCAGATAGATCTCCAGCGTGTCATAGCCTGTCAAGCTATATTTATGTAACTCATACCATTTCTCTAAGCCATCTACAATAAAGTCTGAGGTCTCATAACTATTGCCTACTACTATCGTAGGTTGTCCACTGTCTATTTGTAAGATACCCAGGGGCACTAAGGTTTCTTGCCAATGCTGGTCTTTGTCTAAGGCTTCTACTGCCTGCTGACTGCGCCCATAGCCTCTGCGGGATAGCAGACCTACTTTTACTTTGTCTTTCACATCTATAGATAACTTCATAGTAGTGCCCACTTTGCCCTTTCTATGCCGGGTGATACGCTCAAAGATGGCATCGGTAGCCTCCACTCGTTTTAAGGGAAGGCTTTTGCGTACTTTCTTTAAGGTGTAGCCACTTCGATTGAGAATATTGTTAAGGGTCCCCTTTCCAAAGTCAGTGGCTGCATATCCCTTTTCTTCCACCAGATATGCCTTAACACTCTCTTCCGTAAGCTTGAGGTAACCCTTCGTGTCGTGATGACAACGTTCGGATTGACTATTGAGGGAGGCAATTTCTTCTATATCATCCAGTAAATGAGTAAAGCTCACTTCTTTTTTTTTCTGCCCTTCAAACAATGCGCATCCAGGCAGCGAATGCCTGTCTCTGCTTCTTTTAATCCTAACTCAACCATTTGACGACTGACAGCCAAAGCCCGTTCCGTTTTGCGGGCAGAACCCTCAAAATGAGTGATAGCTACTTGGGCGGCAAATGATCTGCGTGCATAGCCGGTAAGTTTTTTTAGCGCTAGATTAAAACTGGCTATCACTGTGGCTGATAAAGTTTCCATACAGCTAAAGTATACTTTTTCTTTATTTTTTTGGGTATATTTATTTTTCTATGCTCCCTAAAACGGTTTTGTACTTTAGCAAAAACAAGCAAAGCTCCTTCTCTTTCACCGGTATTGGCTGGCAGGATCACTAAACCAAGGAGTAAACCTAAGGTATCTGTGACAATAAAGCGTTTTCGCCCTACCCTCTTTTTATTGCCATCATCGTCTTTTTCTTTGGTAAAAGACATGGTCTTTACCGTCTGAGAATCGACCAAACCCAAACTGGGTGAAGCCTCTTTACCACTCTCGAGTCGGGTTTGAATCACTAAGCTATCATGGATTTGCTTCACTACTCCATTCTTGCTCCATGTCGAATGATAATAATACACTAATTGCCAATCGGGAAAATCGCCTGCGAAGCATTCTCCATTGAATGCCCGTTTTGGTAACATAAAGGATCGCATTTATGATCAAGCGAATCGAGTATTTGCGTTTTCTACCCCAAATTTTGCGGTCCAGGTTGTTTTTGATAACTT
>JAUJON010000187.1 GCA_030447595.1 Thermosynechococcaceae cyanobacterium YX3bin19
TAGAAGTGCCCTGGTTATTTTCATAGTAACTGCAGGCAAATACGCTGGTTCTTACTCTCGGTACTCTAGATAGTAGTTCTCACCCTAGAAGGGTGTCACTGTGCTCTTACGGAGAGGGGCTGGTATCGACAGAAGTGGAGGTCCTCGGTCAATGTTCGAGGGCAGAATGGCCATAGGCCGATATTGTGGATATCAAATTCGGAGTGTTCTATCTTGACTGAACCTCAAAGACGTGTAGAGAGCCGTAAGGTACGCACCGGCGGCACTGAGATTTACGATAGATGGAGGTAAAGGTCATGAGCGAGTGGCCCGAGCTGATCATAGACGACCGAGTAGTTATGTTGCTGTACCGCTTAACTATGGACCACGAAGGTAGTGCCTCTGAGTCAGAAGTTAAGGACTTTGGAGTATGGGCAGAGCCTACGATAGACGTAGCTATCACCTCCGGATGGGTTCATAGAGACCTTTCCACGGATACTCTAGAGATCACTTCTGACGGGCGTGAATCATTGTCAAGGGTACTGGACAGCAGACGGACCATAGTATTTGGTGGCTCGGTGCCCGACGAGGGGCCGCACTTTAGGATAGTTTCTCAGAAGATGGAGAACGTGTGGTACCTCCAGCAAGGGTTGACACGAGAGGACTTTGACCGCGTTCTTAACAGCGAAGACTACGAGGCGGTGTACAAGCCCAGGACCTTGGGGTTTCCTGACCGGAGACACTTCCACATCACCTTCGTTTGGGGGCCAAACCGAAACCACCCTCTCGCCGGTCACACAATCGATCCTCGCGGCTATCCCGGCAGGTACGTAGTAACCTTGATCCTCCATAGGCAGGGAGCCCCGGACAATCCCAGGGCAGTCCAGATGGATCAAGGGGAATTGGAAGGAGACTCGCATCTCCGTCTACCGGAAGAGTTTAGTGGGAAGAGGAACACTGAAGGACAACGGCAGTTAATATCAATAACGGAGGAATCGAGCAACGGCGAGTTCATAGAGTACCTGCTAATACCCAACAGGTGGGGTAGGCTCGGTAAAATCGGCACGGAGGTAGAGGCCAGAAACTTCGAAGAGGCCAACGATAAGGCCTACAGGACGCTCCTACCGATACTCTGTGATCTTTCCTACCGCTACAATGTGCCGCTCAATATTCTGCAGGTTAATACCATAGAGAGGACTACCCTGACCCATGCTGTTGAAAAGGTTCACGACTTCCAGGAGGCATTGCTGCCTGCAGATCCTTTTGGCGGAGGCATAGATTACTCCGAATTCCCGCTGTACTCTACTTTCACCTACCTTTACCGTGAGGGACTCAACTCTTCGAGCATCGCGTACGGTTTTCTCTGCCTTTACAGGATCATCGAGGGGATCTACAAGGTGAGGAAAAAGAGAGCGGCCGAGGCGGGCGAGCGTCGCAGGTACGACAACGAGAGGGTAGAAGGCGAGATGACCGACCTCTTCGACAAGGAGTTCCACGGTAAGAGGTTCGGGTACGTGTTCGAGAAGATGATCACTATGAGGGATAAGGTTGCTCACGCTTTCCTGGGAGGAAGGGAAGGACCGGAAGCCGAGGAGTTCGACTCGCTGGAGAAGAGGCTGGAATTGGAGGCACAGGCGAGCCCGTTTAGGTCTCAAGCTAGGGAGATGGTCGAGGTGATGATGCAGAACGAGTATTGGAATACTCCATCATCTTAAGGTGGAAGGACATACTCGACAACGAGTTCTGGCCTGAACAACAGCCAGGAAGTGGATGAAGGAAGTGTTCGAGGGCCGAGCGGCTTATAAGGTTAAGACTACGGCTACGACGCCCAAAAGGTCTACCTTGGGCGTCAGATAGAAGAGACTCTAGTTTAACGAGGAGGATTAACAGGAACTGACTGAAGAGGTCCATTACTGTTCATGCAAAACCTGTATCTACTCTTTGCTGATAATCCATGTGAGGTATCATTCGAGTTGGAGTAAGCGTCGGGGATTAGCTACGGAGGCAACTTGTCCGTCACTTCCAAAGGTAGAAGGTGGAAAATACTCCACTCTCTGTGGATTGGGTGGACTTTCACTTTTGGTCTCTTGAATTGGATAGCCTTTCTTTATATCGGCTTTCGAGCGACGCAAAGAAAATGGGTTATCTGGGGCGTTTTATACGCAGTGCCTTTGATACTCGTAATATTCTTCCTTGCGATATCTGCTCCTGCTTCCTTGGGAGCTCCAGCATTACTTCTGATGTTCATAACTGGAATAGGTTCGATAGTCCACGCCTTCTTCGTTCGTAAGGAGTACCTACGACATCTGGAAGATTCGTGGAAACGCAAGGTCGAGAGAGATGAGGCTTGGGAGCGACAATTCGGTATGGAGCACGGAGTTGATTCAGAAGAAAGTACCTCAAGCCAAAGTATAGTACCGGCTGATACAGCGACCTCATCTGCCTCTACTCCTCAAACAAAGCAATCGGACATGCCACTTCAACGAACAACTCCGGGTCCTTCAGTTCCTACACCGCCTAAACCTTCTACCGTCAGAACTGAAAGACCTCCCAAGCAGAGGCCGATAGCACCTGCCAGCGTAGACCAAGTTCTGCCCCAAATTAGCTCTGGGGATCAGTTGGAGTATCAAATTAGTAGCTCTTACCCCTTCCCATTAGCTTTCGGCTTTAGATCGCTGACGAGCATAGTGGATGCCAGGGACCTTTACAGGGAGCAGCTAAGGGTAGCGGAGAACATGCTGGCTTTTCTCGCTTCGGTATCACTCCCATTGTTGAGAAATCAGGACCGTGACAAGGCAGAGATCGACCCTGCACAGTATTGGTTGAGTGGCATCTCTCCGGGTGATTGGAAGGACATCATCGGGCGGTGCTCGAAGGTTTTTGCTGCCTACGAGGATAACCCGCTGGCTCTAGCCGTAAGCAGACTGAGCATCCGCTCAGAGAAGAAGGGTTTTGGTAAAGAGGTATCCACGCTTATAAGGGCGAAGAACGATTACAAACACGACCGTGGTCCGGTTATCCTGGAAGACATCGCAGATGCTGCTAGAGAGACACAGGAGACGTTGAAGCGGTGCATGGAACCACTAGCTTTCTTTGTCGACCATCCTATCCGACAAGTCGAAGACTTGAAAATGAGTCGCAGCGGAGACGAGTACCTACTAAAGTGTCTGCGGTATACCGGAGACCACCCGAGCTTTCCACAGGAGGATGTGGTCTTTCACAGGGGACTTCCCGAAGGAGATCTATACTTGGATCTAGGCGATCAAAGTTGGGTATCACTGTACCCGTTCATCGTCACCATGAACTGTGCACACTGCAAAGTCAAAGAGACCTACTTTATCGATATGTGGGACCAGAGAAGGGGAACGGCTCGGATGAAGAGCTTCGAGCGAGGGCACACGATGAGTAGCCCTGAGGTTTCTGACGCTCTAGCAAGGTGGAGAGGCTAGGGAGACGAGGCTACTCTCCTGGACTTGACCCGCCCTGGTGGTTCTCCGTTGCTTTTGGTGCAGCGCGGTGTCCACTTGCACGCTCGATCCAG
>JAUJON010000188.1 GCA_030447595.1 Thermosynechococcaceae cyanobacterium YX3bin19
GCGAATTTCAATGCCCTGATTGAGATTTAAACCGACAAGTCGAAGCTTATTTTCTCGTCCCTAATGAATATCAACCAGTTGTTGCAATCATTGTTCAAGATAGGAATTGGACTTCATCGCCCCAACCAGTTCAGATATACGTTTTGCACCCCGCAGTCCGCTGGTAATCATGCTCATCACATCAAACGACAGTGCTAGCCAGCGCACTCCTATATCGCGCATTTCTGTTGGGTTATTGCGCCAGCGTTCTATCAACTTGTCAAGGGTGGCGGTTTCAATCCCGCCAGAGGCAAGTGGTTCGGCAAGCTTCCAAGCCTCTTTTACGCCATAATCTTCAAGCCAGTCGAGCAGTTCATCTTCGTGAGCGCTCATACTCAGGGTATCGATGCGACCGTGAATAATTGCGTCATAACCATCGTCTCGCGCTTTTAACCATTCCTGGGTATGCGCCTCATCAATCTGATTTTGTCCTGCAACTAAATTCATTCGTTGCAGTTCGATCAGAGCAGGAACTACATCTTGCAACGCACGAACGACTGCTGCTGCTGGATTATTCAATTCATGCGCCAATCCGGCGGCTAAGGTTCCTAACCCTGCCATCTTTTCTCGCTGACGTATGAACGAGGTTAGCCCTTCGAGCCGTCGCTGCACGGTTTGAAACACGATGCGCTCAAAGTCGCGGCACTCGTGAAGCAACTCGCGGAAATCATCGCCCCTAATTACGTGCAGCCGACAAGGGGTGAGCGCCCGCAACGTGACTGGAACAAGTTCATCGGTGAGAACTTGAACTTCGCCAAAAAACGCTGGTGCGTCATGCTTTCCCACCGGGATTTCTGCCCCTTCGCTTTGGCGAGTGATGCCGATCTGCCCCTCAGACAAAATAAAGAATCCTCGTCCTGGTTCGCCTTCATGCACGAGAATGTCACCGTTATCTAAATTGACGGCTTGAGCACGATCGCACACCCATTCGAGTCGCTGTTTGGGCAGGTGTTGAAACAATTCCAGTGCAAGCAAATCATTGGTACACAGCACAGCTAGGGCTCCTTTCAAAAATCAGTGTGTGATGTTGGAGTTTTCTCAGGTTTTTCAATGAAATTTTGCGCGAGCAACCGTCGCCTAGAGGAGATTTTTAGTAAGGCACTTCCCGACGATCGTAAAACAATTTTCCAGTCAATTTCGCTGGCGCTTCGGTTGCCAACCAAATCGCCGTATCTGTGTGCGAGCGATCGCGGCGCACTACTGCCACCCATATCGCGCTTTTCACCCAACCAGGATTGATTTCTTGACTTAGGTTCTTGGCGGCTAAATCAATACTATCGTCATCGCTAACGTCTAATTCAACGGGACGAACTTTGACGACTATAACTGCTCAATTGCAGCTTTGGCTTTAGCGAGCAAACGCGCTGCCAGAATCACATCAAATCCCGCAGCTAGTAACCCTTGGCAAATTGCGAACCCAATTTCTTTATTACCCCCAGTGACGAGGGCACGTTTTCCTTGCAATGATGCGTTCATAATTGCTCCTTTATAAACTTAGTAATCGAACTCTGCTTTGTGTTGTTGAGCGAAATTGTGCCAAGTCACTGGCTTGCGTCCGGTAATTGCTGCAAAATTGTCAAACGTGGCATCGGCACAAGGGATCGCGTTGGCAGCATTAAGTTTCAGTTGAGTATAGACACAGTGCATATAAGCTGGATCTGCGCCCCCTTTCAGCATCGTGTCCAAAAATTCTTCAGGCGATCGCGCTTCTAGCCGAAATGGTTTACCAACTGCACTGGTTAAAATTTGAGCAACATCCTGCATGGTAGCGGTATCATAGCCTAGTGGATAAATTTTTCCGGCGTGGCGATCGCACTGTCGCAACGTTTCTGCGGCAACCAATGCCAAATCGTTGCAATCAATCCAACTCCAACGCGCATTGTCGATGTAGTTCGTAATTACGCCCTGATCCAACCAGCCGAAGGCAATTAAGTTTTGCATAAAAGCTTCAGGACGCAAATGAGTAAAGCTAAATCCCAACATAGCCTCTGAGGTGGACGGGGTCAATTAGTTGTTGATGTTGCCAGCAGTTTTGCGATGGGTGAGCCTTTGCGCTGTAATGCCGCTACATACTTAGCTTCATCATAGGCTTCATAGTTTTTCCAGCAGCGGAATAAAATACGAATCCACTTAAAGGCAAGCGAGCGCATGGCAGCAGGATGCGAGTTACCCTTAGCTCGCTGCATTCGATAATAAGCTTGTGCCCAAGCACAATGATGCCAACTCTGATTTGCCCACTCCACAAACGTCTGTCGCAGGAAGATGGGGCAACTCCACCGCCAATGCACCCAATTCTTCTTGCCACTACTCTCTTTGACTGGTGCAATGCCAAAGTAGCACATCATCTGCTGGGCACTGTCGAAGCGTGACCTGTCCTCACCGAAAGCTACCAGTAATCGAGGAGCGAGATGTTCTCCAGCACCAGGAAGGGCGGCAAACCAAGCGGCATCAGGAAGTGCTGTAAAGCACTGGTCAATCTTGAGCGTCAATTCTGTTAAACCCACAAGCAATGGTTTTAGCTGAGCGATGAACGTTTGCACTAACCATTGCATTGGTTCAACAATACCTGGGTCTTCAGTTAAGGGAATGCCAGAGGTGGCAATTTGTTCAATACGACGAGTAATGGCACTACAGCGAATGACCCGGTGAACTCGAAAAAACTGGGTTAGCTCTGCTGCGGTTGCAGCTTGTGCTGCTGCGAGACTGGGATAGTGCTCCAGAAACTCACAGAATACCTGAGTATCTTTGTCCTCAAACCAATCGAGCACTTGCGGGTAGTAGTTTTTGAGGGCTGAAGTCAAGCGATTAGTCAACCGCACCTTCTCACCCACCAGCATTCGCCTGGATTCGACCCACTGCCTCAATGCTCGAATATGAGCACTCTCTGGTTGCCAAACTGGAAGTTTGTCTTGATGCTTTTGCAGCAATTCGACTAGGATGCGTGCATCAATCGGGTCTGACTTGGCACGAGAGGGTTGAAAGGCTTTACGGTAATTGGCAACCGTGCGCGGATTGATGGGATAAAGCACTAAGTTTTCGTATTGACACAGAGCGTAGATGAGCGGTCCTCGTTTTTGCTCTAAACACACTGCCAGCAGAGCATTGTCATACCGTTTTCGTAACCCCTCTACCCAGGCTGCAATCGCATCGGGTTGCGAACTAATAACGCACTCTTCTGCTTCGCCTGTGGTGCAATCGTAGAGATAAATGTCGTGTTTGCGGTCAGACCAATCAATTCCAACATAAGCAACATATGCTTCCTGGTTCATGATGTTATTCTCGAACTACAGCTGGTGATGCAACTGGGAATGCTTCTACTCAAGGCGAAAAGATTATGGAAGGTGTAGCCGCACCAACCTCTGAGGGTTCGTTGTTGAGAGAAGCGCAGGGTGGGGCGATGCGATATGTTAGTAGACATCGAATGTCGCTCGATGCATGGTCGTCTCCCACTCTGCTTTCCAGTTCCGAGGTTGAGTATACT
>JAUJON010000189.1 GCA_030447595.1 Thermosynechococcaceae cyanobacterium YX3bin19
CATCTGGTTGAAATAGCTCATTACGCTATATCCAGACTTTGCAGATACGCCCTAGCCCCACTCAAGTATTTCCTAAGCTATGCTGGCGGGTGCAGAATTTGGAGAACATCTTGGTATCACGACGGCAATTTCTGGCTCTGGCAGGCGCAGGTGCAGCAAGTAGCGTTCTCGTAGCTCCTTTAAAGCAGCTCTTTGCTAGGGAAGCCCGCGGTCAATCGGTTTGGAGCAAAGGCTACGGCCCCTTAAAAAAAGACCCCCAAGGGCTACTCGACCTTCCGGCTGGATTCAAGTACCGCGCCTTCTCGCGGACGGGGGAGAAGATGAGCGATGGTCACGCTGTACCTGCCGATCATGATGGCATGGCTGCTTTTACTGGACCGGCAGGCACCACCATCTTGATCCGCAACCACGAACTCAGCCCTAATGAGGCACCAGGCGTGATCGCCAGCACCGCTCAGCAGTACGATCCCACTTGTCGAGGTGGTACCACAACCCTGACTATTGGACCAGATCGCCAGCTGATAAGGCACTATGGGTCTCTTGCAGGTACTTACCGCAATTGCTCCGGTGGCTCAACTCCTTGGCGGAGCTGGATTAGCTGTGAAGAGAATACCTCGACTCCAGAAACGAATAAGCCAGAAAGCCCGACTAACGTTTCAAAACGTCACGGCTACAACTTTGAAGTGCCGGCTCAGGCTACCGGGCCTGTTTCCCCTGAACCGTTAGTGGCAATGGGACGCTTCAATCATGAGGCGATCGCTGTAGACCCCAGAACTGGAATTGTCTATCAAACCGAAGACAGAGAAGATAGCCTCTTCTACCGATTTATTGCCACGCAGCCAGGGAACTTAAAAGCGGGGGGAGTGCTGGAAGCCCTGAAGATTAAAGAACGCCCTCAGGCAAGCACCCACAGTTTTCCTGCCGGGCGGCCGATGGCCGTCGAGTGGGTCCGCATTGAAGACGTTGATCCTGCCCAGGATACGGTACGGGTTGAGGGCTTTGCGAAAGGGGCTGCCCAGTTTTCTCGCGGTGAGGGTATTGCCTACGGCCAGGGAGAATTGTACTTCACTTGCACCAATGGCGGTAGCGCTGGCCTGGGCCAAGTCTGGCGTTACCTACCCGGTAAGACCGCAGCAGGCGGAATGATTGAATTATTTGTAGAATCCCACGCAGAAAGCGCGATCGATGGACCGGATAATCTTGTGGTTGCCCCTGGGGGAGACTTGATGATTTGTGAAGACGGCTTCGGTGAACAATCTCTCGTTGGGGTGACGCCGAAGGGAGAGCTTTACCAGTTCGCCCGTAATGCCATCAATAATCGGGAGTTCTGCGGAGCCTGCTTTTCACCCGACGGCAAAACGATGTTTGTCAATATTCAAGATCCTGGAATTACCTTCGCGATTTGGGGTCCTTGGGTTTAAGCTGGGAATTCTTTGGTGGAACTTTAGAGTGCGTCAGCGCAGAGGTTGTAGATTATGATCCTATTCCTTTTGCTGCTGACCTTTGCGATTCAACCGAATATCTTGCCAGGAACTCCCTACACCTTGAACAATGCCGCGACCAACCAAGCCAATTCCCCGACCGATGACTTGCGTTAACAGGTAGACCGCCCCCTTTCCTAGAAAGGCAACAACTGAGCGTAGCGGCGGCGCGACGGCATCCCGCAGTTCTAACGCAATGGTTACTCCTAGCCGCAGTCCCGAAAGCTGTCGTAGTTCTTGACTACGGGAAACATAGATCGAGGTCTGATCCACCCCCCACTCCCGTAAGACAAACAAGCGAAACCGGCTTTCAAAAATCTCTTTTGGCTCGTGAATTAAGCTTCTCAGACGATATTTCCAGGACAGAGCATTTCTAAATTTTTCAATCTCGCGAGTTGAGAGCAGACGCTTGTGATACAAATTCTGTTTAATTACCTCTACATCGGCAAATTGATTCAGTAGCGGCTGCAAAACCCCATTAGCAACTTGAATCATCAGATTTTGCAAGATTGCTTCCGCCCTGATGACTGCTTCTAAGGAATCGGGTGAATAGGCATGATTGTCAATTTCTAGGGGAGTTTGAAAGAGTAAACAGGCCAACAAATCCTCCACTAGGGGAATTTTATCCAGCAAAGCTGCTTGAACGGTCTCTGCATCCTGAAGTAATACGGGGACAATTTCCGTATTACGTACGCCACTGCTGGTAAGCCTTGAAATTTGCAGGGTATAGTACTTGCCAAAAAAATCAGTTGTTGTTGCCTGCCATAAGTCCTGCAGAATGGTAAGACGCTTTTCTGCCAATAAAGACGGTTGGACCTGAGAGAAGCGCAGCTCATCAAGAATTGCCTCTAATTTCCTGAGAATGAGATAAAAAAGCTCTCGCTTTTTTTCTAGTCTCAAAATATCGGTTTCCAGCGGCATCCCAGTGACATTCTGTAAATTGCTCTGAAGCTTCCTGGCCGTTGTTTCAAACAGGATCGACTTTAAAGTTTTCGACTGGGCCTCGGAATTATCGGTTTCCGAGTAGAGCCTCAGTAATGCAGTAGAGTGAGGTTGTTCCGGAACCGGGTTGAGTGAGGTTGGTAACCTCTCGCCTGGAGCAGTTGCAGCCGGAGCAGGTAAAAGCCGGTTTGCTACCCATCGCGCCGCTAAAATCTCCCGCCGCCTGCCAGCAATAAATGCCCGCTCGAACCAGGAAAGGGTGGGAATTTGTAATTGGGCCGTCAAACCAGCCAGGCTATCCTCCATTTCCTGGAGTCCTGGCACACTTGAGTTATATAGCAGGCTAGAAAGGGTGCCCGGCGGACTAGGTTGAATTCTGGCTGGACCCCGAGTCAGCGCCAGTACTTGAATGCTTGGGTCCCAGTATTTCTGTCCAGCTGAGATTTGACGGATCACCGCAACGAGATCGGCGATCGCCATGCCTTTGGTACAGTAGCCATCCACCCCGGATTGAAAAGCTGCTGCTAAAAGCTGCTCATCCCGCTGGGAAGTTAAGAGCAGTAACGGTAGGGTTGCCCGCTGCGCTTTAATTCTTTGACAGAGGGTTAACCCTTGACTGGGTGCGCCCAAGCCAATATCAAAAATGACAAGATCGATAGGGGCAGGCTCCAAGTTGGCTGCACTCGCATTGTCGGGCTCATGAGTGCCGTCCAGTGCTAAAACTCGCCAAGCCTCTACCATGCTGCTGGCCTCAGCGACAACCTGAAGGGCAGAAAACCGGTTCAGCCAGAGCCGGAGGCCCAACCGGAAGACCTCATCTTGATCGACTAGCATCAAGTGTAGTGTCCGCTCTTGAGGGGGCTGTGCCCGTTCCTCTGTCATAGTCCTTTCACCTATAGCGTTGCCTCCTAACTCCACCTGGCTCAATGCAACCGTAAAAGGAGAGCAACTTGATCCAATTGCTGTCGGTCAGACGATGTAACACTGGCTCGGCCTATTAAGTGCTGGATTGGGTTAGCATCTAAACGGTCACTGCTGATAATATCTGGAAGCGAAACGCTTAACCTGAAGCTCGTCTCTTTT
>JAUJON010000190.1 GCA_030447595.1 Thermosynechococcaceae cyanobacterium YX3bin19
ACACCGCCTCGACAGCGGGCAGCGAAGTCGTCAAGTCTCCCACCACCGGTTATTAGAAGGCTGTGATCTTGTTCTTTTGATCTCCACATCAACTCGTTGATTACGCTGACTCCACCCATAGCCACTGATATCGCCCCAAAGCAAATGACACTCGTCTAAAAACATTACTCTCACCTGCCCAGTGGCAATTTCACTGCGCCACTTGACCAGTAACTCTGTGATTTCAGTTTTTTTTCCTCCACTTGCGCCAAATCTTTGCCCGGATGCTGTGGTTGAGACTTTTTCCAACTGAATCCCGCTTGTTGCAAAAGTGTGTAGTAGCTTTGTTGAGATTGGTAGACGACCTCATATTCGGACTCGATATGAGCGACAATCTCCTCAATAGTCCAGCAATCCTTCTGAGCTAACCAACTAAACAGTTCCTGCTTCTGTTGAGTGCTGAGATACCCTTGAGT
The DNA here is from genome assembly GCA_030447595.1 of Thermosynechococcaceae cyanobacterium YX3bin19. Lineage (GTDB taxonomy): Bacteria > Cyanobacteriota > Cyanobacteriia > Thermosynechococcales > Thermosynechococcaceae > JAUJON01. The sequence continues at coordinate 456 of JAUJON010000190.1, forward strand.
ACCCCAGTAGTTTGATCTCAATCCCTCTATTCCCACTTCGTCATAACGTTTATTACAAGTGGTGATGAACCCAACTGAAACCTGAAGCACATCTCGAATCTCTCGGTAACTGTGCCCTCGTTGGCTCATCTGCACGGCAAGAGCACGTTTGAGTTCACGCGGATGCGAATTACTGTGAATGAATTTTTCGAGAGTCTCCATCAGGCAAAAAGCTAAACTTCAGAGTTCCTTTCTGAGTTTACCATTTGTTCATAACCTATTTAGAATAACTATAATTGATTGGATTTGACATGATGGTATGACCGAACAAACACACCTACCATCTTTTTCTCTCCTAAATTTATATTTCGGACAAGTCTAATGCTAGCTAGCAATATAGGATGCGGTTGTGTAGGAACACGCTCTAGTTACAAAAGAAGCGCCTGCAAAGAGCAAACTGACAAATAATAGCTCTCCATTTTAGCCATACTGATGGGCTTATCGCTGTCAATCCAGACTAAGTGAACGCATAAACAACTGGGTAAAGTAATAAGAGGTAGTGCATTAGATTATTGTGGGATAGGTGGCAATGTCGTACCAAGTCCAGGAGCGAGAGGCTAATCCCGCTCGTTGTGCTGCGGTAGATTTGAAGCGACTATGCTGCCAAATCCAGTTGAAATAACTCACGACTAATCGGGTCGTCACCTTTGTTTGTTCCCACACCTTGCCAAACTTGTTCTGTCTACGATGCCATCTTCCCGTTTGTTGCCTGATAATACCGTTCGTTCGCTCTAACCGCTGTGTCTTGTCTTTGCCAATATGATGCAGAATTTCGGGAGGTAATACCCGCTCGTAACCACCCCAATTATCACTATTAAAACGTTTGCAGGCAGTTTTTCCCTCGCTAGTTGTGATTAATTCCTCAATCAACTCATCGGTGTGTTTTCCGACTCGTGCAGCAATCAACTCATCGGTGTGTTTTCCGACTCGTGCAGCTAAAATCAGCCCACTCGAATTCGCAAGACTCACACCGATCCAACAATCTCCAACTTCTATCTCCTCCGGCAGGCACTGCTTCTGTTTTTTGCAACAAATGACCACAGTTCATCCGCACTCACTTCCTCCGTTTGCACCGCTTGCACTTGAGCATTATGCACTAGTTGCGCCTGCTGGCTGGCGGCACGAACAATGCTCACAACAGTGTTGTAGGCAAGTCCACTCGTGCGGCTAATCCCTCTTAAACTGCTGCCTTCGCTATGCGCCTGTAGCACTTGCCGAATCTGTTCGGGTCTCACATGGCGATGGTAGTAAGCTAATCGGCATTTAAGCTGCATAATAGAAAGGTAAAACGACTGAAAAGCAATTATGCCACCACCAGCCAAGAACTTTTTAACACCAGAACAAGTTATTGGGCTACAGAAAACTCTTAAAGAGAACGAACTATCGCACGTTAGAGAAAGAATTTTAATTATTTTACTTCAAAACGATGGCAGAACCCAACAAGAAATTTCTAAATTTTTAGGTTGTTCGCCGAGAACAGTAGCATATTGGTGTATGAATGGAGATCCAGATAAGCTAGAAACTTTACATAATAGACGAGATTACGAGCATTACCGAAAAGCTACGCCTGAATATATTGAACTATTATTAAAAACGGTTGATAAATCACCATCAAGCTTAGGTTATGAATTTGGACGATGGACAGCAGAGAGATTAGCTACTTATTTAACTATGGCAACTGGGATTGAGTTAAGTAGTTCTCAAGTTAGGAGGATACTAAAGCGAAAAAAGTATAGTTATATTTGGGCTAAATATGACTTAGAGTCCCAACAAAACCTAGTAGAGAGAGCTTTGTTTGAAGAGAGACTTAATAGATACTTAGCAGTAGCTAGAGAGTACCCAGAGCTATTACAGGTATGGTTTTGGGATGAAAGCGGGTTTAGCTTACAGGTAATTCGACGCAAAAATTGGGGGCAGAAAGGACAACGCAAAAATATTACAGGGCAACGCCGTCGTGGTCGAATAAATGTCATGGGGGCAATTCGAGAGTCAGACCGTAAGCGAGTAGGTTTTTTTATTAAAAAAGGTAATGCAGATATCTTTTTAGAGCAACTGCAACAATTCAATGAATTAATTAAACAAGAGTGGGTAAACAAAGGAAATCGCTTAGAGGATTTTCAATCCCATGGACCGAGGATTATTTTAATTCTAGATAATGCTAGTTTTCATAAACGCCAAGATATTTTGAGTCGTCTATCTCAAGAACTCCCTAACTTTCGCTTAGATTTTTTACCAGTTTATAGCCCTGACTACAATATGATTGAATTGGTCTGGCATTCATGTAAAGAATACATTGCTCACCGCCTATTTCAATCAATAGATGAATTGCAGCTACTACTGGATAGACTACTAAATCAAGGCGAGTTAGTGATTAACTGGCATCGCAAAATTAAAAACAAAGGTAATAACCATCATATTGCAACTTAAATGCTTATTAGCTTAGTGCTGCTTTGAGATGTATCTACTGCTACTGAATTTACCGTTAACTGATAGCAGGGAGGTAAGTACAATTGTGAAATGGGTCCTTCAGTCATTACGCCTTGAACTTCGACCTTATACAGAGGCAGATATCGATCTGCTTCTAAATCACTGGACGCAACCAATGGTGAGACGCTACCTTTTCGACGATCTCATTACAGAGCGTGAAACGGTCGCCGGATTTGTAGAACTTAGTCAAGCTTCGTTTCAAAAATATGGTTACGGTCTTTGGGTTGTTATTGGCACAGATAAACAGTTCCAAGGAGTTTGTGGATTTTGTGAAAGTCCCCTGAAAAAGTGTGACCTCATTTTCTCCATCGCGCCGCCCTACTGGAAACGAGGGATAGCAACACAGAGCGCCCAATGCGTTCTGAAATATGCGTTTGACACGCTGGGATTTCAACAAATAACGTCAACAGTCGATCAGCCTAACAGTGCATCTATTAGAGTGCTGGAGAAACTTGGTATGTCATTAATAAAAGAACAGCTAATCAATGGCAACCTGAT
>JAUJON010000191.1 GCA_030447595.1 Thermosynechococcaceae cyanobacterium YX3bin19
CAGGGGAGAAACTTGCCCAGGCCATTGCCGACCAAGCGCCTCCCTTGCCAATTGTCTATGCCCTTCCCCGGGGAGGATTGCCAGTTGCAGAGCCAGTCGCCCGGCGTCTCCAGTGTCCCCTAGACATTATTGTTGCCAAGAAAATTACAGAGCCGGAACAGCCAGAGCTGGCGATTGGAGCTGTGACCGCGGGTGGACATGTTCTCTGGGTCAACCCGCCCCCTTGGGAGACCCATACCAACCTACTGCGGTATACAGCCATGGAAAAAGCGCAACAACTAGCCCAGGCACAGTGGGCTCAACTAACGGGACGCCCTCACCTTGCCGCAACAGGCATGACTGCGATTGTGATTGATGATGGCATTGCCACCGGGATGACCATGGCGGTTGCAGTCCAGGCTTTGCGGGAACAACGCCCAGCTGAAATTTGGATTGGTGCTCCGGTAGCACCGCCAAGTTTAATCCCCTCCCTGCATCAATGGGCCGAGCAGGTCATTGTACTGGCTACTCCAGAACCGTTTTTGAGCGTCAGCCGTTTTTATCAACAATTTCCTCAGGTAAAAATTGAGGAGGCAGCGGCCTGTTTAAAGCAGAGTAATGGCTAGGTCCTGCCCTCTAACTTCTAAGAATTTGAAGAAAAAGGGTGCTACATCTTAGCAAGGTAGTATAGGCACGTATATCTCTAGTGGATTAGAAACTACAGGGCATCTATGAAGATGTATATCCGCTCACTCCTACATGTCCTTCTCGTCGCTCTACTCCTCATTACCACACTACAGGGGTGCAGAGGTGCAAACAGCGTCAGTACAGCGAATCGCATAGCAGCGGAGCACCGCAATGACCAACCCCTGGCAACGGCTGCCACCACAGAGCCTGCAGTGCCAATCACCATAAAGCAGGTTGAGTATGCCACGGTGAACGGGAAGACGGTGACAGGTTATCTGGCTCGGCCTGAAGCAATGGGACAATTTCCCGGACTACTCACCATTCACGAGTGGTGGGGGTTGAATAATAACATCCAGGCTATGACGCGGCGGTTGGCGGGGGAGGGCTACACAGTCCTGGCTGTGGATCTCTATAGTGGCAAGACGGCAGAATCTCCAGGGAATGCGCGCCAACTGGTGCAAACCGTGATGCAGAACCAAAAAGCAGCCCAGTCTAACCTGCAGCAGGCTTACGAGTATTTGGCTAATGAGCGCCAAGCGCCAGCGATCGGTGTGATTGGCTGGTGCTTTGGCGGTGGCTGGGCTTTGCAAACTGCGCTGCTGTTACCGAAACTCGATGCTGCGGTCATTTACTACGGGGAACTGGTGACGGATTCCCAGGCATTGAAAAAGCTGGAGACGCCAGTTTTGGGTATTTTTGGAGCCAAGGATCAGGGTATACCCGTTGAGTCAGTTCGCTCGTTTGAAACAGCACTCAAATCCCTAGGGAAGACTGCGGAGATCTATATCTATGAAAATGCAGGTCATGCCTTTGCCAATTCCTCCGGCGATCGCTACGTTCCCGAGGCAGCCGCCGATGCCTGGCAGAAAACTACCGGATTTCTCAACCAGCACTTAAAGTAATTTCCCTGGCAGTCAGGAACGGTGGGATATGCTAGGTATAGTTCCCCCTAATAGGAGTTCCGCAGCCATGCCAGAAGGTTTTTTGCTCAGCCGGGTGCTGCTGCGCTTCGATAACGAATCGAGTGATCTGCTGAAGGAGTTATCAGCAGTAGCTCTGACCCCAGATGGCAGCCTGTGGATAGGGTCGGATGAATTGCTAGGCGTGGAGCGTCTTTCACCCATTGAACCCTATATTTATGGCAACCATCAGCAGTTTGCGATCGCCGATTTTGTCGAGCTGTTTAATCAGAAAGACGAAATCGACATTGAGGGCCTCGACTATACCAATCACTATCTCTGGCTGACCGGGTCCCACAGCACCAAGCGAAAAAAAGCCAAGGGTAAAGACCCTGAGAAGGATATACAGAGACTGTTGGAAGTGAAGACTGAACTCAACCGCTACCTGCTAGCGCGCATTCCGGTGGTTAATGGTCAACTCTTTAAATCCTGCTCCCATCCCGATGATCCAGACACAGAGCTCACCGCAGCCTGCCTAGAGAAAACAGAACAGGGTAACTTGCTCGTCGAGGCGCTGAAGGATGACGAGCATTTGGGACCTTTTATTGCCGCCTCCCTGCCCTCGAAAGAGAATGGCTTTGATATTGAGGGGTTAACAGTTCACGGTGACCATGTATTTCTGGGTCTGCGTGGACCTGTGCTGCGGGGTTGGGCGATGATTTTAGAGTTAGAAGTGACAGAGACTCAAGCCGGCACTTTAACTTTGAAAGAAATTGGCGAAGCCGGGCAACTTTATAAAAAACACTTTGTGGATCTGGATGGTCTGGGAGTGCGTGAACTTTGTTTAGACGGGGATGACCTGATTATTCTGGCCGGACCGACAATGACGCTGGAAGGTGCAATGCGTGTCTTTCGGCTGAAGGATGTTTTAGATCTAGAGGGAGACACTTTATGTGGGCAGGGCTCAGGTCAGTTAACCGTTGTGTTTGATCTGCCCTTTGCTCGCGGTTGCGATCGCGCTGAGGGACTGTCACTATTTCCCTGCCTGGGAGAACCCAATTCGCTTTTAGTGGTTTACGATTCTGCAGACGCCGCCAGAATAGAGGAGAATGCAGTGCTCGCAGATGTCTTCCGGCTGAGGTAAGAACATGCCGCAAGAGTGCCGCAGCACAGTGATTGCTGTCATTGGTGCTGGCGACTGCGATGCCCAAACCGCCTCCCTCGCTGAAGATCTAGGAAGCCAACTGGCTCGCAATGGCCTAGTCGTGGTTTGTGGTGGCTTAGGCGGTGTTATGGCGGCAGCCTGCCGGGGGGCGAAAGCTATGGGCGGCCATACTATTGGCATCCTACCAGGAACAGACGCCGCCGCCGCCAATTCCTGGGTTGATACCGCGATCGTCACTGGTATGGGGGAAGCCCGCAACGTGATTATTGTTCGTACTGCTCAAGCTGTGATTGCTGTCGGTGGGGAGTACGGGACGCTTTCGGAAATTGCCTTTGCTCTGAAACTCGGTACTCCGGTGATTGGTCTGCATACCTGGCAGTTAGCTCGCCAGGATCAGATTCTTGAGCCATTCCCCCAAGTCCAAACCGCTCAAGCAGCAGTCAACTGGGCACTTAAATCTTGCAGGAGACTAGGCTCATAGAGAGGCAGCCTCCCGAACTTCCCATTGAGTAGGAGCCAGTTTTTATGCCCAAAATGCCAATCATCCAACCCGACCAGTCCTACACCTTTGCCGATTACTTCAAAATCAACTTTGCCCCCAGAGATATCCTGGTGTACTTTGATGCCTCGCTTCAGGGAACCTATCCCTCTTTCATCGGTTTGGGAAAAGTGGAATGGCTGAAACGCTTACTTGAAAGGGCTTTGAGCATATTTATGAATTCCAAGACTGACAAAAGAGACCAGAG
>JAUJON010000192.1 GCA_030447595.1 Thermosynechococcaceae cyanobacterium YX3bin19
TCACTTCTGGTAAGCATTATCTACCAGTTAAAATTACATTTAGCATTTATCTTTTTTCTGTCACGCTAACGGCAGCCCTACTTTTTTAGAAACCATCCGTAATGGATCAATTCACCAAGATATTTGCCGAAGAGGCTCACGACCTGATTGCTAATCTGGAAAAAGCATTGCTGACGTTAAACCAGCAACCTGACAATCAACAATCGGTCGAGCAGGTCTTTCGAATCATGCATACGCTGAAAGGCAATAGCAGCATGTTTGGCTTTGAGGCTATGGGCCAGCTTACGCATCACCTCGAAACACTATATGAATTTGTAAGAAGCGGACAATCAGCCCTCACCCCGGCCCTGCTAACCATTACGCTTTCATCCGTAGACCATTTCAGAAACCTGCTGAATGACCCTGCGCTACAGCATGCCACCACTCTTGACCAGCATACCCAGCTGTTAGGTCAGGTAGAATCGTTAATCCGGGAAAAAGGACAAATAAAGACAACGGCGATTGACGATCTAAATAACAAAACAGATGGAGTCACTTATTATATAAAATTCCGTCCGGCCGCTGATATCTTTTCCAATGGCACCAATCCCCTGTACCTGCTCGATGAACTGTGCCACTTAGGCAATTGTCGGGCCATTCCCCGCATGGCGAGGGTGCCTGATCTGGAGAGCCTGGAACCAGCAAGTTGCTATACCAACTGGGAGGTTTTTCTGGCAACTGATAAGGGGGAAGAAGCGATACGGGATGTATTTATTTTTGTAGAGGACCGCTGTGAACTCATCATTCAGAAGATTGCCGATACCGACTTGCTGCTGATGTCTGCCTTTATAGAGCAAGTGAAGGAATGGGGCACAGCGGAAGATGAGATTGCCCCAGAGGCGCTTCAAAGTGCGATAGTTAGTGTATTCCATTCGTCTTCCGCCCAAGTTTCGGGAAACGTTAAAAACAATAATGAAGCCAGGGGCGCAGGGCAAACAAAAGAGAATACCACCAGCAGCATTCGCGTGGCTGCCGATAAACTGGATACCTTGTTGAATCTGGTTAGTGAACTGGTAACCACCCAAGCCAGGTTGAGCCTCTTTGCCGAAGAACATAGTTCGCCCGAACTGGCAGCTATTGCCGAGAACGTAGAAAAAATCTCCCGGCAGCTGCGGGACAATACATTCAGTATCTGCCTGCTACCCCTGGAAACCATTATTGTCCGGTTTCAAAGATTAGTCCGCGACCTGTCGGTAGAGCTTGGGAAAGAAATTGTGCTCATTACCGAAGGCACCGAAACAGAACTGGATAAAACTGTCATTGAAAGTCTGGCTGACCCACTGCTGCACATTCTGCGCAACAGTCTTGACCACGGAATTGAAGACGCTAATACACGGTTGCAAAAAGGCAAGCCGCGGCAGGGGAAAATTTTGCTGAAAGCTTTTTACTCCGGCGCCCATGTTCACATCCAGATTCAGGATGATGGAGCCGGTATCAACCCGGCAAAGATCCGGGAAAAAGCAATCAGCAAGGGTCTGATCCATCCCGAAGCCAACCTTTCGGACAAAGAATTGTTTGACTTGATTTTCCTGCCTGGCTTTTCGACAGCCGCTAAGATCACTGATGTATCCGGCCGCGGCGTTGGGATGGATGTGGTACGCCGTAAGATCAGTGATCTACGGGGCGAAGTAGAGCTGCAATCGAGAGTAGACAAGGGTACTGCCATTACCATTAAAGTGCCACTAACGTTGTCTATACTCGACGGACTGCTGGTGCGCATTGATCATACCCGTTACGTAATTCCGCTTTCAGTAGTAGATAAGTGCTTTGAAGTTACGCATCATCAACTAAGCAATACCTTCAATAACCTGATTGTGCTGGATGGCGAACAGGTGCCCTTTTGCTATCTGCGTAATGAGTTTAATCTCACCAGCGAAGCACCACCTATTGAACAAGTAGTGGTTATCCGCTACGAAGACAAAAGAGTTGGTTTATCGGTGGACGTCATTGAAGGCGAATATCAGGCAGTGCTCAAACCATTGGGCAAACTATACCGCCAGCAGGAACTGATCTCCGGCGCCACTATTTTGGGTGATGGATCGATTGCGCTGGTGATGGATACCAACAAGTTAATCAAACAATATTCCGGCTCCGCTAACCCCTCTTTAATCTCTTAAATCCAATAGCTATGGTAAGCAACGAAATTATAACCAATACCCGGCCCTATCTATCCTTCCAGCTGGGTACGGAACTTTTCGCTACGGGAGTAGCCAAAGTGCTGGAAATTCTGGAAGTCCCTCGCATTACCAAAGTCCCTCAGTCTCCGGCCTATATGCGGGGGGTAATCAACTTGCGCGGCAGTGTACTCCCGGTTATTGACACGCGTCTTAAGTTTGGTATGCCTGCCATAAGTGATACAGTGCATACCTGCATTGTCGTGCTCAATCTGCAATTGGAGAACGAAACCCTGGTACTGGGCGCCCTGGTAGATGCTGTGCAGGAAGTACTCGAAATAAGTCAGGAGCAGATTAAATCTGCCCCTAGTTTAGGTACTAGATACCGGGCAGAATTCATTGAAGGCATCATTAAAGTTCAGGAAGACTTTATCATGCTGCTGGACGTGGAAAAGGTTTTTACCACTGAGGAACTCATTTCTGTGAAGCACACCACCGAAGCTGAAGCTGAATCTATTAACTAACTACCATTCTGATTTTATCCAACATTTTTTGTCTAACACCTACTATGCAATTAACTATTAAAACCCGTCTAATCCTCGGCTTCGTTGTCAGTTTATCGGCTGCCTTTTTTATATTCTTTATCGGAAACAGTAACTCCTCTCAACTCAGTGACCGCCTGAATTCCATTGTAGACATTAATTCAAGAAGGTTGGTACTGGCCTTAAAGTTGTCAGAAGACATTCAATTTATGACAAAGCGGGAGAAGGATTTATGTCTGACCTCCGATAAAAGTCAGCTTCAGGAACTGGCCGGTGAAGTAGAGGCGAGACAGAAAGAGTTTGATCAACGGCTGGAAGAACTTAAGGGGTTAGCTGATGAGAAGGGAACGGAAATACTGGTGGAATTCTCAGGCAAGTGGGCGGCGTACCGAAAAAACTATGCCCAGATCAAGTTTCTAACTGTTGATGTGAATACAGATTCAAGTAACCGAGCTGCTTATGAACTTTCCCGAACCATAGTCCGGGAACAAACAATTGCTGCCCGTGATCTGGTATATAAAATAGTCAGCAAAAATGAAAAAGAGCTCAAGGCAGCCAAAGACGAGACTAATATACTATATGCTGAAGGTAAGAACCTGATGATCATAATCCTGATAACCGCAGTACTGATTGCGGGGGGTATTTCCTTATGGATTATTACCTCTATTTCAAAATCCATTAATGAAGCCAAGCAAGCTGTTAAGCTGGTAGCGGATGGTGATCTGACCGTTGTTATTGACGTAAAAAACCGCGACGAAA
>JAUJON010000193.1 GCA_030447595.1 Thermosynechococcaceae cyanobacterium YX3bin19
GAAGTTTAGTCCTGCTGACTTTACCATTGACTGGTTTTTGCGACACAACCGCTTGTGGAAACAGAAATGAAGGTGTCAAAGTCACGTTGGTACTTTAAGCATGAATTTGTATTGATGTTAGAGAAGGTTGGTTTTCATGATGTTTCCATGTATGGCGACCATACTGATGTACCAGCGACAGAGCAACACTCAACAATCATATTTAGGGCTTGGAAGTAGTTGGTGGGATTGTGCTTTGAAGCTGGTCTGCCAGTGTTCAAGCTCAAGTTGCTACAAGGTGACTGGTAAGACAGTAGACAGTATTTATGGACTGTTCATTGAAGTGTGCTGTATAGTTAAATCGAACACAACCCAATTTTCTCTAGGATGGTTGAGGGACTGAGCCACATTACGTTTATCGTGCGCGATCTCGATCGAATGGCGAGTTTTCTGAAAATTATTTTTGATGCTGAGGAGGTTTATTGTAGTGGAAACAAGACATTCTCAATGTCGAAAGAGAAGTTTTTTCTGATAAATGGTATTTGGATAGCGGTTATGAAAGGTGAGCGGCTGTCCGAAAAAACCTACAATCACGTAGCTTTCAAAATTGCTGACCAAGATTTTGAGAAGTATGCAGATCGGGTTCAATCCCTTGGCATTGAATTTCGTGAAGGTCGCAGCCGTGTTGAAGGTGAAGGGAATTCATTATATTTTTACGATTATGATAATCATCTGTTTGAGTTGCATACAGGTACGCTTGAACAACGTTTAGCTAGATATCATGAGGCAGCGACGGCATAACAACTCGCTTGGAGCAGGCTGACGAGTATCTTTGATGCATGGCGAAAGTTGTTAGCAGCCGCTCAAGCGAACCGTTAGCCGCTCAAAGCACATTAGAAGGAGTTTCGTATGCCGCGTTTCTCTACATTTGATCGACGCAATTACCGAACTGTGGCGGCGCGTGAAGGCTACGCTCAATGGGCCGCGACCTACGAGGACACCGTAAAGCGTGACATGGATCTGTGGTTGCTTGACCATATCCAAAGCGTCAAGTGGAATGCCGTCGAGCGTTGTGCGGATCTCGGCTGCGGAACGGGACGCACTGCCGCATGGCTAGCAAGCAAGGGCGTACGGGAGATCGATGGCGTCGATGCCACGTCCGAGATGCTGGATCAGGCTCGCAAACGGGACGTGTTCGCGTCCCTCCGCGTGGCGGATGTTTGCACGACCGGACTGCCAGCGGCTAGTTACGACTTGATCATGACGTGCCTCGTTGACGAACATCTTGCTGAGCTTGCACCGTTGTACGCGGAAGCAGCGCGGCTTGCCCGGCGTGATGCGACGTATGTGCTTGTTGGCTTTCATCCATTCTTCATCATGGCGACAGGTATGCCTACGCACTTCCAAGGAGCCAATGGGGAGCCAGTCGCAATCGAGACGCACATACATCTGTTGTCCGACCATGCGCAGGCGGCACTCGCGGCGGGCTGGCAACTGGCCGAATTGCGCGAACAGGTTATCGATGATCGTTGGATGGAGACGAAGCCGAGTTGGTCGGTCTATCGGGATATGCCAATCAGTTTCGCGTGGGTGTGGCGGCGGTATGAGATTTGAGTCGATATTCGGTGTGGCTAACATAGCCTCTGAGGAGGACGGGGTCAATGCACCGGAACAAAGTCAAGCGATCTGTGGGTTGCAAAGGGGATCTGTGTCCGGTGATTAGGAACGTTATATTGCTCTAGCATAAATGTTGCACCTGTTGATTGGAAAAATTGGTGTTGTTGCTATAGTCTTAGAGGTTAATTTGTAAAGATGAGTAAGTAAGAGTGACCAGTGCAGTGATTTAGGTATTGAGGGTAGTATGGACAAGATTAACCTGGACGAAAAGCTCTCTCAGTTTTCAGAGTATTGGTCGCCAAAGACCATCGCACAGCTTAACAACTACGACATCATGGTTGTTAAAGTCAAAGATGAGTTTGTTTGGCATAAGCATGATGATACAGATGACTTTTTCCTGGTGCTTAAAGGGCGATTGACGATTCAATTGTGTGACCGAGATATCCACCTCGAAGCAGGTGAGCTTTTTGTTGTGCCTCGTGGTGTGGAGCATCGACCTGTAGCAGAAGAAGAAGTGCATCTTTTACTCATTGAACCAACAGGCACACCTAACACAGGCGACAAGAGTACAGCAGCCCCCCGGCAAACCATTTGATGTTCTGTCTTATGTCCCCAGCCAATCAGATAAATCAGTAAAGGCAATATAGCGAGGATAAGTGGTGAAGTGTGGAAGGCGACGGAATGGGACTGAGCGGTGAGGCAATCAAGATAACAAGTCAATGCAGCGAATTGACCCACAATTTTCTGCTAAGTTCGAGAGTATTTGCAACCGCTGATTTGGGTTGTTCGGTGGCTATCATTACAGCCAACCTATTTTTAGTTTACGAATCAAAAGAGTGAGAGCGCAAAATCAGTGGAGGTGATTTATGAGCTATGAAACTTGGGTATCTTACATAATCGCGGTACTCGTTATGATGATTGCTCCGGGTTCTAGCCACTTGTTGATGCTATCTCACAGCTTAAGCTTTGGTGCTAGAAAGTCAATGGCAACCGCGATTGGTGATTTGTCTGCCAACATCATTCAAATGATGATTGCATCTACAGGCTTAATCAGCATTTTGTATGCTTCACAATATACTTTTACGGTTATCAAGTGGCTGGGCGTAGCATTTCTACTGTATTTGGGAATCTCTCAATTTCGTCGTAAACAGCCTGGCAAGCCTCTGATTGAACGCCTGAATAAAAGCGCAAGATCTCTATATGCACAAGGTTTTGTTACCTCTGCCGCTAATCCGCAGGCAATTATCTTCTTTGCCGCGCTGTTCCCACAATTTGTGAACCTGAGTGAACCCGTGCTCAATCAATTTTTGATTTTGGGAGCGACTTATATAGTTGTGGACGCATTGTTTCTGACAGGTTACGGCCTGAGCGCCGAGTGGATAGCTCGAAAATTTAAAGACCGTGTAGCGCAGCACTTAAACAAAATATCAGGGACTTCCATGATAGCTGCCGCCGTAGTTTTGGGGTTTAAGAGAGTAGATGCACGTTAAGATTTGCTCCCTAACACACCGCCGAACAAGTCATTGGAGCGGACAGACGAAAGCCACTTGTGGTGAAGCAGTAGTCCACTGCTGCCACTCAATTTGGTCGTTAGGCTGCAAGACTGAAGGGCATGGCTAGGATGGCTAACAAACAATTGCCAAGTTTTGTGGTTGCTATAAGTGGTCCCTCTGGATCAGGAAAAACTTCTCTGGTTCAAAAAGTAACCAGTTTGCTAGAAGATGCTGTATCTTTCTATTTCGACGACTATGCTTCCGTATCGAAATACCCCTCGAACTTCTCTGAGTGGATTAGAGGGTTCTGTTGCAAAGTCAGGCTCTTGAGATGGTAGGTTGAGAGCTTTGCCTT
>JAUJON010000194.1 GCA_030447595.1 Thermosynechococcaceae cyanobacterium YX3bin19
GGGATTGCTCATGGCGTTTGAACGCGACTCCCTGGGGGTAAACAGCCGTAACTTCGGCCTCCATCAGGGAGTCAACGGGTACAGTCCGCTGCTGTAGCTTATCCTGAGCAGCCTGACGAAGTGGCCGGTTGACATCTCTGTCCAGAATTTCCGCACCCCGGTTGATCAGGGTGATGCGGATGTCTTTAGCGTTGCCGCCCATTTCGCCGTACCAGGCGGGTAGCAGATCGGCCAGCGTTCCTGCCAGCTCCACGCCTGTAGGACCGGCACCAATCACCCCGACACTTAACAAAGCGCGGCGTTGCTGCGGATCTTTAACCTGCCGAGCTTGTTGCAGACAGTGCCGCAGGTGGCGAGCCAGGAGCATAGCATCTTCTCCTGTACGGAAGGAGAAAGAGTGCTCCTCTGCCCCCTCAACGCCAAAGTAGCCTGTGGTACTGCCCAGGGCAAGAACGAGGTGGCTGTAGCTATAACGAGTTCCAGAAGCTAGTTTGACCTGCCGCCGCTCCAGGTCAATGGTTTGAACCGTGTTTTGCACAAAGGTAATACCGCTATTCTGCAGGAGCTCCTCGTAGCGCGGCCACACCTGTTCCGCGACCATCTCACCGCTGAGCAACTCGTAGAGCAAAGGCTGAAAGATAAACCGCTCGGTCTGGTCAATTAGGACGACTGGCAGTGCGTAGCGCTGACGGCTGAGGTGAAAGGCAGTGAACAGACCCGTAAACCCTCCACCCAGAATTAAAGTTAGTGGCGAATTCATCAAAATCCGTCGGTTTCAAAGACAGGTTCAAGGGATTTGTTGTGACCGTTGGGCTGCAACTGCACAGCGCTACCCCAACGCCTTTACTGTAGCTTTTTCCCCAGGCTTGTCCAATGACTCTTTAGCCACGGGCAGGGTACAATCAAAATTTGGCTGGGCCAGCTTAGATCTCGGAAAATTCAGGACCCGCTCTGCTGTCGGGCCTAGGGCAGACCTATCGACGTACCGCCAAAAAACATCCTTTAGGACAATCAGCATGGGGAAAGTAATCCAGCTTTGGGCCTGCTCCTTGATCTTTTTATTGGTTTCCCTGTCGGCTGCTGCCCAACGAATTACTAGCCCGATCAACCAAAGTAGCTATCCCCGGCAAGATATCTTAGCAAAGCTAGCGCAGGCGAGCGTTGTGTATCTGGGAGAGACCCACGATCGCCCTAAAGATCATCAGGCTCAGCTAGACATTGTGCGATCGCTGTATCGCCTCCGTTACTCCTCTGGTGCCATCACCAACGGCTCTGCGGGAGCCAAAATCTCGATCACTTCTGACCCGCCTATGTCCTACGGACAGGCTACGCCAATAGCAATCGCCCTAGAGATGTTTCAACGCCCCTACCAGGCAGTTTTGAATCGCTACCTGGCAGGAGAACTGACCGAAACTCAACTCCAGGCCCAAAGTCAGTACAACCAACGATGGGGATTTTCCTGGGAGTACTACGCTCCGATACTGCGCTTTGCCAAGGAAAAGCATCTCCCTCTGCTGGCAATTAACACACCAACTGAAGTGTCTCAGAAAGTGTCCCGTACAGGCCTGCAAAGCTTAACCCCTGCAGAGCAGCAGTTTATTCCTCCCTTAGAAGACGTAGACATCAGTAATTCTGCCTATCGCCAGTTGATGCTCCGCATCTATCAAGATTTTCATTCGGGAAAAGATCTAGCAGGCTTTGAAAAATTTTTTCAGGCTCAGGTGTTATGGGATGAAACTATGGCAGAGGCGATCGCCAACTTTTTGCGATCGCACCGTGGCTCTCAGGTGATTGTCCTTGCTGGTCAAGGCCACATCCGCTATGGCTATGGTATCCCCAGTCGCGTTGCCCGCCGTATGGCTGCATCGCAGGGTAAGCGAGAGCAACAGATTCAGTATTCCGTCCTAATTAACCCGACTGATACGGAGACCCAAGCCAAACCTGCGGCTGCAGACTACTTCTGGTTCAATTGACCGTTTACGAGTAACGTCTTTTCAGGTCCGCATCGGCACTACCTTTTGCCACACCTGAGGCATCTTTAGGATTTTAGCGGCAAGGCACAGCGCACCAGCAGTACCCCAGCCACTAGGACACCCAGCAACATCGTCTGAAGCTGATTGACCCAGGTAATCTGCAGGCTCCCCAGATAGTGAGAACCAATCAACGCGCTGTGTAGGGCACAGAGCAACAGGGCTGGAACGGTAAGGAGGTGTATTTTTCGCCAACATCTCCAATGCTTCTGAGCCCGATCAAAACTGGTGAGTGCAGCCGGAGCCAGCAGTGCTAAAGCAATCATTCCGATTCCCGTCCCCAGTTGCTGTACAGGCAGCATAAAGGAGAACGCCTGTACATTCCACCCCCAAGTGTGTTCCAACATGTGTAGTGTATGAACCATTGCTAAAACAAAAGCGCTAACTCCCAGAGCCCGCCGATAGGATAACAGGTAGGGCCAGAACCTGCTAACAGGGCGGGCAATCAAGGCCAAACTTAAGCAGAGCAGAGCGGCATGACCTGTATAGTCTGCCATGGTGGACCCTGTTCGCATCAGGGTCAGTACCCCAATCGTTAGGGTGAGCCAACCCCCAGCCCGGAAAAGCTGGCTGCGCCGGTCAGCATTGACTAGTGAGGCAGACACCCCCACGCCTAACATGGTTGGGGTGGTGCCCAGCCCAAAGGCCAGCAGGACTGCAGCCCCTTTCCAGAGACTGCCAGCTTCTGCTGCTTTGATTTGGGCAACGTAGAGAAAGCCACAGGGGATTAACCCCCAGACTAAACCCAGCAGGGCAGGAGTCCACCAACGCGGACGCAGAGAAAGCTGATCCATCGCTCCACTAAGTTTACGGTGCAAATTACCTTGGAGAATGGGATGTAGCAATGGAATGTGCGGCAATAACCTTGGGCTAACTTGGGTCAGGCCAAACCAAATCAGCAAGCTGCCAGTCAGGACTGCCATAGAGCGGCGCAGAACGCTACCAACTCCAGCCATCTGGCCACTGGCAACCAAAACAGAACCCAAAGCACCAATGCCAGCGCCCACAAGGGCATAGCTGGCAACCCGCCCCAAGTTTAACAGGGCGTGAAAACAGAGTTGTTGCTGCCAGGAAGGTGTTTTGTCCTGTTGGGATAGGGAGAAGGCGACGGTAATCGGTCCACACATCCCGGCACAGTGACCAAAACTTCCTAGAAAGCCTAGGGCTGCGATGAGCAGTAGGTCAACCATACTGACTCTAAGGTACTTGAGCTAGTGTAAATAAACCTGCTGCTAAAGTCGAAAGACGGGCCGTCAAACCTGTGTAATTGATTCTTTCTCTAGCTTGGCAGGTGGACATTTAGAAGTGTGTATGGAAAAGATTTGAGAATAAACACCTTTTGCCCGTTTTGTAGATCACCACATTTGCTTCATTTATCCCATCTCCCCGCTTATG
>JAUJON010000195.1 GCA_030447595.1 Thermosynechococcaceae cyanobacterium YX3bin19
CAAAACCGTTGCTGCCATCCAGCTGGGCCAGATCAAAGCTGGCGTCAAAGCCCGCTCCACTGCCGAATACCACATAGCTCTCGCCAGCACTTTCTTGGCCATTGGGGTCAGCAAAAGGAGCGCCAATCAGCAGGTCATCGAAGCCATCGCCGTTGACGTCCCCAGCAGTGCTGACTGAAAAGCCTGAGCTGTCATCCTCGTCAATGCTGTTGATCACAAAGCCATTGCGGCCATTGAGATCAGCCAGGTTGAGCTCAGCTGATATAAAACTGAAGTCGTCACTGTCAAGACTGAGGTTCGAGCTGCCCTGGATAATGCCAATCAGCTCATCGGGTTCCTCACCAGGTTTATCTCGGTAGATGGCGGTCCCTGCAGGTAGACCCGTTGGAGAAGAGCCCAAACGATAGTCCCTCTGCTGGCGGATGAGCTGGATCACATCCTCACTGCTGTTGAAGTCGCTAATCAGGGCGTAGTCTGCTGTACCTGCCGTTGCCGGGTTGCCGTCGTCGTATAAAACTTCAATCTGATCGCTCAGCACGAAGGTGTCTCCCCCTGCCCCACCAGTCAGGGTATCTATCTCACCGACAGTGGAGCCGCCCCCGTTGAGGGTGTCATTGCCCATTCTACCTCGCAGCAGGTCGTTGCCACTCAGCCCTAAAATAAAACCGGGACGGCCCTGAGCGTTGATCACGTCATTGGAATCGTTGCGGCCCTCGGTAGTGTTTTCCGGGCCATTAAGGAAGGTGACGGTGTTGGGGTTGAACACACGATCGCGCTGTTCGTTGATATTAAAGACATCAAAGCTGTCTTGGATCTGGCTCTGCCCGTCGAATAGGATATTGCCTAGGTTAACCGATGCGCCAGTGGCCTGTTGCAGGTTGTCCAGGTTTTCCAGTGCAAAGTCCTGCAGCACCACCTGGGTGTCCTGCACTCCCTCAAAGCTGATGAGCAAGTCGTTATCCTGCTGAGTCAAGAGCAGGTTCTCAGCGGTTAGCCCTGCACCTCTGAACTGGAGAGTGTCAACCTCGGCAATCACCTCTGCAGTAGGTCTGACACCTGTGCCTACCCCACCAAAATCAGTGATGATGTCTGTACCGTCGCCCCGGCGAATCACGAAGGTATCTTGACCGCCACCCCCTGTAAGCGTGTCATCTCCTCGGCGGCCTTTGATGGTATCGCTGCCAATACCACCACCCAGAACGTTGCCCCCATCAGTCCCGTTGATTGCTGCCATATTCAGTTACCTATAAGAGTAGTGCTAAGTGTAATTAGCAAACTTTGTACTGTTTACACTAGGCGGAAAATTATATCCTTGATATAAATTTTTACTGAGATAGGTTAACGAGATTGAAAGCTTGGTTTAAGAAACTAGTTCGTTTGCTTTGAGGTGCAGTAGCTGCTCCTGTCAGGTCTGGGTCATCAGTCGTGTGCGCTCTTACCTATTGCCAACCTCGGGTAACCAACGTTTAGGGCCAGCCGTCCTTGGAACTCCACAACTGCACCTCAAAGCTCGGAGTGCTGAGTAAAAAGCTTGGAACTCCAAGAAAAAAGCTTCACCTTTCAAGAAAAAAGCTCGGAGCTTCGAGAAAAAAGCTCGGAACTACTCCTGTAGAGCAGCAATCTCCGAGATGAATACTTCATCATTCGAGTTCTGAACTCCATTCTTCGAGCAAAAAGCTTGGCTGGTCTAGCTTGATGTTTGGTAAGACCTTAAAATCACTAGTCTTCTTGCATCAAACCATAAATGAACGGGGGGCTAGCCCCCCAATCCCCCCACTGGGAGAGGGCTGCGTCCCCCAGACCCCCTCCAGAAGGGTATTCCTGCTTTCGCTCAGCCAGTTTGCTTAGACGTTCACCTCTGTCAGGTCCCATTAAACAAGGCAGGCCGCCACTTGCCGTGAAAGCCGAAGGGAACGACGCTGGGCAGCCCCAAGCGGCAAACGGGCTCATCCGCTAGGCGATCGCTGTCGTAGATCCAGACTTCGCTGCTGTTTGTGTTGCCATCGTAGACAACGGTAATCACCCAGCCTTGTTCAGGTGTCTGGGCATCGGGAATATACAGAGGCTCCATCGGATAGCGATTTTCTCCGGCCTCAGCCGTGACGAGATTGCCCGTTTGATAGTCATAGCGGGCGATCGCCCCAAACAATTCTTGCCGAATATCCGCACCTGGCAGGTGAACCGATAAGTAGGTGTAGCGCCAGTCCTGCCCGACCTGCTGCGGGTCCACCACGGGAAATTCACAGGGCCGATCCAGTACTTCTTGCAGCTCTTGAATTTGGCCTGTCTGTGGTGAGAGGCGCACCCGCCAGAGGGTGCCGGGGGCTGCTGTCTGGGGCTGGCCGGTCGGCACCTCTTTCAAGAACTGATTGGTCTGAAAGTCTGGATACTGGACAAAGTCCAGTAGAATGCAACCCCTGGCATCAATACAACCGTTACCAAAGTGCCATTGAAACCAAGGCTCTGTTTCTCCCCGGCTGACGACCGTTAACGTCTCACGGTCTAGGACTAAAATCTCAGTTGCCTTGTCAGGCCGCCACTGCATTGCGTCGCTATAGCTGCTGAGTCCTAACAGCAAAGGCAGTGGGTTCAGCCGCACAGCGGGAATGAAAAAGACGAGATAAGGCCCAGCCAAGACAAAATCGTGAATCAAAGGTATGCCCTTTAGTAGGACCGATGCCTTTTTCACCATTTTGCCGCTGCGATCGCTCTTGTACAGATTTAGCTTGGCATTCCGTCCGGGAACAACGCCAAAGTTAAACAATTCCCCCGTAACCGGATCGCGCTTGTAGTGGGCAGAATAGGGCTCTCCCTCGGCCAACCCAGTTAAGCGATCCTCGCCCAGGGTTGCTAGATCTTCCAGGTCAAGCGCGTGAGGGTTGCCACCTTCCCATAGTGCCAACAGCTTATCGGGCAGCGGCAGAACTGAGGTGTTGGCGGCGTTTTTAATGGGCCTGAGCCATTGGTTCCACACGGGTCCAGGGGCAGTCATGCCATAGTTGCCGTAGAGATACTGGCCCGCTGCTGTTTCAGCCTGGTAACCAGCGGTCTGCACATACCGGTATAGACCAGTGGCACCTTCATCAGTAAAGTGCACAGCTAAGATCGCTCCATCGCCATCAAACCAGTGCCCCACCCGCCTGCTGCCGCGCTCTAGCCGTCCAGGACCGTTGCGGTAGAGCGACCCCCGTAAGCCAGCAGGAATCTGACCTGAGAGAGCCGTTAGGGGAGTATACGGAAACTCAGACGCTGGCTGGGCGAGCGCCTGGGTCCAAGTAGGAATTGACGCTTGGCAGGTTAGATCCATAACTCAGTATCAGGGAATTGAATGTTTTGCGAGTAACGCAGCTTTTATACTAAGCTTGATTGTCTTTACTGTCCCAAACACGCTAGTGCAAAGCTACGCACTTTCAGTGCGAGACT
>JAUJON010000196.1 GCA_030447595.1 Thermosynechococcaceae cyanobacterium YX3bin19
TTCCGAGGTGATGAAAACAAGCTGCGCCGCGTTCTTGTCAACCTACTGGGCAATGCCATCAAGTTCACCCCTGCCGGCGGCACCCTGACGGTCGTAGTCCGGCTCAGAGAGGACAGGCAATCATTGGTGTTTTCCGTCAGCGACACTGGTGAGGGCATTCCACCCGAAGCGTTCGAGTGTATCTTCGAGAAGTTCGGCCAGGTGGAATCGCGCCAAGGGGGACGCATTATGAGCACAGGCTTGGGGTTGACATTTTGCAAACTGGCGATTCAGGCGCACGGCGGCCACATAGGCGTCGAAAGCGTGCCTGGAGAAGGCAGCACGTTCTCCTTCACGATTCCGCTGGGGTAGCCGGAATGAGATATCGCAGCCTCGAAAAGTAATATGCCGAATCCACAGTGTCAGTACCTTGTGTGGCCGTTTTCACTTCAGTTTGACATTTGAAACCCGCAGCACTCATCCACGCCGCGCGCCGCAAGCTAACGATTAAGCTTGTATGTTAGACATTGAGTGCCAGTGACGCACGCATTAAGCTGAGACTTGGAGTCTGCGGGTGAGATGAGCGCCTGGCACTTATTGATTTGCCTTCAAGGTCGGACAGTATCTTAAGCCTCATTCGAGAGCTTGCATTGACAAGGCTGACTTCCAGGCAAAACACATCATCAAGAGACGAGGTGAAGTCATGTTTTTGGGCATTGACGTCAGCAAGAACACACTGGATGCGGCTTTGATTCAGCCCGGATCACCAAACCGCAAGCCACCTCACAAAGTCTTCCCGAACACCCGTCAGGGATATCAGCAGATGCTGGAGTGGATCGAGAGTTTAACCACTGAAACCGTGCATGTCTGCCTTGAAGCAACCGGAACCTGGGGCGACTCCATCGCCTTATGTCTCCACGAGGCAGGCCATAAAGTTTCTCTGGTCAATCCGGCTCTGATTCGCGCTTTCGCCCAAAGCCGACTCCTGCGCACCAAGACTGACAAAGCCGATGCCCAGATGATCGCCCACTGCTGCCAGATGCACCAACCGCCTGAGTGGACACCTCCCTCTACTGAAATTCGTGCTCTGCAAGCCCTGGTGACCCTGGTGAGGCGTTTGGAAGCGTTGATTGAGATGCACACGATGGAAGAAAATCGCATGGGTTCGGGTCTCACCTGTGAAGCGGTTCAGGCTGATTTAGAAGAACATTTGGCTGAGCTGCAATCTCGTATTGAGAAGACACGTCGCCAAATAAAAGACCATATCGATCAGAACCCCGACCTGAAAAGACAAGCTCAACTCCTCGAAAGCATTCCTGGAATTGGTGCTGCCACTTCGTCTTTGTTGTTAGCCGAATTAGGCGACATCTCGCATTTTACCGATGCTCGACAGGTCGCGGCTTTTGCCGGTCTGGTGCCTCGTATCCGCGAATCAGGAACCTCGGTGCGCGGTCGTTCCCGGCTTTCGAAAGTTGGCTCTTCCCGCTTGCGCAAATCGCTTTACTTTCCCGCTCTCACAGCTCTGCGCTGTAACCCCATCATCAAATCCTTCGGCTTGCGTTTATCGGCTCAAGGCAAATCCAAGATGCTTATCGTCGGTGCTGCCATGCGGAAACTGCTGCATCTGGCTTATGGTGTCTTGAAATCAGGGCAGCCTTTTGATCCCGCTTTTTGTTCCAAGATCGCTTGACTTTCAACACAGTATCTCACCCGCCGCCGGAAGCGCAGAGACCGAAGCGAGGCACGAGCGAAGGGAACGAAGCTGTAGGCGGTCGGGTGCAGCGCCTTGTTAGCTTGCTGTTTGAGACTTGTGCGCCTATTTCTCACGCATAAGAACCGCACCACGCAGCAACAACACGATGGACATAATAACGGTTGGGCCAAATAGCGCAATATTGGAAGCATCGAACCACGAGTAATTTCTTGGCGTAGAGACGGCACACAAAAACACGTTGACTAACAGTGAGAAAATGCTGAATGAAACGCCAAGCGAACCCGCTTTGCCTTTATCTGAATCCGACAAACGCAGCATACGCTCAAATACCAAACCGAGAAAGCCTGCGCCGATTGCCATAAGCATTGCCTCCTGACCATAAGTAAGGCGGGGTTTGCCAGGTGTGACGAGGATTGGAGCAAGATTAACCTCAAGCCATAAGCAGGAGACAGTGTAAAGCAGCCAACCGACGATAAATCCAATCATACCTATGTTTTAACATACCGCGCCCATCCAAGCCGCGCGCAGCAAGCTAACGACCAAGCTCACCCGCCGCCGGAAGCCGGAGCGACTGAAGCGAGGCACGAGCGAAAGGAGCGAAGCTGTAGGCGGTCGGGTGCAGCGCCTTGTTCTGTCGCGGTTGATACGCTGCAATTACGTCTGCTGTTGCAGCATGGTGCGAAGTTCCGGGTCATCACGCCAGTCCTCAAACATCTTTGCAATCTTTTTGTGACTCAGTAGGTGGTCGCAAACAGCAGTTGAGAGTAAGCCTTCTTGAACACCCTCTTTGAGTAGTCCGGAAAGCCAATTCTTTAAGTCGAAGAGGACGGTGCGTGGAACCGTTTTGTCCTTCCATAACTCGTAAAACCAGTAGACCACGAAATGAGCAGACTGCCAACCCCAATCAGCCCATTCCCAATTATTATCCTCATCTATCGAGTACTCACGTAAGCAGCGTTCATAATAATGCTTACGAAACGCAAAACACTCTTGAAATGACAGAGCAGGAGTAACACGCGGAAGGTGTTCTTTAACGAAAAGTAATCGGTGAACAGCACCTAAAACTTCCAAATCTTGACTGTGCATCCATGAAAGGACTTTGTCACGGTCGAGAGGCGAAGTTTTCTTCCAGCCCTCATCATTCAGAAATTCGGCTTTGACTTCTGCCAGAGCAGTTGTATCCATGTATTTCTATTATGGCACGAAGCAACGCCGCGCGCCGCGACAGAACGACTAAGCTCACCCGCCGCCCGCCAGTTGCAACCAACTATGAGTCGAGCCGAAACGTTGGAAAAACGACAACACTGCGGGCGGTCGGGTGCAGCGCCTTGTTGTGCAGCAGTTAGGACGTTTGGACCGCCGCCTGCCGCGCCAACAAAGTACTTTGGGACGAGCAGAAGCGTATCAGCCACAGAAACCCAAAACCCGCAAACGAGCCGAAACACTGCGCGACCAGAAGCCCAAAAGCTGCGCCAGAGCCAAAACGCCGCGCCCACCGAAAAACCAAAACGTTGCACCAGAGCCGGAAAGCTGCGCCTGCCGAAGACCCGACGCAGCCAAATATCGCCTAACGCAGCCAGGTATCAGCGCCCAAAGTACTTTGATACGGTTTCAATCAAGCCGCGCGCCGCTGCACAACGACCAAGCTCACCCGCCGCCGGAAGCGCAGCGACCGAAGCGAGGAACGAGCGAAGGGAACGAAGCTGTAGGCGGTCGGGTGCAGCG
>JAUJON010000197.1 GCA_030447595.1 Thermosynechococcaceae cyanobacterium YX3bin19
CTCCAGCATTTGAGAGGCGCTAATCTGGGTACCATCAGCAGTTTTGACGAATTCCCCAACTTCTTTAACATAGTCAATCACCCGTTGATTCTCATTCAGGGCCGTTAACAGTTCCTCTGAGTGCTGGTCGAAATAGCCAATGTGAATTGTGGAGCCAATTTCAACGCGGCCTGCATCCGGCTGCACTCGTCCGGTAATGATATCCATCAAGGTAGATTTACCGGCACCATTGCCGCCAATGATGCCGATATGATCCTCTGGATTAAAGCTATAGGTAAAGTTTTGAATGAGGGTGCGTTCCCCGTAAGCTTTGGAGATGTTGGTTAACTCGATAACTTTTTTGCCAATCCGCCGACCGGGAGTCGAGATGTCTACTTTGCCGTGAGCCTGCTTAAACTCCTGGGCCTGCATTCCCTGAATCCGTTCAATGCGAGCTTTTTGTTTGGTGCTGCGAGCTTTCGGACCGCGTTTGAGCCACTCTAACTCGCGCCGCAGTACCCCTTGATGCTTGCGCTGGCTGCTGACAGCAGATTCCTCAGCTAGAGCTTTTTTCTCTAAGTAGTAGGAATAGTTGCCGGAGTAGGTGTAGAGGTCGCCACGATCAATTTCGATGATCTGGTTGGTGACGCGATCGAGAAAGTAGCGATCGTGGGTAATCAACA
Source organism: Thermosynechococcaceae cyanobacterium YX3bin19 (assembly GCA_030447595.1). Classification (GTDB taxonomy): domain Bacteria; phylum Cyanobacteriota; class Cyanobacteriia; order Thermosynechococcales; family Thermosynechococcaceae; genus JAUJON01. The sequence continues at coordinate 663 of JAUJON010000197.1, forward strand.
GCAGTGCCCCCCGGTAGCGGTTCAGGTAACTCTGCAACCACTCAACCGACAGGGCATCCAGGTGGTTCGTTGGCTCATCCATCAGCAGCACGTCCGGCTCTGAGAGCAGGGCAGTCGCCAAAGCAATCCGCTTGCGGTAGCCCCCCGACAGGTTCCCAATTCGGGCATCAAAGTCGGCAATTCCCAAGCGAGTGAGGATGATTTTTGCCTGAGTTTCCAGCTCCCAGGCTCCCATTGCATCTAAGCGCTGGGTCACGGTTGAGAGACGAGACATCAGTGCTCCTGAGTCTCCTGCAGCATGAACCAGCCGCTGGGACAAGTCTTCATACTCCTGCACCAGGGCCATTTGCTCGCCACTGTCGGCAAAAACCTGCTCTAGGACTGTACGGCTTTCATCCAATTCAGGTTGTTGGGGCAGGTAGACGATCTGCGTACTAGGGTTGACCAAAATTTGACCGCTGTCAGCAGGTTCTAGCCCGGCAATAATCTTTAACAGCGTTGACTTACCGGAGCCGTTCGTACCGATCAGTCCAACCTTATCATTGGCTTCCAGGCTAAAGTTGGCGTCTTTTAAGACTTCTTTAATGCCAAAGTCTTTTTTGATGGATTGCAGTGTGAAGATACTCATACATCTAACTTAATCTGAAGAAGATGGACTTGCCTGGAAGGGGGCGGACTTGTGCTGCCCTAGAGACTACCGCAACCAGCATTAGATTACTGTTAATTGCCCCATGCTGCCCTCAGAGAGTTCAAAGTCACAGGAAATGGCTCCTTTGCTGGAGGCGCTGCGAACCTCTTCTAGCAGCGCCAACGCCCCGTTCTATACTCCAGGACACAAGCGGGGCCAAGGCACTCCGCAGGCGATCGCAGAGACCCTGGGTGCTGCAGCATTCCAGATGGATCTACCGGAATTACCCGAACTCGATAACCTGTTTGCACCCCAGGGGGTAATTCAAGCGGCGCAAGAACTGGCAGCCGCAGCTTTTGGTGCGAAGAGAACCTGGTTTTTAGTCAACGGTTCCACCTGCGGGATTATGGCGGCGCTCATAGCCACCTGTGGCCCTGGAGACCCAATTATCCTGCCCCGGAACGTGCATCAGTCGGCGATCTCCGGGTTGATTCTCTCCGGGGCAGTGCCGGTTTTTGTGGCTCCAGAATACGACCCTATGCTCGATCTGGTGCACAGTATCACCCCCGCAGGGGTGGCAGCGGCCTTAGTGCAGCATCCCAATGCCAAGGCCGTGCTGATGGTCTACCCCACCTACCACGGAGTTTGTGGCGATATTGCCGCGATCGCTGACATTACCCACCAGCAGCAGATTCCCCTGCTAGTAGACGAAGCCCACGGCCCCCACTTCGCCTTTCATCCTGACCTGCCAATTTCCGCCCTGGCAGCAGGCGCAGATCTCAGCGTCCAGTCCACGCACAAAGTCTTAGCGGCAATGACCCAGGCTGCCATGCTGCACATTCAAGGCACTTACATCGACCCTGAACGAATTGCTCAGACTCTGCAGCTGCTCCAGTCCACCAGCCCCAGCTATCTTCTCTTGGCGTCGCTGGATGCGGCGCGGCAGCAGATGGCAGTGCAGGGGAAGTCTCTAATGGCCCGCACTTTAAATTTAGCGGAGCAGGCTCGCTCTCAACTGAATCAAATTCCTGGGCTGGCGGTCTTGGGGCCGGAGCAGGCCGGCACAACCCCCGGCTTTTTTGCCCTAGACCAGACGCGCTTAACTTTGATGGTTTCCGGCTTGGGCCTCAGTGGCTTTACCGCTGATGAAATCCTGCATCAGAGCCTGGGTGTGACCGCAGAATTTCCTGCCTTGCGGCACCTCACCTTCATTGTCAGCTTGGGTAACCAGGCCGCAGACATTGAGCGCCTGGTTGAAGCCTGCACCCTTCTAGCGAAGGGTAGGTTGGCCACTGCCTTACCGTTATCGTCACCGCTGAGTCTACCGATGCTAGCCCCGTCACTTCCAAGCCAATCTCCCCGCGATGTCTTCTTTGCCCCTGGTGAGACTGTCCCCTTGGAGCAGGCGGTCAACCGGATCAGCAAAGAACTGGTCTGCCCCTACCCGCCGGGAATTCCCCTATTGTGCCCAGGCGAAGCGATCGCCCCGGCAGCCCTGGAGTACCTGCAGCAAATCCGGGAGCTGGGCGGCTGTATCACGGGCTGTAGTGACCCCAGCCTCCAAACCCTCAAGGTTGTGAGAGAGTAGAGCGATACCGCTCTACTACGTTTTATGCCCTGCCAACTCTGGCCCTATACCACACCTGGAATCCCCGACGAGCTGTTTGAACGGTTGCCTGGAATTCCCATGAGCCAGCGGGAAACCCGGTTATTGTTAATTGCCCAACTGCGCTTAAAATCCGATTCCATTCTTTGGGACATTGGTGCTGGCACCGGCACCATCCCCGTGGAAACTGGCCTCCTTTGCCCCCAAGGGCGGATTGTGGCAATTGAGCGGGATGAGGAAGTCGCCAGCCTCATTCGCCGGAATTGCGATCGCTTTGAAGTGAACAATGTCGATGTCATCGAAGGCAGTGCGCCGGAATGCCTACCAGCCATCCCCCAATCTCCTCAGCGGGTTTGTATTGAAGGAGGCCGCTCGCTCAAAGCAATCTTGCAGCAGGCTTGGTCCTACCTGCAGCCCCGAGGTAGAATTGTTGCCACTGCGGTTAGCTTAGAAAGCCTGTATGCCATCTCAGAAACTCTTGCAGAGCTGCAGGCGCTGAACGTTGAAGTCGTTCAATCGGT
>JAUJON010000198.1 GCA_030447595.1 Thermosynechococcaceae cyanobacterium YX3bin19
CTGTGCCACCTGCTAATACTAATTATCCCCCTCATGGCTTGGTAAATTCCTAAAATGACCATTGTTCCGGCTCCTCGACAGCCTTCTCAACCCTTTGATCGGGGCCAGGAAGGCAGCTCAAATATCACACCAGTTTTTGCGCTCAAGGAACTGGTAGCCCGTTTGCATCGGGAACAGAGTCAAGTTCAGGATTTGCTCAGTTCTCTTAGCTTTGCCCTGCGTAGCTTCAATAATTTGAATCAATTTTTGGAGCTCATTCCGCTGATTACTAGTCGTGTCACTGATGCTGAGGCTGCAGCAGTGGTTTTGTTTAAGTCCAGCGGTCAAGTGTGCTTAGAGCAACTGCACTGTCATGATCCGGATCTCTGCCAGCGCATTCGTAACGCTTTCAAGCTGGTGCCCCATCAGGCTGCCTCATCAACAACGGCAAAGCGGCTAAACAGCTCTCTTACCTTAGATAAACAGCTCAGCCATTCCCTGGAACCGGACATCCAATGTTTTGGCACTGCTATTCTGGTGAGAAATGCAGAACTAGGCCGACTGTACGTCTTCAGCCATAATCCAGAGTATATTTGGTCGGAGACCCGCCAGAAGCTGTCTCAACTGGTAGCAGATCAAGCCGCTGTTGCAATCGAAAATGACGAACTGACGGTTGAGCTGCGTAAAAAGGAGCGCCTGGACCGAGAACTAGAGATTGGTGCAGAAATCCAACTGCGACTCCTACCCCGGCATTGCCCACAAATTCAGGGTTTAGAGCTTGCCGCCCGTTGCCAGACTGCTAATCGCGTTGGGGGTGACTACTACGATTTTATTCCTATCCAGTATGACCAACTGAGTCACGGCAGAAAAGCAGCCAGCGGCTCCGGTCGTTGGTGTTTAACGATTGGCGATGTCATGGGCAAGGGCGTTCCTGCAGGTCTAATTATGACCATGACGCGGGGAATGCTACGGGCAGAAGTTCTCAATCAGCACTCCCCTGCCCGGATTCTCCAACACCTGAACCGGGTTATGTATACCGACTTGGAAAACTCCAACCGCTTTGTCACCCTGTTCTACTCGGAGTATGATCCGCAAACCCGAATTTTGTCCTACAGTAATGCAGCGCACCATCCACCTTTCTTATGGCAAGCCGAAACAGATTCGCTCCAGCGGCTGGATACACTGGGGATGTTAATTGGTCTTGATGCTGAAGCCCATTATCAGGAAGCACAGGTTCAACTACAACCTGGCGATACCCTAATCTACTACACTGATGGGTTTACAGACGCTGCCAATCAGAGTGGCGATCGCTTTGAGGAAGAGAACTTAGCCAAAGCTTTTCTGTGGGCCTGCCGTCACTCCAAAGGACCCCAAGCAATTCTAGAGTATTTATTTGAGCAAGTTCAGCAATTTGTTGGCCACAGCCAGAACGGGGACGACATGACCCTGATTGTGCTTCAAGTTGAAAAGTGTTGAGTTTATCCAGCCTGGTTTAGCTGCCGTAAGAGCCAGGCGTCTACCGGCTGACCATCCTGACGGTGGAGCTCAACCTCTATGAGGAAAACTGCCTCTGAGCCAGGGGGGGCTGGTTTTTTATGAAAAATGATTTTGTAAGCCTGCGGATCTTCATGGTGCTCTCGCAGCCAGTCCTGTACTTTGGTAACGGCAAAGAACGACTGCCCCTCCTGGAACATGCGGGTGAGCTGCATTTGGATTGTGTAGGGATTAAATCGAGCCACTGTTGACTCCTGCTTGCAGATGCTAACATCCTAGCCTCTATAGGCTCTTGCTCAATCTTTAGATAGATTTTTACTCTGATTAAAATTAACCCTTAAAGAGCCGTGGAACAATAGAACAAAGGCGGAGCAGTAAAACACTCAATGAACTTTAATTTCTTTGACCTATTCTGGATTTTTCTGGTGATTGCTTCCCTGCAGCCCGCCTGGCAGCGCCGCATTGTTGAGTCCCGGCGAGTCCAAGCTTTACGAGAGTTTGAAGAACGGCGTAAGAGCCGAGCAATTCTGTTGATCCACCGTCAAGAATCAATCAGTCTGCTGGGAATTCCCCTTTCGCGCTACATCAGTATTGAGGATTCAGAACAGGTACTGCGAGCAATTCGCTTCACTCCGCCCAATGTGCCCATTGACCTTATCCTGCATACTCCTGGGGGCTTAGTTCTAGCAACAGAACAGATTGCTAGAGCCTTGATTCGCCATCCTGCTAAAGTGACAGTCTTTGTGCCTCACTACGCTATGAGCGGCGGCACGATGTTAGCCCTAGCAGCAGATGAAATCGTCATGGATGAGAACGCCGTCTTGGGTCCTGTAGATCCTCAGTTAGGGAATTTTGCGGCAGCAAGCGTTCTCAAGGTCGTTGAGGAGAAACCGATCGCTGAAATTGATGATCAGACTTTAATCATGGCTGACCTCTCTCGCAAAGCCATGGCGCAGGTACAGCGCTTTGTTCGCACCCTTTTACAGGATGCGGTTCCCCAGCAGAAGATTGACCCTAGTAAGATTGATGGCATTGTCAGCTGGCTCACTACTGGACAAGTCACCCACGACTATCCAATAACGGTTGAGGAAGCCACAGACATGGGTTTACCAGTTACTGCCGGCTTACCGAAGATTATCTATAACTTAATGGATCTATACCCCCAGCCCCAGGGAGGTCGCCCATCCGTTCAGTACATTCCCATGCCCTACGAACCTCGTATTCCCCTACCGGAAACCAAGGGCAGACCTATCCCAGAAGGGTCTCAAACGCGATAGGGGTAGTTTCTCAGGGAACGGACCCAGGCTTGCCCGCTGTCAATTTTTCCCAAAGTCAACGAGTGTTCTAGCCAGTGCTAAGGCTTCCCGGGTAGTCGTAACAGTTTCCTCCGCTTGAGCAACTTGGAGCTGCCTTAACAAATGCCCAATTTGTGGACCAGGGCACAGCTGTAATTGTTTGATCAAGTCCTTGCCAGTCACTAGGGGAGTCGGATGGGCAACTGGGTCATGTGGGGTTAGGAATCGCTCAATTAAGGGGGAAATAGCGCTAACAGGCGTATCCCAAGCTACAGCCATGAGTGCTAGGGCTGGGAATGCCTGCCCGGCCTTTTGAAAGAAGAAATACTGCTGTCGGCGGTTCATCCTCTCTAGTGATAAGGATTGAATCTGGGGTAAAAACTGTAGCAGTAAGACAACTAAATCAATTTCTGCCCGACTGTACTTTAATCGCAGCAGGTCATCAGTTGCTTGTTGAGGGTTGGATGACACCAAACCGGTCAGTTTAGCAGTGGCAAGCAGGGTGCGGCGATCAGCCCCACTGCGAGAGTGCTGATTGACCCGGTTCAGCAGCTGTGTCTTAAGAACAGGCCAGGTGCGGCTCAGGGCATCCGTGGCCCGATCCATTGCTGCAATTCGCATCAAG
>JAUJON010000199.1 GCA_030447595.1 Thermosynechococcaceae cyanobacterium YX3bin19
TTACCCGACAAGGAATTTCGCTACCTTAGGACCGTTATAGTTACGGCCGCCATTCACCAGTGCTTCGATTCAAAGCTGCCCCCGGAGCGAACTCTGGGATGACCTCTCCTGTTAACATTCTGGCATTGGGCAGGCGTCAGCCCCTATACGTCGCCTTTCGGCTTTGCAGAGACCTGTGTTTTTGGTAAACAGTCGCTCGGGCCATTTCACTGCGACCAGCATATCCCTATGCTGGCACCCCTTCTCCCGAAGTTACGGGGTTAGATTGCCTAGTTCCTTAACGAGAGTTCTCTCGAACACCTTGGTATCCTCTACCTGCCTACCTGTGTCGGTTTGCGGTACGGTCAGACACATTGTACCGAGTCGGCTTTTCTCGGCCCCCCCAGACGTTGACTTCGCTTTGCACCGAGGTGCGCAGCTCGACCTTGCGGAACCGGCAGACCAACAACCGGATCAAATACTGGAAAAGCGTCCCCGCTCGTTTAACCTTTGTGCCTGGTTCAGGAATATAAACCTGACAGCCATCGACTACGGCAATTGCCCTCGCCTTAGGACCGACTGACCTTCAGGGGACGAACCTTGCTGAAGAAACCTTAGGCTTTCGGTGGACGGGATTCTCACCCGTCTTATCGCTACTTATGCCTGCATCCTCACTTGAATGCACTCCACGGCTGCTTACGCTACCGCTTCAACACGCATTCAACGCTCCTCTACCACGCAGAACCAAAGGTCCTGCATCCATCGCTTCGGTACATGGCTTGAGCCCCCGTACATTATCGGCGCAAAACCACATTCGACCAGTAAGCTGTTACGCACTCTTTAAATGGTGGCTGCTTCTAAGCCAACATCCTGGTTGTTTACGCAACCCCACATCCTTTCACACTTAGCCGGCACTTGGGGACCTTAGCAGAGGGTCTGGGCTGTTTCCCTTTCGACAATGAAGCTTATCCCCCACTGTCTCACTGCCGGGCTTTATCATTCGGCATTCGGAGTTTGATTGGGTTCAGTAACCTGGTGGGGCCCCTAGCCCATTCAGTGCTCTACCTCCGAATGAGAACACCCGACGCTGCACCTAAATGCATTTCGAGGAGAACCAGCTATCTCCGTGTTCGATTGGCATTTCACCCCTACCCACAGTTCATCCGAGCATTCTTCAACATACACCGGTGCGGTCCTCCACGAGGTGTTACCCCCGCTTCAACCTGACCATGGGTAGATCACACGGTTTCGGGTCTAACCCACGCCACTAACCCTCAAAAGAGGGAACGCCCTGTTCAGACTCGCTTTCGCTGCGCCTCCGGAGTTAAATCTCCTTAAGCTGGCGACGTAGGTTAACTCGCAGGCTCATTCTGCAAAAGGCACGCCGTCACACGTTTCCGGTAAACCGGACATAGTGCTCCGACTGCTTGTAGGCGCCACGGTTTCAGTTACTCTTTCACTCCCCTCACGGGGTACTTTTCACCTTTCCCTCACGGTACTTGTTCGCTATCGGTGGCAGAGAGTATTTAGCCTTAGGAGATGGTCCTCCCGGATTCCCGCAAGGTTCCTCGTGTCCCGCGGTACTTGGGTGCTGCAAAGCAAGCTCCTCACTTTTCGTCTACCGGACTTTCACCGTCTCTGGTGTGACTTTCCAGACACTTCGACTAAATGAGAAGTTGGTAACTTGCTCGCAGAACGGCAGTTCTGCACTTGCAGTCCCACGACCCCAGAAAAGCAACGCCTGCCGGCTATCACGCCCTTCTGGTTTAGGCTCCTGCGCGTTCGCTCGCCGCTACTTGCGCAATCACTATTGTTTTCTCTTCGTCCGGCTACTGAGATGTTTCAGTTCACCGGCTGCCCTCCAACCATCCTATGTGTTCAGATGGTGGTACTACAGGTTGACTGTAGTGGGTTACCCCATTCGGAAATCCCCGGATCTAAGCTTGATTGCAGCTCCCCGAGGCGTATCGTCGCTTGCCACGTCCTTCATCGGCCCTCTGCCCCAAGGCATCCACCGTGCGCCCTTTGTAGCTTGAAACAAACAAACTCTCACCATAAAGGTGAGACCACTCACTTGTTAAAGGTGAGACAACTCTCTCGACTACAAATCAAACATGCGCTACCAACGAAGAAGAAGCAGACAAGTCCACTCCCCTTCCTGGTAACGATGCGCTTGTGTTACCCTTGAAGTTTCCACTATGCAGTTGTCAAAGTGCAGCCCTTCCCGCAAAGGGGAAGGGAGGACGGTCTCCATTTCTGGAGCGGGAGCAGTTGCTTTAACTGCCCTTTCCATCATCGTGACAAAGTTAAGTTTATCACGAAAGCAAGGCCTTGTCAAGAAAATCGCGCCACGCTTTTTTAAGAACAACTCAGGAAAAGCCGGGAAAGCCGGATGGAGGATAGCGGGTTCGAACCGCTGACCTACTGCGTGCAAAGCAGTCGCTCTCCCAACTGAGCTAATCCCCCAAAGCAAGAGGGGGAAGCCAAGCAAGCAGGCAAGAGATCCCCCAGAGCGCCAGGAGGCAAAGACCGACAAAGATCGGCTCTCTGCTTCTTCCTAACGGGGTGGTGGGCCTAAATGGATTCGAACCATTGACCTCACCCTTATCAGGGGTGCGCTCTAACCAACTGAGCTATAGGCCCAAAAGCATGCTTTGAGCTATAGGCCCAAAGCACTGGTACTGCGCGAAGCGCGTTAGGATACCGCGCGCTCATAGACAAGGCAAATTGTTAAGGTACAAACGATGACTTCTTTACATTCCTCAGACAAAGCAACGGGGAGGGCAGCATGCCCTCCCCGTTTTGGAGAAAGGTTTGTTGCTTTAACCGGCTATGTCAAAAGAATAATCGTCATCTTGTTTTCAATGCATATACTATGCACCTTGACAACCGAACAGTGCAAAAGCAGATAAGATCCGTTCTTCTTTGGAAGAAACACCAGTCGCCATTCTCGAATCGGATCGACCTAGGAGTGTGGTGGAACAGCTCATAAATAAGCTCTTCCCTCCATGGTTCCTTAGAAAGGAGGTGATCCAGCCGCACCTTCCGATACGGCTACCTTGTTACGACTTAGTCCCCCTTACTCCCCACACCTTCGACGGCTCCTTCCACTTGCGTGGTTAGGCCACCGGCTTCGGGTGCAGACAATTCAGGTGACTTGACGGGCGGTGTGTACAAGGCCCGGGAACGTATTCACCGCAGTTTAGCTGACCTGCGGTTACTAGCGATTCCAGGTTCATGCAGGCGAGTTGCAGCCTGCAATCCCAACTGAGGACGTATTTGGTAGGATTGGCTCCACCTCGCGGTATTGCATCCCATTGTTTACGCCCATTGTAGCATGTGTGTAGCCCCAGGCATAAGGGCCATGCCGACTTGACGTCATCCCCACCTTCCTCCCGCTTGCACGGGCAG
>JAUJON010000200.1 GCA_030447595.1 Thermosynechococcaceae cyanobacterium YX3bin19
CATAGAAACGAGCGTTGAGACTGGCCCAGCCTTGATGGCCGAAGGCCATGAAGGGACGCCTGATGCAACCTCACTAACTACAGAGGTACATCCTCCCAAGCTGGTGCGGCCTGATCAGCCTGATCCCTCTCTGATTGAGGCAGCACAAGCACCTGAAGCCAAGCCTGATTCACCCTCAGAAGGTCCATCAGATTCCACCTCCGCACCAGAGTAACGCTCTGAAAAAATCCTTCCACTTGAAGCCCAGGAAACTTCTAGCTGATAATGGTTTGGATTCCCTTCTTCTTAATCGACTGTGGCTGTAACAGAACCAGGAACTTACAAAAACACCGTTAATTTGCCCCAAACAAAGTTTGACATGCGGGCAAACGCTGTCAAGCGAGAGCCAGAACTGCAGCGGTTTTGGGCTGAACAACAAATTTACGAAAACCTATCTCAGAATAATCCTGGGGAGCTATTCGTCTTACACGACGGCCCACCCTATGCCAATGGGGATCTGCATATTGGTCATGCGCTAAACAAAATTTTGAAGGACGTGATCAACAAATTTCGTCTACTGCAGGGGTGTAAAGTTCGCTATGTTCCGGGTTGGGACTGTCACGGGTTGCCGATTGAACTGAAGGTGCTCCAGGGGATGAAGTCGGAAGAGCGCCAACGGTTAACTCCTTTAACACTCCGTCAGGTTGCCCGTGATTTCGCGCTAAAAACGGTGGAAAAGCAACGCCAGGGCTTCAAGCGCTACGGCATTTGGGGAAATTGGGATCGTCCTTATTTAACCATGAGTCCAGAATACGAAGCGACGCAAATTGGCGTCTTTGGGCAGATGGTTTTGCAGGGCTACATTTACCGGGGGCTGAAGCCTGTCTACTGGAGTCCCAGTTCGCAGACGGCTTTGGCAGAAGCAGAACTAGAGTATCCAGAAGGCCATACTTCTCAGAGCATCTATGTGGCCTTTGCGATGCAAACACTAGCAGCTCCAGCACAGCCAATATTGGCAGAATACCTGCCTAACTTAAAGGCGGCTATCTGGACGACCACTCCCTGGACGATTCCCGGAAACTTAGCGATTAGTCTGAATCCAGGCTTGACCTACGCTGTGGCCGAAGCTCGTTCGCACCTGAAACCTACAGCAGACTACTTTCTGGTTGCCGCAGATCTGGTGGAGTCGCTGGCGCAGGTGCTGGAAACGGAACTAGTGGTAAAAGCGACGTTTCCCGGTAAAACTCTAGAGCACTCCACCTACCGGCATCCCCTATTTGACCGTGAGAGCCCCTTGGCAATGGGAGAGCACGTTACCACTGAGTCGGGTACCGGCTTAGTTCACACGGCTCCGGGACACGGTCAAGACGATTATGTCGTCGGTCAAAACTACGGTTTAGCCGTTCTCTCCCCTGTAGATGATAATGGGATTTTTACCGTAGAAGCAGGCCCCTTTGCTGGTTTAGGGGTTCTGGATGGGGGAAACCAAGCGGTTATCCAGGCCCTCTCTAATGCCGGGGCACTGCTGAAGGAGCAAAAGTACAGCCATAAGTATCCCTACGACTGGCGAACGAAGAAACCCGTGATCTTAAGGGCAACGGAGCAATGGTTTGCTTCCGTGGAGGGATTCCGGGAGGAAGCATTGCAGGCGATCGCGTCGGTAGATTGGATTCCCGCTCAGGGGGAAAACCGGATCACCCCGATGGTTAAGGAGCGCTCCGACTGGTGTATCTCTCGCCAGCGCAGTTGGGGTGTGCCGATTCCGGTATTCTATGACGAAGAGACTGGAGAGCCACTGCTGAACGCAGAAACCATCGCCCACGCGCAGAAGCTTATTGCCGAAAAGGGTTCAGATATTTGGTGGGAGTTGCCTGTAGCGGCATTGTTACCGGAGCAGTACCGCAACAATGGCCGCACCTACCGTAAAGGCACCGACACAATGGATGTCTGGTTCGATTCGGGTTCTTCTTGGGCAGCGGTAGTGAAGCAACGAGACAGCTTACATTATCCCGCTGATATGTATCTGGAAGGTTCAGACCAACACCGGGGCTGGTTCCAGTCTAGTTTACTGACCAGCGTTGCCACCAACGGCTGTGCTCCCTACCAAAAAGTTCTCACCCACGGCTTTGTCCTGGACGAGCAGGGCCGCAAGATGAGCAAATCCTTGGGCAACGTCGTCGATCCAGCAGTTGTAATTGAAGGCGGTAAGAACCAAAAAGCTGAGCCTCCCTATGGGGCTGATGTGCTGCGGCTTTGGGTTTCCTCTGTGGACTATACCTCTGATGTGCCGCTGGGCAAAAACATCTTGAAACAGATGGCAGACATCTATCGCAAGATCCGCAACACGGCTCGCTTTCTGCTGGGAAATCTGCACGACTTTGATCCTGAACGGGACAAGGTGCCCTACCAGGCGTTGCCGCAGCTAGACCAGTACATGCTGTACCGGATGACGGAGGTATTTACCGAGGTTACTGAGGCGTTTGAGAGTTTTCAGTTTTTTCGCTTTTTTCAGACCGTGCAGAACTTCTGCGTAGTTGATCTATCAAATTTTTACCTAGATATTGCCAAAGATCGCCTTTACATTAGTGCTGCCAGTGACTCGCGTCGTCGCAGTTGTCAAACCGTGCTGGCGATCGCCCTAGAAAATTTAGCCCGGGCCATTGCGCCAGTGCTTTCTCATATGGCAGAGGATGTCTGGCAATTCCTGCCCTACGCTACGCCCTACCAATCGGTGTTTGACGCGGGTTGGGTGAAGTTGGAGGAACAGTGGCAAGCCCCAGAGCTAGCCGATTTCTGGCAGCGGGTCCGGCAAATCCGCGCAGAAGTCAACGGGGTGCTAGAACAAGCACGGGTTGAGAAGGAAATTGGCTCTTCTCTAGAAGCAAAGGTGCTGCTTTATGTTTCTGATTTAGAGCTACGGCAAAAGCTGCAGGCATTGAATCCCGCAACCGATGTTGAGACCAATGGGGTGGATGAGCTGCGCTACTTGTTTCTAGCCTCTCAAGTTGAGCTGCTAGAGTCTCCCCACCCCCTGGAAGACCTGAAGTACCAGGTTCAGAGCCATGCCTTCAGTGTTGGAGTCGTTAAAGCAGTAGGGGATAAGTGCGATCGCTGTTGGAACTACTCGATCCATGTTGGTGAAGACAAGGAGCATCCCTTGCTATGCGAACGTTGTGTTCCAGTTGTTAAAGAACTAGAGCACCGAAGTTAAGGATTAGAAAACTGAAGTAGTCAAAGCAGTAGGGGAAAAATGCGATCGCGAAGTGTTTCGGAGGAATTGCGGCTGGAACTATTGCGTTCCCGTTGGTGCACGGGGCCATTCCTTATATAAAGGGGGGCCTAGAAGCAGCCTAGGGCCGTTAATTTCCTCGCTGCCAGTCCTGAATCTGGGACTG
>JAUJON010000201.1 GCA_030447595.1 Thermosynechococcaceae cyanobacterium YX3bin19
GAGAAAGGGCCAACAATATACAAGTTGAGAATAATAAACTTAACTATAAACGTGACGAGATCATTAGTGGGCTCAGAGAGTGTTGGGAGGCAGAAGCGTTCGCAAATTTAAGAACAATCTACATCCCCACTTTGAGGAAGTTGAATAATGATAAACTAGAAGAAGAGTCAGATGGATATGTAGCGTCTCTAAAAAGTAGACGAGACATTCTTAATAAACATATTGAAGAGATAGACAATCACCGGTCAATAATTATAAACTTCCTTTTTCATGCTACTACTGAGGCTTTAGGAGTATTAAAATCGGTCACGAAGCTTTCAAGGTTGCCGCAACAAGCACGCTCCCTGGCTGGGCACAGTTTTCTTAAAGTTGCTACACATGAACCTACTCAACCTGATTTGCAGCGTGAAAAGCTCAGTGCTTTCTTAGAAGACCTTCTTAAGTCGTGGGATAAAAAGAAAGGTATCCGGTTGGTGCAAGAGGCGGTACGTCGGCTGGCCAGGCCGTTCAAAGTCGAATTTCTGTTTCCAAACGTGAATGCTAGTCCTGATTATATGCCTATCAATAAATTGTCTTCCTTAAGTGGAGGTGAGCGCCTAACCTGTGCTATATTGCTCTACTGTACTTTGATTCAGTTAAGGGGGCGACAAACTGGGGAAGGGGTACGGGCAACCAGTACACTGTTACTTGACAATCCAATTGGTACTGCATCAAGTCCAGCATTAATCGAGTTACAACGAACAGTAGCCCAGTCAATGGGAATCCAATTAATTTATGCTACTGCAGTTCATGACTTGGAAGCACTTCGGGTGATTCCCAATATCATCCGGTTACGTAACGACAGATTTGATGCCCGTACTAGGCAAAAGATTGTAGAACTGGCCAGTAACGAGGATACTATTGAAGCAATTAAAGTGGTATTGGCCACAGAGCAATCTAATACGAACAAAGAGTAATGTGTGCAAAATTATAGGCTTATTTCTGAAGCAATGATTCTATTACTGGTATGGATGACTTAAACCCCAATGAAATAGATTCTGGACGAATGGAGCGTTTTCGTCAGCTAATTGCTGAATTGCCAAACAAAAGGGTTTTAGCTCCCCAGCTATGGGAGGTGTTTGAAAAAGCATTTCCGCATCGTCCAAGGGGAGTTGAGCCTCGTACTTGGCTATTACAGTCGCTGCATTATGCTGAGGCGTCAGGAACTATTCGCATCCCTCCTTCTCACGGGCGTCGTTGGGATACGAGCCTTGATCCTTCTTTGCCATCTTCGGTAGACCGAATTGAAGCTCCTAAACCTTCAAAGAACCAGTGGTGGAAATTTTATTCCTGGCATCCTAAGCTTACTTGGGTGAGAGAATTGAATCAGTTGGACACGGAGCAGGGTAATTTTCTCAAGCGTGTGCAAGAAGAGTTGTTAAAAGGTACGTTTAAGGAACTGGCTTCGTTTATGCATCGGTCATTGGATGTATCCCGGAAACCCACCCATTGGTATGGGAGAGTATCAATGCCAAGTCTACAATACTTGTATTAGAAAACCCAAGTGCATTTACTGTCACTCGCAATGTATTAAAGAAATTAAAGAGTTCTCCTTATGGTATAGTTGCTTACGGGGCAGGTAAAGCTTTTGAACAATCTATTCGCCAACTTCTTAACATTGGCAGACCCATTACTCAAATAGATTACGTCGGCGATCTTGATCCGCCCGGTGTAGCTATACCGTGTGCTGCCTCTGTAGAGGGGGTACGAGTCGGGCTACCCGTTGTGCAGCCAGCCAGAGGATTTCATCAGGCCATGCTGGAGGCGGCTAAACGTTTAAAAGCGCCTAATGGCTTTCCCTATCCTAAGGCTGAAGCGAAGCCTACAAACGATGAACTTGTCGCCTGGCTTCCTGAAGAAGTTCGGGAAGCAGTAATAGCAATGTTTAAGGCTAAGCGTCGTATTCCAGAGGAGATACTAGCCAAAGACGAATTATTGGAAATATGGAAAGACGAATTATGACGCTTTGCAATGGTTTAGATTATACAGGATTTTGCTGAAACGGGGATATAGAATAATAGTTTAAAGCGAGTAAAGCCGAGCTGTCCATCATTAACCAGCTATTAGTTATATACTCTCTTTTTACTTTGGCAATACAGGACCTGCAGTAACCCCCCTTCACGCAATATGCTAACTGAAGGAGTAATAGGAAATTTACATTGAAAAAAGGCTACTTAGAAACTTTCAATCGCTGAGACTGAATTAATGGTTTATCGTGGTAACGTCTAGTTATCTTAGCAGATTTTTCCACAGGAACAGTAGTTGCCTTCGGATGTTTGATGAAAAACCAATTTACGTGATCGGAGCCGCGAAGTTTAGACTGGGGCACAGCAAAAGTAAGTTCTCGTAGAGCAGCTTTAAGCTCCGAAATAGAAATATTCTCCGGCTGGCAGTCGTAAAAGTCGGCTAACACTAAGCAGATTTTTTGAACAGTGAGCGCTTTCTTGGGAGGACGCTCAGCGAAGATGCGAAAAAGAGCATCTTTTAAGTCTAGTATCGTATACATATAGAAGATGAAAAAATCTGAACCAGCAGGTTCAGTTAAATGAAAAACTTTACTACAAAGTTTACAAATAGTATTATATTTGTCAATAGTGTAAATAAAATATTCGACAACAATATAATATTGTTTCTTACCTGTTATTTTGCCATTTTATGCATGTAGGCCAGCGAATCAAAGAATTGCTTAACGAGAAAGACATCTCTATTACGGCAGCTGCCGAAGCCATTGGAAAAACCAGACAGACGATGTACGACTTGTTCGAAAAGCCCAATATTAGTACTGATGTCTTACTTAAACTCTCCAATACATTTTTCATTCCTATTGAAGCTTTCTTTACAACCCTACCTGTTAATAATAAAGGCAACTCTACGACTGCTAATCCTTCTGCGATTCCTATTAACAGCAAAGAGTTGGAGCAGTGGCTGCTGGACCGACAGAAGATTATTGTCTTGCAGGAGGAATCCCTGAAATGGGAGCGTAGTCGACAAGCTTTTGGCTTCTTCCTTCAGAAGCTCTGGGATAACATTACCGAGCAGCGGGGTCTGCGGAGAAAGTACACCCAAGAGGAGCTTAGTGGCAGTAGCTTCTCAGAAGGATACGAGGTAAATGATGAGAATGCCCAACAGGCATATGAGGAAATATTCAAGTCATATTACGACTTTGGCATTTTTTTCGAGACTGGATTCATTACCAATTCTAGTTGGAAGGACGCCTGGGAGCGGTATAAGGACCGCAAGTTGAAGGAGGAGCAGGAGAAGAACACCAAGAAGAAATAGCTTAGTGAGACGAGTAAACGCACAATTGCTGCACTGCTAAAAGGCC
>JAUJON010000202.1 GCA_030447595.1 Thermosynechococcaceae cyanobacterium YX3bin19
GTTTGCTAGTGTGGATGTGTGGCTCTGGATCCTTGTTTGTGCTCTTCTTGTGTATTGGTAGAATAGTAATTTTTGGGTTTCGGTCTTTTTGGATATATCGCCACTGTTGGAGCAGATGAATGGTTAGCTGACTTTTGCGGTAGATGCATTCTTCGGGAACCTGCAGGGCTTTGTAGGCATCCAGCGTTGTTTTAGAGGTTACATCTGATTCAATAGCAAGATCTGGGGGTGGGTAGTCTGCTAAGTCCAGACTAGTGCAACCTTGCATCCAGTCAGCACTTTGAATGTAGAGGCAGGTATCGGGTTCGACTCCGGCAATCTCTGGACGCTTGAGCGTGGTGGAGCCAAAATCTTCCCAACTACGTCCCTGGGCATCAAGAATTGCTTTGACAATATCGGCAATAATCCGGTGAGGCCTTTCATGGCTTGCCAGGGGAGACATGATTTCTAAAGTGCCTCGATAGTAAGCGACACGGGTACTGCGCTTTTCTCCCAGCTCTGCCAAAATCCGTTCAAAATCCTGCCAGGACAGGTTATGAACACTGATCTGGCTGCCGGGAGTGAGTTCAATGGCATTAATAGGAACGGTGATTGTCATGCTGCTTTGATTGCTACACACCACTCTCGAGTAGGAAGCTTTTGCCTCCGATCGCTCTTTTTCTTTGAGAATTTCAAAAGCTGCTCCTCCAGCTTATAAATTTCCTCTCCTTATTGCTTGTTGCAGCGAACAACCTCAGTTACGCAAGCTGTGCCGTGCTGCTGCACTGATCCAATCTACTAGAAACGTCAGTACGACAAAACATCCTAGCGTCACAACTACACTCTGGTAGTCGAAGCTGCTGAGTTGCTCTGTCAGCAAGCGGCCCAACCCACCGGCTCCTACCAGTCCGACAATCACGGTTTCTCGCATACAGACTTCCCAGCGGTAGAGAATATAGGCCAGAAACCGGGGCAGGGCCATCGGCAGCACACCATAGAGAAATACCCCAAAACTGGGTGCGCCCTGAGCCTTGAGCGCTTCTAGGGGGCGCTGGTCGAGATTTTCGATCACCTCCGCCATTAATCGGCCCAAGATGCCTAAGTTGTGCAGCCCCAGGGCGATCGCCCCCGGCAAAATACCGGGAAACAGGACAAACAGCAGCACTAAAGCCCAAATAGGGGCAGGAATAGCCCGACAGACCAGCAGTATAATTCGCGTGACCAACAGGGTTCCCCAGGTCCAGAGACGAGCACTTCTAGCCTGCTGAGTAGGATTAAACAGGTCCAGAAAATTACGGGCGGCAGGAAAAGACAGAAGGATACCACCCAATCCCGCTGCGGCGATCGCCAGCAGTGACATCGCCAGCGTTTCTAAGGCCAGAATTAACAGTTGTGGTAATGGTATCTCCAAGTTTGGGGGCCAGGACGCCTGGAAAATATCCCCGAGCAACGCTATCGTTTGCGGAGACCACAGCTTGCTGAAGTCCGCGTCGATGCTCCAGAAGCACCAGGGGATCAGCAGCAGGATTGCCAGGCCAGCCCCCGACAGGAGAGGATCTCGCCGCTGCCCGAGCTGTTGGGGTTGGAACTGAAGCGCATTGATATCCAGACGGCTGGGGCAGCCCAGACGCTGCCGCACCCAGGCGCTGCTCCAATCCACTGCGCCGTTCAAGAAAAATAGAGCCAAGAAAAATGTCCAGAGCTGTTCATAGCGCAGCGACTGCAGGCTCAAAAGGATCTGGTAGCCTAGCCCCCCGGCCCCGATAATTCCCAGGACTGCTGCCGAGCGAATCGAGCACTCAAAGCGGTAAAAGCTGTAGGAGAGTAGGTTCAAAAATGCCTGGGGCAGCAGGCCATACATCAAGGCGTTCAAAGGAGCAACACCGCTGTTGAGCAAAGCTGTCAGAGGTTGGCGGGGGGTTTCATCCAAGATTTCCGAAAATACCTTGGCGGTAATTGCGCCAAAGGGAATGGCGATCGCCAGAATCGCGCTCAAGGGGTCCAGGCCCCAAATATTGACAAAAAATAGGCCCCAGATCAGCTCGTGAATGGCACGGAGGAAGGCCAGCAGCGATCGCACCCCCAACCACCAGGGGGATAATTCCCGCCGTTCCTGGCGCGGAGCCATTGCCCACCACCATACCTCCGAGGTCAGCACGCCTCCAACCATGCCTAAGACAACGCTGAGGCAGGTGCCACAAACGGCATAAGCTAAGGTAACCAGGGTGGCATCCAGGGTGAGGCGGAGAAACTCAGGGTTTAATTCTGGTTGCAGGCTGGCTCGGAGAAATCGCCACAGCAGCGGCCAGCCACCAGGATTGAGTAAATCCTGCCCAAACACTCCAGCTTGAAAGAGCGACAGGGCGATCGCGATCCCTAAAGCTAGTAGCCAAACCGTTTGTGGGTTGAGCAGGGAGGGGCGTGGCGGTGTCGACTTCACCCTACTCTCCCAGTTCGTAGAGCGCCTTAATCATTTCTGGCGATACTGCTGCTACCGGGGCATCAAACAGAATCCGTCCCTGCCGCAGGCCAACAATTCGCTGGCAGTGACTGCGGGCAAATTCAATGGCGTGGAGGCTAATCACCAGGGTTTTGCCCCACCGCTGCCCCAGGTCCCTCAGCAGATCCATGATTTCCCGGCTGTGCTCGGGGTCAAGGCTGGCGATCGGTTCATCGGCAAAAATCACTGCTGGATTCTGCACCAGCACTCGTGCCAGGGCAACTCGTTGCTGCTGACCACCAGACAGCTGGGCTGTCCGCGCATAGAGCTTTTCTGGAATCCCCACTTGTTTGAGCGCAAGGGCTGCTGTCTCTACCTCTAGGGGCCAAACGAGGGAAGCAATTGCTTGGAATAATGACCAGCGGCCTAAATGTCCAGCATTAACGTTATGGATCACGCGTAAGTTATCGACTAGGTGGAACTGCTGGTAAACCGTGCCTATTTGCCGCTGTACGTGGCGTAGCTTAAGTGGATTGAGACGACAGAGATTGCGGTCCAAGGCCCATACCTCTCCCTGGTTAGGTCTTAAGGTACCGTTAAGCAGGCGGATCAGGGTACTTTTTCCCGCCCCGCTGGGCCCTACCAGCGCCACTCGCTCTCCGGGGTAAATCTGGAGGTTGATATTCAATAACACAGGGGAAACTGAATCAAACTGCTGGGTAACGCCTCTCAGCTCCAAGACTGGCGTAACTTGGCTCATTCTAAGGTTTAGACTGCTGAACTTTCGGTTGCCGGGCTGCAACCCTGCTGCCTTAATAGCACTTTGACATGATTCTCAAAACACAGGTAGCTAGCCACCCAGGATCGGAGCCGGCTACATCCATCCCACCGTTGCAGCTCCTGAGCAGCCATCACTCCTGCCGCTTGGCTATCTAC
>JAUJON010000203.1 GCA_030447595.1 Thermosynechococcaceae cyanobacterium YX3bin19
TCGAGTGGAAAAGATTCAGCCGCCGTTACAGCAAATATACGCCCGCCGGTGACACCAGCACCTCACCCCAAAAACACGACATTTTCTTAGCCCCGTTTGATTGAATCAGGTTCGCACACTGCCCATCGCAAAAACAGGCGATCGATAGGCGATTTTTTTGTGCGCCTGGTGGGGCTAAAAATGTCATCCACGTCCACCATTGAGTACCAGCAACTCAGCCCGCCAGACCGGGATTTCTCTTTCGGAGATTCCGATGAGACCCAGTGCCATCCGAGATTTGCGCCCGCCCACCTCCGCTTCTGGTTGCAAGATCACCCGGAAGTCCGTCGGGCACTGCTCGAGGCCCTGACACGTGTGGCGGAGTGCATGGCTAACACAGAGGATGGGAGGCGATGAGGACGATACCGCTCTCGTCGTGGATTCCTTTGAAGAAAACTAAGGGTGATTATTGCGGGGAGTGGATAGCATCTTGGGTGGAGATGGACAGCGTTCCACGCACAATGCTACAGAATTAGAAGGAGGTGCATGCGCTGGGGCACGAACCGTGCTGGATGTGGTCGGGATGCGCGACACCAACATGAATCCTAAACTCACTGGAAAGACCAAGATCATCTGCACTACGTAGGCACGCCAGCAAAAATGCCCAGCGCGGAACTTAGCCCAGTATTTAGCATCTTCCATGTATGAGCGCAGGGCGGTAGTGATGTCCGTCGTGGCGATGGCTGAAATATCAGTACGGCTCACATTTCGCGTGTCGGCTCATCCACATGACAAGTATACAAGCCGTTCCAGCAGAGAATAGGGAGGGGATAATGGTGGCGTTTCGAAATTCCATCGAACACAACGTCCACGTGAGAAAGAATATACTGACCGCCAATGTTCTGACTCGCGGACGCTCGAAATCTGGCGGAGAAGCGCACTGTGCAAGGTTTCTTATAGGTTGCCGCAATCACCTCTGCATGCTTCTGCAAGTTTGCAAGTATCTCGCTCTTGCTCTTTGGCATATCCGCTGTTCCTTAAAATATGTTTGATCCATTCATTGCCGTGTAGCAGGAGGGTTCCAGTAACACTCTAAAAGCGCCTGCCGAAGTTTCGAAACATCAGTCTCGGCAGAGAAGGGGCAGTAAAGCAAGTAGATCCAAAGTTCCGGCCGCACTGATGCCAGCGCGTGAGCTTTGGTCAGTTGCACCTTGACGTACCAGACGACTTGCCGCACGAACAGCTTTTGCCCGATCTTAGTGTGGATGAACAAATAGCGTAACTGGCGGGAACAGGCCCAACAGCACTGGCTTGTTGCGGAGAATCAGGAGTTGTGTTCCGTTGGCGCTGCGCCTCCACGCCGAGTTAAATGCGCACTACCTGATAATTCGTATCCAACTGCCAGCATAATACGAACCAGGATACAACCTGCACCGAATCACACAACAGGTTGGTAAAGAGCGACTCCTATGGATCGAACTTACGTACTAAGTTGCGGATCAGCACCCAGCAGATCGTACAGAAAGCGTTCTGCCATAATACCAGACGCAGTTGCAGGTGGCTATCTCCGCCGCCCCGGCCCACACCTAACTCCATATTCTTTAGTTCACAGAACCGGAGTCAAGATAATCAGGCAACCCTAATAAAGACAGGGCTATATTCCTGATCAAGCTTATGTAGTTCATCGCGAACGCGTTGGCGCATCTCGACAGCCGGTGCGACACAATGGTCACGGAACTCTTCAGGCGTTGGGTGGATGTCGGGGAAAAGTAGCTTCAAGTACGCCGATGCTAATCGAGTAATGGCCTTCCGGTCACGAAGATCGTTACAGCCCTCCAACCGCATGTTAAGCTTCACGTAGTCCGCATACTGTACGCCACCTCGCATTCGATGTAAAACCTCGGCAAAAAAGTCACCCTTGAAGCCCAATGAGCACGAGGGCGTTTCCTTTGAAACCCGTGGCATTTCCCATCCGGGAAGAATCCCATGAATACGGTCTACGAAGGCGGTCTCCTGAAGGAAGTTAGGTATTTCTTTGAAAATACTTTGTTCCATGTATAAAGGCTTGTGCTCGCTGTCCATTGTGATGTTGCCCAACATTACCAAGCCTGCTTCCGCAGTTGCCTCCGTCTTACCCCGGCTAAACCGCCCCGATTCCAGATATACCTTTAATCCAGCGATTAGTTCTCCTGCCGTATCGCCCGCCACCGACTGTACTTCATCGAATACGACTGTGTCATAGCGTGTCACGAGACCTGGCGTATTGCTGGCAAGGTTGTGAAACAGAACAGCAGGGCTTACCCGCCCACCACTGACGACACGGGCAAAGCGAGACAGATTATCATAAACAAAAGATTTACCAGTTCCTTTGGGTGCAAGTTCAACAAGGTTGACACGCGGCTCGATGAATGGCAGCATACGCGAAATAAGGATAGTCTTCTGTCGCCCAGTATAAATTGTGGGATTGAAGCCCATGCTCGATACCAGAAGGTCACGCCATTCCTCAAGTGTAAAGTATTGACGACACTCAATGTAATATTGGAGATCCAGCGCTCCCACTTGAAATGGTCGAAATTCCCGCATCCACACCTCGCCCCTTTTCCGATCTTCACCATCCGGGGGAATATAAAACAGATCGCCGACTCCCCAAACGCCGCTGGATAACAACAAGGAGTTCTGATCTACGATCGAACCATTGATGTAGGCGTCATTCAAGTCCAGAAATGGTATTCGTAATTGACGTTGACCAGTCTTAAGATTGACTGTGACACTGAAGTCATCCAACAGCTTGACCACTTCCTGACGAAGAAGATGGTCTTTAATTTCATCCTTTTGTCCTTTGGCAGGCAGGTATTTGGCAATGAACTGGGCTACTTTCTCTCGCGATGCATCGCCAAACTCTCCATCGTCTAAGTAGCGTGACAGGATCCATTCACCGACGTACGTCGGAATAGACCTTGCTCCAAAGCCTGCCTGATGAATGAGTGACTTGTTGATGATGACTTCAGCGAAATGTTCCAGCGCTTTCTCCTCAAAAGAAAGCCTGTGTACAGAATCAAAAATCGAAGTCATCTGTCACCTCCATCAGCGTTTTCATCGTGATTGGAAACGCTTTATCGTCAGGCGCAAATGCCTTGCCTTGGCAGGAATAACGAACACGCACCGTCAAGTCGCGTGTCTTTGCAGATCCAAGTGTTTTACGAAATACCGTGGTCATCTCGACTACTGTCGTCTGCTTAGCCTCCAGCAACTCGATAAGCACTTCATTACTATCCGCATCGATGAGTCTGATTGTTAATTCCTCCAGCGGAACCTCATTTGGATTGCCAATTTCCATCTGAATCTTAGACCTTACCGCAAGTC
>JAUJON010000005.1 GCA_030447595.1 Thermosynechococcaceae cyanobacterium YX3bin19
CACACCGACGGTGAGCTGGACGTGACCTACGAGACGTTGCGTGCCTGGTTCCCCGGGGGCCACCGCCAGCTACCGATTCATCCAGACTTTATGGGCAAGAAATTACCCACTGCCCAGGAAGAACAGGTTAAGGTTTCTTTACAAGAAATCGACCAACGAGATGCTGTAGAGTTAGTAACTTGATTGACCTCTGTTGCTAGTATCAGTATTCTTTTTCGGTAAGCTTAGGCAACAAAACCAAGAGTAGTTTGGGCGATCGCGCTCAAAAACGTCAAGCAAGACCTCGTTCTTTTTGACCGACTTCATCCCAGTAAGTAGCTGTATGACTATGACTCTAACCATTACTCCTGACCAAGTTGACCGGATTGTTTGGAACCAGCATCAAGACCCGTTTGAGGTGCTAGGTCCGCATCTGATCGAGGGCGATGGTAAAGCAGTCTGGGTTATTCGCGCCTACCTACCTAGCGCGGACGCTGTGTCTGTGATCTGTCCTGAAGAGCGGACAGAGTATCCGATGCAGGCCCTGCACAACCCCCATTTCTTTGAATGCAAGATTGAGGTGCCGGAACTCAGTACCTATCAACTGCGGATTCAAGAAGGAAAACACGAGCGGGTCATCTACGACCCCTACTCATTTAAATCTCCCCGGTTAACCAGCTTTGACGTTCATCTGTTCTCTGAGGGAAATCACTACCGCATCTACGAAAAGCTCGGCGCTCACGTCACAACCTTTAATGGCATTGAGGGAGTTTACTTTGCAGTCTGGGCTCCCAACGCCCGCAACGCTTCTGTCTTAGGAGATTTTAATCACTGGGACGGGCGCAAGCATCAAATGCGAAAAGGCGCTTCGGGAATCTGGGAGCTTTTTATTCCAGAGTTAGGAATCGGTGAGCACTACAAATACGAAATCAAAAACCATGAAGGGCATATTTATCAGAAATCCGACCCCTATGGCTTTCAGCAAGAAGTGCGGCCCAAAACCGCCTCTATTGTCACCGATCTCAATTCCTACACCTGGAACGATGACGCTTGGATGGAACAGCGCCGTCACACCGATTCGTTATCCCAGCCAATTTCAGTCTATGAGGTTCACCTGGGTTCCTGGCTACATGCTGCCTTTACGGACGTTCCTCAGTTGGCAAACGGGGAACCCGGTCTTCCGGTCTCTGTATCTGAATTAAAACCCTTTGCCCGTTTCTTAACTTACCGCGAGTTAGCAGAGCGTCTGATTCCCTACGTGAAAGAGTTAGGGTTCACCCACATCGAACTGATGCCCGTAGCAGAACACCCCTTTGATGGGTCCTGGGGCTATCAAGTGGCTGGCTACTATGCCTGTACTTCCCGCTACGGCACTCCCCAAGACTTCATGTACTTTGTTGATCAGTGCCATCAAAACGGGATTGGTGTGATTGTTGACTGGGTTCCGGGGCATTTTCCCAAAGACGGCCATGGTCTGGCGTTCTTTGATGGGACCCATCTCTATGAACACGCTGACCCCCGCCAGGGGGAACACAAGGAATGGGGCACGCTCGTCTTTAACTACAGTCGCCATGAAGTCCGCAACTATCTTGTTGCCAATGCCCTGTTTTGGTTTGATAAGTATCACATTGACGGCATTCGCGTCGATGCCGTTGCCTCGATGCTTTACCTGGACTATTGCCGCAAGCCGGGAGAATGGCTACCCAACCAGTATGACGGCAGAGAAAACCTAGAAGCAGCCGACTTCCTGCGTCACTTAAATCATGTAATTTTCAGCTACTTCCCAGGCGTTCTCTCAATTGCCGAGGAATCAACCTCTTGGCCGATGGTATCCTGGCCGACCTATGTAGGCGGGTTGGGCTTTAATTTGAAGTGGAACATGGGTTGGATGCATGACATGCTGGACTACTTCCAGATGGACCCCTGGTTTCGCCAGTTTCATCAAAACAACCTCACATTCAGCCTCGTGTACGCCTTTACCGAGAACTTCATGCTGGCGCTTTCCCATGATGAAATTGTCCATGGCAAGAGCCATTTGATTGGCAAGGTTCCTGGAGATGAATGGCAAAAGTTTGCCAACCTCCGCTGCCTGTTTGGTTTCATGTTTACTCACCCCGGCAAAAAAACCCTGTTCATGAGTATGGAGTTTGGCCAGTGGAACGAGTGGAATGTCTGGGGTGACCTGGAGTGGCATCTGTTACAGTATGAGCCACATAAAAGGCTCAAGCAATTTGTCCGTGACCTCAATCAGCTGTACCGGAGTGAACCGGCTCTTTACACGCAAGATTTCTCCCAGCAAGGGTTTGAGTGGATTGACTGTAGTGATACCCGTCACAGCGTTATTTCCTTTATTCGCAGGGCCAAGGACTCAGACGAGTTTATTGTGACGGTGTGTAACTTCACCCCTCAACCTCATAGCCACTACCGAGTTGGTGTGCCAGAACCAGGATTCTATACAGAACGTCTCAATAGTGACGTACGGGAATACGGTGGCAGCAACATGGGCAACTTGGGGGGTAAGTGGACCGATGAGTGGTCCTTCCACAACCATCCCTATTCTCTTGATCTTTGTCTCCCCCCCCTGGCAACACTGGTTCTGAAGCTAGACCGTCAGAAAACGGAAGCAGCGATGAGAGCCTTTTCTCCAACTCAGTGAGCACAATGCTAACCGCTACTTCCACAGCTAGAGTTTAATCACTGTAGAATGAGCATGATACTCTGAGAGAATGTTGTTCGTTAACGGGATGTAGCGCAGCTTGGTAGCGCACGTCGTTCGGGACGACGGGGCCGGAGGTTCGAATCCTCTCATCCCGATTCTTGAAAATGCTTCTGACCCTTGGGAGCAAGACTGAGCGTGAGTCCGGCAGGATTTTGCCAATTTGCCTGGAACGCAGGGGAGACTCCTAGGGTATGGAGTCTGTGATACCAGCCATAAGCGATGAATTGTTCTGGCTCAGTGGCAACTTGCAGCAGGTTGGTTCCATACAGTCCCGTTTTGTCACTCCCCGCAACGATCGCCCCATCATAACCAGCAGGCTGAAATGGCCCCGTAATGGTGTCAGAAACATACCAATACAGCGATGAAGTTGTAATTCGCTTAAGATCCTTTTTTTGCAACCAACGGGGGTTGAGAAATGTCCGAAAGCAGGAAAAAAACAGATGATATTGGTCGTCTTTGAAGATCACTTGCGGGCGTTCCGTATGGTAATACGGCCAGTCTGCTGCGGTATCTGTAGGGGTGGACAGCACTGGGGGAAGTAGCTCGTAGGGTCCAGTAATTTGGTCTGCGACTGCTAGGCCAACACAGCCTTGAAAATCGCCGGGAGTCTTAGAACTAGCGCAGGTAAACAGATAGTAACGACTCGTCTGCGGATCTCTGAAAACGTAGGGATCTCGCCAGTGAAAATGTCCGGTCCAATTACACCGCCCGTACCAGCGATCGTCCTCATCGGGCTGCACTAAGTAATGGTGGTGACGCTGCCAGTGCCACCCATCCACTGAAGTTGCCAGGCCGATCGCCTCATTCTTGAGTTCTAGCCCTGTGCCGCTCGCTGAATAAAACAGGTAATACAGACCCTCCTCTTTATAGGTACAACCCGCCAGAATTCTCCCGGATTCCCAGGGATGCTCAGGGTTAGCCTCAAGCAGGGTCCCTAAATCTTGCCAGTGGTGCAGGTCAGTTGAGATTGCCCCACAAACTTTGCTAATAGTCCACCAGGGGTTTTGTCCGGGTAACCCTCTCAAGTAAAAGAGACGGTAAACCTCTCCATCTGGCAAAATCCAGGGGTCCCAATTCATGGGTTCCCCGCGGCGCAGCGATCGCAAAATTGCGGTAACCGACTTGCCGAAGCGAACTTGAGTCCGCTCTAAGAAGCTAGCCGTTGTTAACTCCGAAAGGTCTGCAGGAATAAGTTCAAGCTGGCTGATAATTCGTTGTTGTAGGGTATTAAGGTTCATTAATCATTAGAACTTTTGCTAACCGGATTTTTGGAGCGGACGACTAAGAGGGCCACGCTGCAAGTGGCTTAGACTGAGACAAGCAAATCGTGCCATTATCGAAAATTGCCCACTGTGGGTCGGATACTCCGCCAACAAAGTGTCCCCCTTCATCTTCAAGCTGAAAACCAAAGAACACTGGGGCATCCTCCTCCAGGTTCACAAGCCTTCCCCCATAGAGACCGTTACTCAGCAAGTTAGCTGGCTCATTCTCCCAAGGAATGCAGTCGTAGCTGACCTGTTTTGGGTCCGCTATGGGGCGTGAGCGAACGTAATAGGTGCCTTTAGGTTCTCGGCGCTCGAAAAATCTATTCCAGTAAGGACTAAATAGGAGGTATAAGCGCCAGCACTCAGGCAGCTTTCGCCAAAGAACTTGGGGAACCTCCAGATAATGAAATTCTGGAGATTGGTACAAAATTTGACAAGGCTTGGTCTGCCAATTCTCTAAGTCTACGGAGATCGCAAAAGCTACAACACCACCCGTATCAATTGGTACGTCGATGGGACAAGCAGTGATGAAAGCATAGAATTGCTGATCTTTATTGTCTTTAATCACATAGGGATCACGCCAGCTGACGCCATCAAATCCAATACTCAGTCCAGGATTCGGAATCACAGGGTTTTCTTTTGATGCGGTTGTCCGCTGCCAGGTGATCAGATCGGAGGATTCAGCAACGCCTATATTTTGCGGTTGCCGTCGCTCATGAGCCGTGAGCACGAGTTGGTCTTCAGAGCATCGTGCCGTGTAAAACATGTAGTAGCGGCCCTCCTTTTCGATGATGCTGCCGGTCCAAATTGAAAGATTGTCCCAGTAGCTTCCCTGTCGTGCTGCCAAAGCAGGTAGGCCGTGTGAGATTTCCTGCCAGCCAAAATCGGTAAGAATAGCGTGACCAACTGACGAGAGATTATGGCGTCGCTCGGGGTTATAGGCACAAGCTAGTCGAGGTGCTTGGAGGTAGAAAACATGCAGAGTTGGCGCTTGATAGACAAACCAAAAGTCCCAGCAATACTTGTTCAGAGGCTGCCAAGGCATAGTTTTTTAGTTATAGCGATCGCTACCAGTGACCAGTTAATGGGAGATTGAGCGGTCAACATTCCCCATAGTCCTAAGGCGCTAAACCAAATTCCATTGCCGAGAGGTTAGTTCCCGTATGAACGACCTTTTCGAGTCGAAAACCACTCTTCTCAAACAGGTCCTTAAATTGTTGTTTTGTCCGCCACGCGCCCCCCGGAACTGCCACCATAATCTGTACGGCGAAAAGTCCGGGTAAGATACCATCTGGGCTCTCTGGCGGCTCACCTAAATCTGGCACAAAAGCCTGCAGAAGAACAATTTTTCCGTGTTCTGGTAGAGCTTTTTACAGTTGCTCAATATCTTCATTGCATCTTCGTTGTTCCAGCGGAGATGAAGTACTTCATGACGATCGCATCGGCACCCTGAGGCACGGACTCAAAAACATCCCCAGAAATGATTTCTACCGCTTGCTCCACCCCTTGCTTTGCTAAAAAGGCAGGGGCTGTCTCTTGTCACGTAAGGGACGCCAAACAATATTCCCTTAACGCCCGACTTGGACAACAATCCAGTGAAATTAGTCCTCCCTGACCACCACCAACATCATGACGGTATCAAAGCGGCTGAAGTCATAGATATCCAGCAGGGCATCCACACTGTGATCCGTCAAGAAGCTCATGGCATTGATGAACACATCGCCACTCCAGGAGTTGTCCTGCGTGAACTCATAGACCGTTTTGCCGTTCGCCCGCTCAAACGGCACTTCGCCAGTCTTTAAACAGGCTTCTGCCGGTTCCAGGCATCCCACCGGGCAAGGTTCTGTAATGTGCATCGCAAAATGCCCCATGGAAGGTCCAGCGTTAGTGACTAAGAGGGCGGACAGCTCAGGTAGGACCAAAAACCCGTTCTGGTTTCTCAACCAACACGTCTCAAGCCTCCAGATGAGCGAGCGCTCGGAGAATGACATAGAGCTTTTCCACCTGGGTAGGTTTGCATCGGGTTATCCTAGGTGGTTTTTCTGCTAGCTTAAGAATACTCTCGACGCTCTTGGGGTCCTGATTGGAGCAGGTTGGGAAATTCCTAAACGGCTTTGTCTTTGGCAATACAGATAGACGCACAGGATGTACTGGCTCGACTGCTCAAAACCTCGCTTAGATAGATATTTTCAATCATCCATCGCCCGACAGTTTCCATCGCTGCTGTATAAGCAGGTGTTGTTTGCATCGGGTTATCCTCGACAATGGTGTTTTTTCTGTCAGAAGAAGCTTAAGCGCGGTGTGAATACTGATACAACTTGCCACGATTGGTAATCGTTGAGATCAGATTGCACCTAAAGTCCGTTTCAACTTCGCCCGGCTCGCCAGGTAAGACTTTAGTCAGAACGAACACCCATCTCATCACCCCAATGGGTCGGCGAATTGACAATGGGGGTACGGTTTTCCATTGCTGCACTGCTTTTACATCTTGCCTATAGGCACGTAGTGGTTTTTGGGGTGTAAAACCCCAAGATAACGTCCGACTGTCCACACTGAGATCAGTGAATCGCGTAGAAGGGTCATCTGCGAAGCCGCAGTTGCTGCCATAGCCGCGAGCTTGGAGCGCGGTCCGCGCTTTTTGCTTTTAATGCCTTTGTTCCTTCAGCTGCGCTTTCGTCCAATGATGGATTGCGGTACGTGCTTAAATACGCGAGATGTCTGATTTTCATGCCATGTTCGATTGGAGATTAAAATACACAAGAGGCTGACAGGTCTGAGCCATGGCATACTTCCGACGTGGCTATGTTAACCAATCTATGCTCCGGATGTAAACCAGCGACACTGCAAGGATATTCGCAGTCTGCGATTGCCAAGGAATGTCTATGATTTTGAATCAGTTATTAGTCCCCTCCCAACTCCACTAGTTTGCCAATGTTGAAATCAATCTTACCCAACCCCTAAGTTGCCGCAGATTGTCAAGCAGCAACAAGGGAATTTGCCAGTGGTGCACCATGAGGAATGGCAGAGGGTCGTGAAGCGTCAAAATTGCCTCTTTCCCGCGCAAAACGTTTCTGGCCCAGGTCTGCAATTGCTTCCATGATCTAATTTCGTTAAGCCGCCAAACTTCGTGGTAGAGCCAGTAGGTTGGCTTGCTGTCTGGAAGCGGCTGCATCGGTTCAGCTAAAGGCTCTTGACTGAGATAGGCAGCCGCGACCCCTGGATGGTTGTAGAACATCGTAATGGCAGAATGAGTTCGGGGATTGCACTCGATCGCGTAAACCGTCCCGTCCTCTGCCTGGATGAAGTCAAAAGAAGCCTGCCCGGTTCCCAATTCTTTGACAAAACGACTGACCCACTGCTCAATCTCCGGCTGATCAACGTTTTCATAGTTGACCTGAAAAGCCGACGACTTGCAGCAGCAGTGCAGCTTCAACACCCCATCTCGCACAGTACTATGAGTGCAGTATTCGACTCCAGGGATGAATTCCTGCATAATCCAGGGCTTTTCTTCACTGATGGGTAGACTCTGGACAAACGCTGCTGTCTCTTCGGGGTGTCGCAGGGGAGCTGGGTTAGGTTCAAGCGTCGCAGAGAGTCGTAGGGAATGCTTTGAGAATGTACTTGCGTTTCTCATTAGCAAAGTTGAAGCTGAGAACTTGCTCTGGGTTGGTAATTTTGTAGGATTTAGGGACTGATAACGAGAGCGATCGGGCACGCTCAGCAAAGGCAAACTTGTCATCCAGCATTATGGTCACGTCCGCATCGAAGTGGAATACTTCACAGCAGCCTGACAGTACTGGCTTTGCCAATGAGTCATAGTAGCTGGCAACAGGACTGCATACGGGCACATAGACGTCAACGTTTTCCTGTTTGGCGATCGCCAGCAGGGCTTGCGTGTAGCCTTCCGGGTCTTTCTGCGGTGCCGGGACCGTATAGAAGCGCGCCACTGCATGGGAAAACGATGACCCGTTAGCCAATATCTCTGAGTCTCAGCGAGGATGACCCGGTGCCCGGCAGCATGAAATGACCGTGCTAGCTGTAGGGCTTTGGTCATCTTACCGCCCGTTATTAAGATGTTTTTTGAGTCGTTAGATTGCTGCTGTGAGCGAGTAAAATTCCACAACAGCAATGCCAAAACAATGATGCAGTTGACCGGAAATGCGATCGCTAGAGTGCAAGCGCCCCCAAGCTTTGGCACGCAGCAAAAACTCGCGGCCTGATAGGTTGGAGAATCGACATAATGCAAGGTTAAAAGTAGAAGTCTTGTGTCCTCTTACGGAGTGGGCACACGGGGATCTGTGGCGATGCTGGCATTCCCCCAGCCCCCTAAAAAAGGGGGGCTAAGAGAAGGATTGGCGACTACACTCGCCTAATGATAGTCAAACCGTCTCGCAGGGGCAGCAGAACTTGCTCAACGCGGGGGTCATCCTTGACCAGGCGATTGAACTGGGCGATCGCTTCTCCGTTCGCGGTTCGCTCGTCGGAGAAAGGTAAACCTGTCCCTGAAGCAAGGTGTTATCCGCGCAGATAAACCCTTGGGGCGAAAGCAAGTTGGAATCTAGCAGAATTTGGTAATACTGCACGTATTCCTGCTTGTCGGCATCAATGAACACAAAGTCAAAGGAGTCACCCTGAGCTGCCAGCTTGTTGAGAGTTTCTAAAGCAGAACCCAATTTCACATGGATTTTATTTCCGTGAGCGGAACCCTGGAATAAATTTTGGGCAAAATTGGCAACATATTCATCCACTTCACAAGCTAGTAAACGTCCATCGGCAGGCAAAGCTTCTGCCATTGCCAGCGCCGAGTATCCGGTGAACATGCCGATGTCCAAGATGTTTTTAGCACGGGCCATGTGGACAAACATCTTTAGTACCTGTCCTTCGAGGTGCCCCGACAGCATCTCCTGTTCTAATTCCCGCACTGTAGAGCCTTCTGTAAAGCGCTTGCCCCAAGTCTCAGAATGAGTTTTTTGGGTGATCGCCGCAAGTGCTGGAGATTCTTCAGTGGTGTACGCCTCTAGGTAAGGGTCTAAACCTGCTGCCAGACGCAACGCTTTTTGCAAGTGAAGGGTGGCTGAAGCAGGCGCATTAGCGTCTTGGAGCATCTGCACCGCGGTTTCCAGATGCTCAACTAAAAGACCCAAGGGCGCCACAGGACGCGGTTCCACATGCACAACGCTAGACATTAGCTGTCTCCAACAAATCTTGCTGGTAGCTACCCACGTAAGCATCGATACCGGCACCAGCACGCGGGTACTGGGCACAGAGGCACTTGTGTTCACTCAAAGCAGCAGCGAGTTCTTCCTGAGTCAAATCGTTAACGAACACGCAGGCGCCAATCGGTTTTGGCATTGCTGCCCGCTGTAGTCCGTCTCGCGTCAGAGTGATGGACTGGGTAGCAGACCACAACAAGTCACTGTCGAGCAAGGGATGGTCGAGGGCTAAACCAAGCCGGCTCATCAGCCCCAAGATGCGATCGCGCTCCTCGGTAGTGATGTAATCTCGTCTTTGGGCGATCGTCGCTGACAAAGCCATATCAATATTTACTGCATGGCCATGCAGCAGCGGCACCGACGGGGCTAGTTCCAGCGTGGGACTCCAAGTATGACCATAGGCAATGACGCGGTCTAGATCCAACTCGTGCAGGTTAGGAGTCTCTAATTCCAACATGGTTTTGATCGACTCGTAATTTACCCTGTGGGCAACTTCCTGGAGATGGGATGTCCCGTTAACATAGCTAAAGTGGGTTGCCAGCAGATCTTCACCGTACTCGCACAACAGCTCGAATACTTCGGCATTGGAGACCACGGCAATTTTCACCAGTTCTGCCATGCCGTTACGAACTTCGGGTGTGGGAAGTGTTCGCAAAAACGAGAAGTCAAGGAACACTTTTTGGGGCGGGTGATAAGCACCTAAGCGATTTTTGAGCTTCCTGTGATTGACTGCCACTTTAATGGCGATGCCAGCATCGACTAAACTAATCAGCGTTGTCGGAATGCGAATGAAGTTCGTGCTCCGGCGATAAGCGGCGCAGGCAAAACCAGCAACATCGGTCAATAAGCCGCCACCGACAATCAAGACAGGCTCTTTACGAAGCAAACCGAAATCTGCAAAAGCATCTACTATCGCTTCAAAGGTATCTAAGTTCTTTTTCGGCTCACTAATTGCGATCGGGAATAGGGTGAGGTCAATGTCGTAGTGCTTGAAGTAAGATTCGATTTGGTCTCCGTAAAGCTGATGCACGTTGCAATCAACAATCGCTAGGCAGCGACCAAAAGTTTTGTAGCTTCCTGCTAGCTCTATGTTCTTGATATCGAAAGCACCATCAGCGAAGGTAAGACTGAACTCAATTTTTTCATAAGTTTCTACATGAAATGCAGTTTCGGTCGCTGCAAATCTTGCCTTAACGGTCGTCATATTTTTATTCCTTTACTCAACAGTTACCAGGAACGCAGCAGATTTCGTATTGCTGTTTTATCTCAGCTCAACGAACCAACGCGTTGCCTGAAACCGGTAACTGATGAAGACTAGGAGTCTTCTGAACTTTTCGCCCAAGAACGATGGCATAGTCTGGAAAATCTCCCTATTGAGTTGCCCGAAAAACTTGAACAGTAAGCTCCCAGTAGATTACTTGCCCGGTTAGTGAATAGGACACTACCAAAAGGTAGAGATGTAAAGAATAATAAACTTTCTCTAAGTTTCTTTAAGCCAAGGCGCGAGAATAGGTGAAACCCGCGACCAGTAAGTTTCCCAGGCCGGTTCTTGTATAGAAAGACAAAATACAAAATAAAAATAGGGCAACAAGGACTTCGTGGACGGTCACCCAACCGATGCGGCTGGAACGGCCACGGTTTTCTAACAGTCTGTCAGAAGCCGACCCCTCACTCACTGGAGAGCTCAATTGATAGGAATGTCCCCCAACACTAACAACCCTGCCCTAGTTATTCTCAGCAGAGAGGGACTTTAAATCTGTTTTGGCGATCGCCTGAAGCTGTAAGCCCGGTGGGTAACTGCCTTCTTCTTTAATTCGCCGGATATCAGTGTCGGAGATCTTTAAGTTTAGGTCTTGGGCTAAAACCTGGACCACATCGCCCCGATCAATTGTGCCAGCTACTGCCCCTGCGGGAGACAGCACTGTGATCCGCTCGAGGTATTGCTCTTCAAGCTGTTGAATCACCTCAATCAGGGGAGTTGTCTCCGCAACAGTAGTAATTTCATCCAGGGAATGCACCAAAGTTTGCACGGGTTGAGTTTCCCACTGGCTGCGTTCTACGTCATTCAGTTCTGCTGCCCGCACTAAGCCTCGATAACGGCCCTCAGAGGCGGCGAAGTAAAAAGAATCCCGGGCTGCCGACAGAAGATAGTCATCGGCAAACTGGCGCAGGCTCAAGTTAGCATCAATCACCCGGAATTCACGGGTCATCGCATCTTTTGCCTGCAGGCGGACTAAAGCTCCTTGGAGATCGGCAAAGCGATCATAGGTGTGGGCGTTCCGGAGACCAAACCAGCCTAGTAGGGCAATCCACAGGCCATTTAGACTGCTGGTCCACAGCAGGGCTGCACACCCCAGCGCGATCGCCAGCCAGCCTAAAACTTGGCCTGCCTTGGCAGCCCAGTGGACACCTTTTAAGCGATCGCCCGTTGCCTTCCAGACCGCTGCTTTAAGGATCTGCCCACCGTCAAGGGGTAGACCCGGAATCAGGTTAAATAGCGCCAGCACCAGATTAATCCCAGCGAGGCTCTGGCTGAGGACTGCTGCTGGACCTCCGGGAGGCAGAAACCGCGACCCAAAACCCAACAGCAACCACAAGCAAATGCTCACCAGTGGCCCGGCGATCGCGACTTGAAAGGCTTGACCAGGAGTTTTAGACTCCTCTTCAATCGAGGCAATACCACCGAACAAGAACAGGGTGATGGTAGTCACCCGAATGCCTTGGGATCTTGCCACCAGGCTGTGGCCCAATTCGTGCAGCAGTACGGAGGCAAACAACAGCAGTGCCATCGCCAAGCCTGCCCCCCAAGCCAGTAGTGAACCCCAGTGGGGGTAAAGTTCCTGCCAACCTAACCCCTCGGCAAAGGTAACCAGCGCCAGAATCAAAAACCAAGACGGATCAATAGAGAGGGGAATACCAAACAGAGAGCCGAATTGTAAACTTCGTTTCATAAATGTCACTTATCTTATACTGATAAACGGTCTTTATCGTCCTAATTATTCTGCACTCTGACTTTGAGCCCTAGTTCCATGATAAGGGAGTAGCCCATTTGCCCTTGGTCTGCTCAACATTTCTCTGCTTTGGACCTTTTGCAGGAGGAATTGCTGCAATATGTGCCGTCTACTAGGCTATCTTGGCCCATCGATCCAACTAGACTCGCTGCTGATTCAGCCAGAACACTCGTTGATTGAGCAAAGCTACCAGCCGCGCGAGATGACCAGCGGTCTATTAAACGCTGACGGTTTTGGCCTGGGCTGGTACCATTCGCAGCAAGATAGCGATCCGTTTGTCTACCGCAACACGCTACCGATTTGGAGCGACATTAATCTACCCAGCCTCAGCCGCTACATTGAGTCCAGTTGCATTCTCGCCTATGTCCGTAGTGCCACGATAGGTCAAGCAGTTCAGTTGAGCAACTGCCAGCCCTTTCAGTTTGGACGAATCTTGGGTGTACACAATGGCTACATTGAGAACTTCCGCCAAACGCTGTACCGTCCCCTGCGCGAGCGCTTAAATGATGTCTGTTACCAGGCCATTGAGGGAACGACTGATTCAGAACACATTTTCGCGCTGGTCTGCAATGAGCTGCAAACCACAGAAATGACTTTGGAAAAGGCGCTCTCCCAGACGCTGCACACCTTCACTCAGTGGGCAGAAGCGTATCAGGTCAAAGTTGGCTTGAATCTGATTCTCAGTGATGGACATTCCTTGGTAGCGTCTCGGTTTGCCTATCCAGCGGAGCCGCCATCGCTTTACTGGTTAGAGGATGACCCGGTTGCTCAATCGGTGATCGTGGCCTCCGAGCCTTTGTTCAAGAGCGATCGCTGGATCAGCTTTTCTACTAACAGCATTTTGGTCGCTAAAGGAAACTTGGAGATTCATACGTACCCGCTTTGAATTTTTATGGGGTAGTGCTTGTTCAGCGGCCTTTCTAGTTCTATGACTTTTTCAGGCAAGAAGTAGACGCCAAAACTCATTTGCTGCTAATCTTGTCCAGACTCTAGACTAGTAAACTGTTATTTAAATCACGCGAGATACCCAGAACTCAGCACGATATTGATGGGCGCTGAGGCAATCAGCAAAAAACCACTCTATTACAACCTCGTTGCCTATGGGGCGAGGCTGAGCTAAGAGCACATCGGTACCTCTGTCTAGAAATAACTAGTGATCCTAGAGCCACCGCAGTCTTTCTGGAGAAGACCTTGAAGTCTAAATCTACCAACCTTGAGACTGGTCAATCTCTAGCCACAAGCGACAAAAATCAGCTTCAACAACAGCTAGCTCAGTCGCGAGCGGCTACCTTAGCACTCTTTGAAGGGGTAGACGCCAAAACTTTTTGCTACCAAGCTCACCCAGATTTTAGTCCAGTAGGTTGGCACCTCGGTCATATTGGTTTCGCAGAGGCTCACTGGTTGCTGGAGCGCTCTTGCGGGCTGCCTCCTTTAGTGCCAGCGTATCGGCGACTATTTGTTGCCGATGGCCTGCCTAAAGCCCAGCGAACAAACTTACCCGCTCTGCAAGCAACTTGCGAGTACCTCAACGCTATTCGCCAGCAAGTATTGCTCTACCTAAATGAAGCACCTCTGGTGCAACAGGAGTGGCTATGGCGCTGGATCATGCAACATGAAGCCCAGCATGCAGAAACAATTACTTGGATTCTGCAGCTACAGCGTCAGCGATCGCCCTGGCTTGGTCATTTGAATTCTGTTAGCTCCCAGCAATTTTCGCGAGATAGCTCTAAGACTGAGCCAACCGAAGCGGAGATGGTCTTAGTAGAAGCGGGTTACTCAGAGCAGGGAAATAACTCAGTTGAGGCACTCGATAACGAAAAATCGATTCATCCGGTTTATCTAGACGCCTACTGGATTGACCGCTATCCCGTTACCCGCCGTCAGTATCAAGTGTTTATAGAAGCAGGCGGCTACAATAACCCTGACTGGTGGTCGACCGCAGGCTGGACGTGGCTGCAGGCGAATCCAGTGTCGCGGCCCCTTTACTGGGACATCACTGAAGAAAATCATCCGGTCTATGGCGTCAGTTGGTACGAAGCAGAAGCTTACGCCCACTTTGTCGGCAAGCGGCTGCCTAGTGAAGCTGAGTGGGAAAAAGGCTGCTAGCTGGAATCCAGGGCAGTCCCAGCGGCAAACTTATTCCTGGGGAGAGGCTGAGCCGACAGTACAGCATTGTAACCACAGCCATTACAAAGGCCAGACAACGCCGGTCAATTACTATCCTGCCAGCCAGAGTCCTTATGGCTGCTATGATATGCTGGGCAACGTTTGGGAATGGACGGCTACTTGGTTCCATCCCTATCAGGGTTTTGCCAGCTATCCCTACGCAGGGTACTCAATGCCCTATTTCGACAACCAGCATCGGGTATTGAAAGGCGGTAGTTGGGCTACCCATGGCACCGTTCTGCGTTGTGCTTTCCGGAACTGGTATCATCCTGGAGTTCGCCAACACTTTGCTGGTTTCCGCTGTGCCCGTAGCTGGAGCGCATTCCAAGATTAGTCCAGCATTTAACCTCCTGAGGAGACTAAAAATGCCAACATTTAAGTTTACCGATCATGCTGTCTCTAGCACTGCTGGTGTAGCTGTCGAAGTACAGGGAAGATTGCGTATCGACCCGATGCTTCGCCCAGAAAACCCTAGAATCAAATCTTTTGCAGGGTGTAGATGTAGTGCGTGGATTAAGTCAGGTCCTAAAACCTTGCCATCTCACTACTTCTACGATGACCGCGGCTCAGAGCTGTTTGAGCAAATCTGCGCTTTGGCAGAGTACTACCCCACGCGAACTGAAACTACTATTTTACAGACCTGCGCTTAGAAATTGCTGCTGCAACAGGTCCCTGTGAGCTGGTGGAACTGGGCAGTGGGGAGTGCAACTAAAACTCGGCTGCTACTAGATGCCTATCGCCAGTCTGGTCATCCCCTACGCTACATGCCTATCGACGTTAGTGGGGTATGCTTGAGCGGAGTGCCTATGAGCTACTGCTCTCTTATCCAACGCTGCAAGTTCACGGTTTAGTTGGCACTTACGAGCTAGCCCTGCAGCAGTTGCCGGCTACACGTTTACCGACTCGAATGCTGTTTTTCTAGGCAGTACCCTAGGGAATCTGAACCCGCAAGCGTGTCAAACCTTCTTCAACCAAATCACGGCTGCCCTACAACCTGGGGAGTTTTTCTTGCTAGGTTAGACCTGCAAAAATCTCAGGAACAGCTAGAGGCTGCCTACAATGATGCTTTAGGGTGACCGCTGAATTCAACCTCAACATGCTGCAGCATCTCAACTGGCGCTTTACCGGGAACTTTGACTCAGCCAGTTTCAGCATTGGGCATTCTATAATGAGCCGCAGCATCAAATCGAAATGCACCTGAAAAGCTTGAAGGACCAAACCGTTCAGCTGCAAGCACTGGATCTGCACGTTGGCTTTAGCGCTGGAGAAACAATTCTGACGGAAATTTCACGTAAGTTTGATCTGGATAAAATTCAACAGGACCTCCTGGCCGAGGAGCTAGCCCCTTACAGGTTTGGACTGACCCCCACAACTGGTTTGGACTGATATTGTGCCAGTTGCAGCAGTAGCATCAAGGGTAATCACCTAACTTTAAAAGACCTACTCGAATACAGGGTACCTTTCATGGAGCATCCTTCAATCAAACGGCTGGATCAGGAATTGTTGGATACCATAGCTCAGCAAGCCCGCAACAGCTCCCGACTCCGTCAAAACTATAACTTTCACAATCCAGTAGAAAAAGTTCAACGATTCCTTAACGTACTGCAGCCTGGGACCTACGTTCGTCCTCACCGGCATCGTCGGGCACCTGAGGTTAATGGTTTCGAATTCTTCCTGGTGCTGCAGGGCGAGTTATGGATGCTCCTCCTTAACGATCAGAGCCAAATCATTCAGCAGGAACGAATCAGTGCCCATGGCCCCATTCGTGGCATTGAACTTGCTGAAGGGACCTATCATACCCTAGTTGCTTTGACCCGGACACGATTCTTTTAGAACTTAAAGAGGGTCCCTATGATCCGAGTACAGACAAGGAATTCTTAAAGACTTTTCCAGAGGAGGGAACTCCAGCAGCTCAGCAGCTGGGTTGATCTGGCAAGACCACTTCAAAGATAGGGAAAAGTCTCCACAACGCTCTGCGATATAGTGAACTCTGAACAAAATAGCCCCAAACCAAAGCAAGTGAGGTTGCAGCTCGCTGAGTTCTACCAATCCCGGTTCTATCTCAATCACTTTCAGTATGCGTATTTCACAGCGGACAGTAAAGCACAGTACAGCCCCGGAGCATTTTCTAACTTGTGCCCTGATCGCGCCATGATATTGATCATGCCTACCGCAGTGACCGAAGGCTTGGGGACAAAATTCCTTAATTCCGGGCTTAGAGCAGGTAGAACAAGTTCTAACATCCCCGTTCTGATAAGTTTACCTCCGACACAGTCTGCAACTGGACGGGCACAAACTCTTCCAAATTGTTGTCCTGCAGTCAGTGATGCGAAAATAAGTAGAACGCAGGTTGAAAAAACGCGTTCAATTATTGAGAAGCGGCGATCGATTTG
The DNA here is from genome assembly GCA_030447595.1 of Thermosynechococcaceae cyanobacterium YX3bin19. GTDB lineage: Bacteria > Cyanobacteriota > Cyanobacteriia > Thermosynechococcales > Thermosynechococcaceae > JAUJON01. The sequence continues at coordinate 16,747 of JAUJON010000005.1, forward strand.
CCAAGAGCAATGCTGATCTAGCAAAGCTGGCGATCTTCAGAACCTAAGCCCACTGAGCAGGGCAATGAGCTTGCTGTCATCGAAATTAATGATCAATACCTGATGACTGTCACAACTCTTGACGCAGAGCTGCAGGGCAGCACTCCACCTGTTTTGGCAGAAGAATGGAGTCAAATTATTAAAGAGGCACTGGTTCGGGCAAAACAAGAACGCCACCGGGAGTTTTGATCCGGCAAGGGCGGCTGGACTGTGGGCATCGCCTTGGCAATGATTCTGGGTAGTGCCGCAATCAGCCGTCAGCAGCGGCGCTCTGAAGCTCTCGGCGAGAGGGCCTCTGAAAGCTCAAACCCCGGCAGGTCCTACGTCACCCTTTACCACCGGCTCCTCAGATACAGGACCAGTCAACATGGCTGCTGTGCATGACCAATCCGTGTGGCGGCAACAGCGTAATCTCAATGTCATTCAGCGACGACTCTACTGGCGGGGCAGGCCGTAGTTTGGGGAGGTGGAACCTTCCAGTTTTGGGACTGTTTCCTCAAACCCGCTGGCTGCAACCCCTGGTTTTATCGGGTCTACGCAGGGTCCCTTTAAAAGTGCTGGGAGTTGTCTTAGGCACCTCTTTAGCCATTCGGACAAGCGCTGTCTTAATTGATCGCTTCTTTGCAACGTTAAAGGAAGAACAAATATTAGCGCCGGAAGAATCTCAGCGGTTGGCGCTACGGTTTTCGACCTTTCTTTAGTCTTGAAAAGAACTGTAGCGGTTGCCTGGGCTGGGATTGGGGTTCTTGTTGCCCTTGCAGCAGTGGGGTCAACATCGGTCCTCCTACTCGCCCGGAGCTGGAATTATCGGCCTAGCTATTTCCCTCTCAAAGCTTGATTAAAGATGATTAACGGCTTTTCATTCTGTTAGACGATCAGTATGCCGTCGGCGATGTAATTGTAGTGGCGATGTCGGGGGGTTTGTCGAGAACATTAACCTGCGGATTACTCAACTCCCCGCAACGATGAAGGGCGGTTAATCACGATTTGAATAGTGCAATCTCGATTGTTCAGAATCTTTCTAAAGACTGGTCACGAGTCTGATCTTAGCTTTATTGACTACGACACAGACTTGCATCAAGCCCTTGACGTGATTGAACAAGTCGGCCTAGAAATGAGCCATGAGAAAGTTTGGCATAAAAAAATCTTGGAGCCTCCTGAGGTTTTAGGCGTTGATGAATTAAAGCATACTGGCGTCATGATTCGGGTTTGGATTAAAACCCAACCCTGGAACAGTGGACTGTTGCCCGTGAGTATCGCCGCCGTCTCAAGCTAGCCCTAGATGGAAAAGAATTTCAATGGGTGTACTCAACAGACAATTTTGTTTTAAAGACTCACTAAAGTTTCATAACGCTCATCTTGGAGATGGGATCGAGCAAGTCACCTGGCGCTCAGACCCTCCAACGAACTAATTGGAGTGGTATGGGATGCTTACCGGAGACCGTTCAACTGCCTGTTAACCTCATCCCTGTCAAATACTTCTGGATCAAACTCGCCTCCTATCCATTCGAGCATTTCCTCATGGTTCGAGTGATTGGGATCGGAGAATTTCTAGCAAGTCTTCGTATCCCCAAATGCCGCCGCAGTCTTCAGGTGGGCAGGCGCGTTTACCCTTAAGGCAGACTGGATAGCAGACTTCTGGGTTTAGGGCAAGACTTTTTCAATTAAAATCTCGTGTTGCCAGCTGTCACCGAAATCGTATTCATAGAGAAATTTGAACTTTCGTGAGCAGCAACTTGGTTTGAACTCGGCACCTCTTTCACTTCTGACTTCAAATCCGTAGTCTGAGTGAGGCTGACCGTACAGGTTCCGTTATTAATAAACTGATGGAGAGTGGTGATTCTTCAACCCATCACTGTTTGCAAAATCTGATGAAGTTTATAGAGCGTGATATTATTTGTGACCTGAATTCTTCTCCAAATCGGCGGTTTTACTCTCTGAGCGTAACTTTGATTTGAAGCACAGCAGGGTCAGGGTTTGGTGGAGTCATTTGCTGCTAGCCAGGATGGGCCAAGTACAGAAACATTGACAGAAGCAGTGGCTTGTCTCATTATGCCAATGATAGAGCGTACCAAGAAGGCTAATACCAATTTAGGTAAGCAAGGGACACTGCTAGATTACGATCCGTGCATGGGCCATGTAAAAGCACTAAATTGGATTGATGGGGCCGCACTAGCGGTTGCCCTCATTGTCCTCACTCTGGGGTTGGAGTGCGTACGGGTTTTATGAGCCCTATGAAGGGCACTTTGCTGGTGTTGCCCGCGAGATGGTATTACAGCGGGGAGATTGGGTCACCCCCACCTTGAATGGGGCCGTACTCAACAAACCGCCGTTGCTGTACTGGATGGGTGCCGCGAGCCTGCGGTTGCTGGGTTTTGGGAAGTGAATTTACCGCACGGTTACCCTTAGCCCTGTCAGGCTGGCTGGGTGTGATTGTCGCCTGGCAGTGGTCCCGTGACCTCTGGGGAGGGGTGGCCGGCTGGGTGGCGGCCTTGATGCTGAGTATGGCGATGGGCTGGTTTATTTTTACCCATCAACTTCTGATCGATGCCTTACTGTCGACCTTGATCCTGGCGATGCTGTATTGCCTGTGGCGATCAGTCTGGGGAGCCTCGGCGGGCGCGATACTGCTTTGCGCTTTATGGATTGCTCGGTCTGAGTATATTGGCTAAAGGCTTTCTGGGACTGGTATTTTTCTGTCTAGGCTGTGTGGGTTTAATCCTCTCTCGGCGCAGTTTCAAGATCCTGCGGCAGCTCAAACCTCTAACCGGGGCTGGGATTACGTTGGCTATCATCCTGCCGTGGTTTATTGCAGTAGAACAGTAGCTAATCCGGGTTTTCTGCAATATTTGCTGGTAAATGAACACCTCAAAACGAGTTGTAGATACCCGCTGGCCGCCTGATTACGAGGTGTCAGCATCAGCCCTTGGGGCTACCTGGCCGTCACTGCCCTGTGGTGCTTTCCCTGGATTGTTCTTTTGCCTCAAACCTTGGCTTCCACTTGGAAAGACTGGCGGCAAGGGCAACAGGCTTCATCGCCTCTGCAATATCGCCGCCGCACTGAGGGGATATTGCTGCTGAGCATTGCGATCGCCCTGCCGGTGCTGCTGTTTCTACCCATGTCCTCACGGCTGGTTTATTATTCGGTCCCGGCGATCGCGCCTTTGTCATTCTCTGTAGCGGCTGGTGGTCCCGCTGTAAAAATCTAGAATACCGTAGAGGGCGCTATGCGGCAGCGCTGCTATTTTAGCTTACTCGGTATTGGCTGCTGTGCTGCCCTCTTCTGGCTGCCGGGGACGGCGATCCAAAAGTTTGCCCGAGATAGCCAGGGTGCCAGGTGTCGGCTCCATCCTTATCGGGCTGCTGCTGCCTTTAGGACTAGGGCTGCTGGTGGGCGGAGTCTTGTTAGGGTACAGCCGCTCTCATCTTGCCCTCCTGAGTTTATTTGTCGGGCTGGCGATCGCCTGGGAAGTATGACGAACGGTTTTGCTGCTGTTCAAGATTTCCGGTCTTCCAAGACGTTAATTGAGATTGCAAACTCTCGCCTGGGGCCAACAACCTTGTGGACGTTTGAGGGATCGCGGGAACTTGGGGCAGCAGGGGCAATGATCTTCTTGACCCTGATGGTAAGCATTATCTGTCTGACATCCCAGAAGTCACAAACGGTGGAGCGCTACCTCCAGGATGGGTCAAAGGCAAGCAGGGCGCCTACCGGATCATTATGGTTCTGGCTGATAGTGGGCCTAACCGCATCCCGCCACAGTTTCCTGGCCCAACCCCGGACTATTTAATTACCCACGATCAGCTTCAAGCCTACTGGAGTAGCTCTCGTCAGTGGTATTTGTTACAGACTTCCTGCGCCAGCCCAATCAGCCACAAGATCCGCCAGAGCTAAATCTACCCAATAACGCTGCTCAACCTCTGCTAGAGATTGGTCCTAGGAAGCTCTACGGCAATGCTGCTGCCAGAAAGCTGTGGTCGTAGCAGGAGTGACATTGTTTCGCTTGAGTAATAAGTAGTAAAGCTGTCCAGTAGAAATCAGATGGCCTGCCCGCTCACCAGCTAGCGAGCCAGTACCCATAAAAATATCGACGTCCTGGTCCTTTAATTGCCGATCCCGTATCCTGATCCAGCACATAACGATTTACCTGGCGTTGCTGAAGCTGGCCGGAGGCGCTGCGATAGGGAATCTGAGTGTTAATCAAAGCTAGGGCCCCCGGTGGTAGCAGGGATTTATCTGTCGCAATCGCTCAGCGATCCGGCACACTAAGACTACCTGTAGCAGCAGCGCCATTCGTTTCTCGGAAAAAGACAAAGCTGTGGTTTCGCGGCAAGTAACGATTCATTTCTTCTGGGTGCTGCCGAAAATATTGCACCAGGGGTCGGTAAGAAAGCTCCTCTAGACGAAACTTGCCATCTTTTACCAGTTCCTTGCCTACGCCAGAGTAAGGGTGGTCAGTTTTACCGGCAAAGCCGACTGTCATGACGCTGCCATCCGTGAGCTGCAATCGTGCTGAACCCTGAACTTGAATCAAAAAAGCTTCCCGGCGATCGCGCAGCCAAACCAACTCCAACCCCTTTAAGCGGCCCCTCGATCCTTGTCGGCCATCGACTCCTTCCAATTGAGCGCGAGTTGGGTGAGGATGCGGCCACTGGTGGAAGCGGGGCGGCAAATGGTAGAGGGGATAGCGATATTCTCGTGTCGGCACCCGGCTAGCGGTATAGGTTGGTTCAAAAATAGCCCGTAAAATCGACTGCACCTTGGCCATCTTTGCCAATGGACTGGTAGAAGTCAAACTCTCGCCTGACGGCAGCTTGCAGTTCCGTCGCTGACTTGTCTGAACCAGCAGTTGCCGAAACCGGGCTAAGCTGCGCTGGACGCGGTTGTGAGTGATCCCGGGAAGGCTCAGCTTTCGATACTGTTCTCTCGCAGCAGGTGTCCTCAGATAGCGCAGACTGTGATCAACGGCAGCCAAAAGCGCAACTTTATCACCCTTGCCTGGCTGCCCCCTGCTCGTCTAGTCCTAGGCACTGGGGTATTTGAGCTTGAGGTAAGGGTTGTAAGGGAGCCGCAAGTTCCGCAGCAGCCATCCTTGAGGGAAAAATCTCCCAGAGAGGTGTTACAAAAGCTATTCCTATACCAAGGGTAAAAATTGCAGCAGACTTCAACATGCAAGAAATCCCATTCATTATCGCTGAGTTGCTTGTGTAGCTATAGCTTACCTGGCCTAGTGGAGCCCAGCACTGATTTTGTAAGAGGCCGGTCAGTTGCCGGAGTCATATCCCCCAAGGGGATACAATCGTTCCATCTACAGTTGGACCCTCTAAAACTCGCGATCAATACTGGAAGAGAATAGAGGTTCTACCCGGATTGCCAGAATCCGGGAAGGACGCACTACCATGTATTCCCCTTGAATATTTTTAATCGGCACCGTGACAAAATCTTCAGAGGTAGCCTTAGGCACAAGCTCGTTGCTATACCACTTCTGAAAATCTTGAATAGTGGGAAACCTCACTTCTTCCCGGTGCCCCCCCTCGATCAGCAGGTGGACTACAAATTCACTCGCAGTTCTAGGCATATTCGCTGGTTAACCTGAGCATTTTGCCATCCGTATGTTCTGGAAAAGATGAAAAATCATGCACTTTTCCCAAACGATGCTGATAAATTTCAGTTTTAGTGCCACAGGTTAAATCGCTGAAGCTGGGCTTGAATGAGTGGAGGCAAGGTTTTGTGTAGGTCTGCTGCATTCTTAAACAGTAGCCGCTGATTGCTGGACAAATCAAACGGAAACTGTCCCGGTAGTTCAGGGCGCTGCATTTGAGCTAGCAAAATCTGTTCAGAGCGCTTACTCTGAAGGGCATAGCCCATCTCAACACAAACTTTAGGGCTAGGGATAAGTTGAGGCGGGGAACTATCATGGCCCAAGATGGGCGTTCCATCGGCAATGAATAGCAGGCACTGGCGGATCTTGCGCATGAGAGTACTATTAAGGCGAACTGGACCCTCAGTTAGGCGATGGGATTCTTCCAACTGCAAGGCAATCCGCGATCGCCTGTTGAGAAGCTCAACCACGCTGCGCAGTTCGTTGCGTAGACAGTCACTAGATTCAACGTACTCAGCTTGATAACTAAAGAAGATGATTGGCTCCAGATGTGCCATCACCTCTTGCTTAGTGAAGTAGATTTCGTGGCTGATGAGGTCAATATTAGAAATCGCGTAACCACCGCTCCCTTCAATGTAAAATTCAACTGTCTCACCTTCTAGATAGCGCTGGAACCAAGCAGACTGTTTAACCGTGTGCACTTCATCTAAGAAGTCAGCCCGTAGTGCAGACTTGAGTAGACTGCTTTTGCTAAGGCGGAGATCGTGGGGCCGTTTTTCTAATTGTTGGACTGGTTCATACTCCTGGAGATACCAGGCTTTTAGGGCAATAATCGCCATAGCGTGCTATCCGGTATCTAGAATGACTACAGGACTCAAGCCGAGGTTAAGTTGCCTGCTTGCGGCAATTCTACCCAGAGTTCCCCTAATTGCACACCTACCTGACCTAAATGTTAATTCCAATAACTCGTCAGAAGTTTGAAGAACTTATTCCCCTAGTACCAACGGGTGCTCAATACTTGTACTACTGGGGAAAAGTTCCAGATTTGTTGAAGCGATTGCTGATCTCTGTCGTTGGGGTAGTCATCGTCTCACTTCTGGGAATTTTCTTGAAAGAAGGGTTTAGCAGCATCACGTTTTTACTCAGTTTTACTCTCGGTCTTTACTGGCTGTGGGCTCCGATTTACTGGGCCAGTCGACGCAATGCTGAGTACCGCCGATATTCTCACTGTGGGCTTTGGCAGGGGCGAGTTCTAGATGTATTCATCAGCGAAGAGTTGATTGGTAAAGAAGAAACGGTCAATCAACGGGGGGACTTGGTGGTGATCGAAAACCGCGAACGCCGACTAAATCTAGAAGTGGGGGATGTCACTGGATTTACGAAGACAATTCAGGTACCGTTGCGTCGTGATCATCAAGTGATTCGCCGGAATGAGATTGCCGAAATGCTGGTGCTGTCTAATCATCCTGGTTTTAGCCGGGCTGCTAAAGTGTCAGATGTCTACATTGCCGCTCACAATCTCTGGGTCAGTGACTATCCTTACGTCCGACGAGACACATTTGAACAAATCAGCCGCATCCTAAGAGTCCGTCGCCAGCCAGCAATTGATCGGGACCGTTAGTTAGGCTCGGGGTTTAAGTTTTAGGCTGTGCTGTAAGGCTGCCAGTTCATCCCGATGGGCCGTGACAGTCAGTTGGCTCTGATCTTCCGACTGGCCCTTCCCCGGCAGGGGTTCAACCTTGACCAGGACTTGCTCCTGCCGTCCAGCCCGCTGCCAGTAGAAGAAACCCGCTAATGGCGCTAAAAGAACTAATCCTAAAAACCCTGTGCTAATCTTAGGCACAAGCAGGGATAAAACTAGGCCAAGACACAGCATCCCTGCAGCAACGAGCAGCGTCAAAAAGATGGCGAGAAACACGCTAGGTCGAACCAAACCTGCAAACGTGACGCCTTCAAGGTCTAGAGCCACGACTCGATAGGCTCGTTGGGTAAAGTATTGGTCTAACTGGCTCAGGAGAGCGTCTTCTGAGCTTTCAGCAATCAGACTGACTTGTTGAGTGCGGTCCTTAACGGATGCTTTGACGAAGAAGAACAAGCCAACCATCAATAACACCGTCAACAACAAAGTTGAGGGAATCACATAGGTATTCATACGAAAGGTGTATCCAAGCTCTCAAAGACATAGCAGGGTTTAGCAGTAATGTTAATGCACTCCAGGAGGCATTAGGGGCACGAAACTTAGTGTGCAGATCTTGAATACGGTCGTTATTCCAGCTGTAACACTGAGGAATCTAGAGACAAAGGCAAGTAGTACAAACCGCTACAATGCTTTACCCTTGGGTGAATTGAGGTCAAACTAACTGACTTCAGTTTAGCAGCAGGTGCAGGAACTTGATTGAGTGTTCATAAGTCTTGCACTGGTGGGAAGAATATGTGTGGGTATTCAGCCGCAGAGGTGACCACGTGCCAGCAACCCCCTTCTACATGAATGCAGAATATGACAATCAGCCTGGCAGCAATGGCTTTCAGCCTGATGCCGAGAATAATACCGGACAGTTTGATCCCTTAACCGCCGAGATTGCGGTCAGTTGGGACATTGACCCCAGTGAATCTGATGCGGAAAATCAGGTTGCTCGCCGGCGCACCACTGATCTAGTTCGCCTGTATTTACAAGAAATTGGCCGCGTGCGCCTGTTAGGCCGAGACGAGGAAGTTTCAGAAGCCCAAAAGGTGCAGCGCCATATGCGGCTGCTCGAATTGAGAGAGGCAGTAGCCACTAGTGGAAATAGCTGCGTTCAACAATATGTGCAGTTAATGAACGTTCGCGATCGCCTGGTGGCAAGCCTGAGCCATCGACCTTCCCTAGAGCGGTGGGCCATGGCAGCCGGGATTGCTGTGGGTGAACTCAAGCCCCTGTTATCTCAGGGGAAGCAGGCTTGGGCAGAAGCAACCGACTTGAGCGTTACAGAACTGGAGCTAATCCAGAAGGAAGGCATTCGCGCTAAGGAGCATATGATTCAGGCTAATCTCCGCCTGGTCGTATCCGTCGCCAAAAAATACCAGAATCGCGGCCTGGAGTTACTGGACTTGATTCAAGAAGGAACCCTAGGCTTAGAGCGGGCTGTTGAGAAGTTTGATCCCACGAAGGGATATCGTTTTAGTACCTACGCCTATTGGTGGATTCGCCAGGGAATTACCCGCGCGATCGCCACTCAAAGTCGGACGATTCGCCTGCCGGTTCATATCACAGAAAAGCTCAATAAAATTAAAAAAGCTCAGCGAAAAGTCTCTCAAGAAAAAGGCCATACGGCCACTATTGAAGATATTGCCTCTGAGCTGGAGATGACACCGCCTCAGGTGCGGGAGCTACTGGTTCGAGTCCCTCGCTCCGTTTCTCTGGAAACGAAGGTCGGCAAAGATAAGGATACTGAGTTAGGAGATTTACTGGAAACCAATGATATCTCTCCAGAGCAAATCATTATGCGGGAGTCGTTACTAGGAGAATTGCAGCAGTTGCTGGCCGACCTAACCACCCGTGAACGTGACGTGATTTCTATGCGTTTTGGCTTGGGAGACGGTCACGCCTATTCTCTGGCAGAAATTGGTCGCGCACTCGAGCTTTCTCGGGAGCGGGTGCGTCAAATTGAATCTAAGGCTCTGCAAAAGCTGCGTCAACCCAAACGCCGGAACCGTGTACGAGATTATTTAGAGTCTCTGGCATAGGAAAGCTTTACTCAGCTTTACGATGCATTTCTTGAGTACATCGTCAAGTAATTTCCATGGTATCCCATTCTATAGAATCCATGACGCTCTAATTTAGTTAGGATGTCAGCCGAAGTGTGTGCTTTATCCTACGAAACCCTCTGTGAGCTAGTTAGGTATTATTCTCAATAAGTCTAGCTTCTTGAAAATTACAAAAGGATTGTGTATCATTCTCAGTAACACTGCTTTCTTGGGAGGTAGTATCCGATGGCTTTCTACACAGCAGATTCTCTCAAGGCTGAGCTAAACGATAGGGGCTGGCGGCTGACTCCTCAGCGAGAAACCATCCTTCATATCTTCCAAAACCTTCCTGAAGGTGAACATCTGAGTGCAGAAGATCTGCAGCACTGTCTGCAAGAACAGGGCGACCCGATTAGTCTTTCAACCATTTACCGTACCGTTAAGCTAATGGCTCGCATGGGCATCTTGCGGGAATTGGAGTTGGCAGAGGGGCATAAACATTATGAATTGAATCAACCCTATCCCCATCACCATCACCACCTCATTTGCATAAAGTGTAGTAAGACTATTGAGTTCAAAAGTGACTCAATCCTAAAAGTTGGTGCCAAGACAGCCCAGAAAGAAGGCTACCACTTGCTAGATTGTCAGCTTTCTATCCATGCGATTTGTCCTCAGTGCCAGCGTTCTCTCTTGCCGGTGTAAGTTTGCTTGTTCAGATCAACCTTGAATCAAGAAAGCAGCTTCATCAATGGCAGTTGCTACCGTGAACTTGAACCTAAGGCTGATAGATTGTACCCGGTGTATGGTCAGGATTGATCTGAATCACCAAATCTACCTTTTGGGAACCTTGAGCCAGAGGTTCAATGAATACCTGCGGGTGCAATGCCCGCCAAAAATACGTGACAAATTCACTAATTTCCGCATCACTCATACCCGATCGGCCTGCTGCAATCGCCTGGGATTCTGCCTGCCGTCGCCATTCTTGGCTGAGACGATAATCCAGCGGGTACAGCAAAATCAACCGATCCAGGCGTTGCCACAGGGGGAGATACTCCTGAAGCTGCTGGTTCATGTCCCGCGCAAATTCCCGGTCTGCTTCGGTGAGAATGGGTGGTCGAGCGGTCGCAAAAACTGCTGGGTCAACCGGCTGAACCCCGACAAACCAACCCTCAAATAAAACAATTTCAATGGCTTCTACAACCTCAGGAGTCATGCGATCGCCCGCTCCTCTATGGGCAAACTTGTCAAAGCGAGGAATAGCGATTGGACCAGATCGGCTGGGATTACGCAACTCATCCAATACCTGGATACCCAATCGAACATCGTGGGTGCCGGGAGGACCGCGCCAGATCAACCGAGGGTCATGCTGCCGCAAGTACTGGCGCTCTGCATAGGTTTTGTAGAGGTCATCCAAGGATAAGCTCACAGTCGCATACCCAAGTTGACCCAAAATGATCTTCAGGATTGCGCCTAGCGTACTCTTGCCAGTACCTTGACCCCCAACAATTCCCTGGATCAGGGGCCGCTCTAGAGCCTGGCGATAAGCAACAATCTGCAGTGCTAAGGGAAGCCACAAATCCCATAAGGGTTTTAGAGGTGATTGCAGTTTGCCGCGATGCTGCCATTCCTGGACCTTAGGGTAGATCAGCCGGAGGAGACGCGATCGCGCCTGCACCACCGCGGTAACATTATCTCGACTAATCCCAAAGGCTCTGGCTCTTGCGTGATCCTGGAGCGCCCAGATTTCTAGCTGCCGTTGCTGTTCTCCAGTTAGCGGAAACCCGTCAACCAAACGGTTTAAGATAGGGCTAACAGCAGTATCCTTGTGCACCAACGCCTTCCCAAATGACCTTCTGAGTGTATTTTCCAGTTTGGGGGCTGGCATAGCGGTTTCACAACCCTGAGCCTGCCGGTGGCCTCACCATCTAGGATTGCACCCCCTAGGTCCACTGGTTTCCCGGCCTTAACCCGGATGCTACTCTTAGCAGTGTTTCCTGTGCTTTACTCGGTCTCGGCCACAGGTGCCGCTACGGTTAACGGCTGCGTCATCTCAGACGGCACTGCTTGCCCCACCTGGGTGAGGAAGCGGAAGGCTTTGACGATATAATTGGTGCACTCCTTAGCAGAGGTGTTGTAAAAGGAGCGCCAGGCAGCAGCTTTGTGCTCATCATAGCAGTCTCCTTGCTCTGGAAAGCGCTCCAGCCAAGCCAGCCGTACGGCATGACCAATCAAGACATCCAGTACGATGTATTCTTCAATTTGCAAGCTGGGATTGCGATCGCACACCTCGGCCAGGGCCATTAACGCCTCGACGTTAACTTGCCGGTACTGTGGTGCTGGAATTTTATTGAGTAGATGCTCAACCCGTAAAGCAAAATCCTTTTCTCCCGCTGTCATTTGCGCCAGCATCAAGTCACTCACCAGACGATTATGGGGCTCCAGCTTCTCACCAATCACCACGCCCTTACAGTGCTTTAGCAATTGCCAAACACACTTAAAAAGTCTTTGGGAACGCGGTTTGTACTTCCCAGCTGTTGCCGTAACTTCAGGAGTTTAGCTCCGTCACTGTAGGGTGAAGCTTAGACACGGAAGTCCAACCGGAATCGGCAACAGGCAATTTCCTTATCGCTCAAGGGTATCTCAGTTTTGTTCTTAAGACCCTCTGGTACGGTTTGGTTCGCAACTTAAGGGTTGAGCGCTTTAGTAAAGCCAGTTTAGTTAAATCAATCTTTATCAAAATCTCACGAGCTTATTCGTATCGTTGAATAACGGTTTGAGAACACTTCAGGCTTAGAGTGGCAAGTATACTTGAGCCCTAAGCCGGCGCCAACAGCACACCTCGAGTGGTACTTGAGGTGTACTGTTGGCATCGCCATTCTACGTAGATCTACGGAAACTTTGTAGTCTATGATACGTCTTGCTTTATATCTCAAGGGGTAGCTAAAGGCAAAAGGTGAATCGTATGGATTCAAAGCAGTTTTTTCAATTTCCATTAGCTTTGTTGATTTTAACTAGCTTTGGCGCAATTTCGGGAGTGGAAGTTGTCCAGGCTAATCCACCCACTGACGCTCCGGCGGGGTTACCGCTGTAATCGCGGCGAACGGGTGAATGATTTTCCTGGCAATCGGGATTGTCGACAGCAAGACAAAGATGATGACCGGGATGAACGTTACGAGCAAGGCCGCGATCGTGATGAGCAATCCAAAGACCAGCGTGATCGGGATGGCAGATTTGATGATCGCTTCAATCGCAGCCTAATTGTTGAGCACATTGCGAATCAGGACTTACCGCGAGAGTTGCAGGGCGATGAAGTCTTCAGCGTGATTGAACAAAATCGCTATTCACGCGAGCCTCAAATGATCGTCCTGCGGGAAAAACGGCGAGATCCTCAGATCTCGCAACGACAGAACAGTTCGGATTGGCCGGATCTCCAGCAGCGAGGTGCGCGAATTTGAGCGGCTGTTGCGTGAGCAGGATTTTGAGAACTTTGATCGCCGCAGTTACTCTAGCCGCCGGGACAGACAGACAACTGCTGTCTTTTTAGTGAGTCAAGACACCGTAGTTTCGCTACGCACTCAATGTGGAACAGCTACCTGAACAACTCAGACGAGTGGTCAATGCTTTTGAGCGTTTGATGAGTGAAACTTTCTCTGCTAACGATGGAGATCGCGATCAATATCGCTCTGGTACTGTTTCTGCAGGGACTAGAATTCGCGTTGAGTACCCAGGTTCTGACCAGATCGTTCTCAGACGTAAGGAAAGTCGTGATCTCACCCTAACTGTGGCTCGTGATGTTAAAGATAGTCGTGGCTACATTGTGATTCCAGCAGGCAGCAGAATTGAAGGGGAGCTGCGGCCGGTTGAGGACAGCACCCGGTTTGTCGCTGATCGCTTGATACTCACTGATGGCGCGATTACGATATTGAGGCAACGTCTGATATTGTCACTCGCAACCGCAGTGTTTTAGGCTCTATCACCAGAGGTGGCCGCATCGATGTAGGGACAATCCTAGGTGAAGTATTTGGCGGCAGAGATGATTCGCGCGATCGCTCAGAGGTTGTTGTCTATCCTGACACAGACTTAGACTTGACCCTTGGTGATGATTTAACCATCCGCTAGATAGGTCTTCGACTGCTGTAGCGGAGTTGTAACAAAAAAGTGCCTCTAAGCTTTTGAGTTTTAAAGCCGAGCTTGGGGGCATTAGTTATTAATCTTCGGAATGGTTCAAATGAGGAAAGGCCATCCTATGGTAGATGCTCTCTAAGACCAGGCTAGATATTCATTAAACAGGAGAATTCTTCACCCGTTGGGGAATTCAATGACACAAAGTAGGAGAGTACAGATGAACTTTTTGCAAAACATCCTTGGTAACGCTCAGGGCGGAGAACAGGATTACCGCGATTTATCGGTCGATACGAGCAAGGGCCCCCATGAAGGGTACTCGGATGATGAAGTTTCCAGTCGCTATCAGCAGGTTTCTAAGCAAGTACCCTCCGATGTCTACTTAGAGTCTGCCAAGGAAGCTTTCATGCGAATGTCCCCCAGGAACGGATGCAGTTCGGGCAATTCCTTCAGCAGCAGTCCCGACAGCAAAACTTTAACGTCCCTGATTTAGACCGAGATGGCCCAGGCGATCGCTTTCAGACCCTGACTATCTGGCCCAAGTGACGAATCGCATGCACCAGCAGCAACCCGATGTGCTCAGTCAAATCATGAGTGCTGCTATGGGGAGTTTCATGGGCGGCGGTGCCGCAAGTAGTTTTACTGGAGGCGGTAGCAGTAATATGATGAACAGCCCAGTGGCAAAGGCAGCGATGGCCGGTATCGCGGCCATGGCGGTCAAAAAAATGATGCAAAGGGGTAGGTAAACTCTCGTCAGTCCATCTCAGCATCAGCTTCAACTGAGATCTGGCGGGCAGTAGCGAGATAACGTAAAGCGGGCGTCTCTTTGACGGGTTACTTCGTTAGCAGTTGGCTCACTTCCACGTAGTTCGGGACCGCGACCAAGCTTCTTAAGCTGTCCTTAATGTCTTGGTCAATGGCTATGAGACAGCATTTTGGTCCTGAACTAGTCATTTAGGGACTGAGACTCTATTAAACTGTGTAAAGAAACGTCAAAAGGATAGCGGACATGCGAGTGGCGATCGTCGGGGCTGGCCTAGCAGGGATGGCAACGGCAGCAGATTTAGTCGACGCCGGGCACGAAGTTGAAATTTACGAGTCTCGTTCCTTTATCGGCGGTAAAGCCGGCAGTTGGATCGATGGCGAAGGCAATCATGTAGAAATGGGACTGCACGTTTTCTTTGGCTGTTATACCCAACTGTTTGCGCTGATGGAGAAGGTTGGTGCTTTACAAAACTTGCGGCTGAAAGAGCATACCCACACGTTTATCAACCACGGGGGACGCTCAGGAGCCCTGGACTTTCGCTTTCTCGCGGGTGCTCCCTTTAGTGGTCTGAAAGCTTTCTTTACCACTTCGCAACTATCAGTACAGGATAAACTGCAAAACGCGATCGCTCTGGGCACAAGTCCCATCGTTCGAGGGTTAGTGGACCTCGAAGGGGCGATGAAAATTATTCGTAACCTAGACCGCATCAGCTTTGCCGACTGGTTTCGTCGTCATGGGGGATCTAATGGTAGCCTGAAGCGGATGTGGAACCCCATCGCCTATGCTCTGGGTTTCATTGACACTGAAAACATTTCCGCCCGCTGCATGCTGACGATCTTCCAGTTATTTGCCGTTAAAACAGAAGCTTCGATCCTACGAATGCTGGAAGGTTCTCCCCAAGAATACCTGCACAAGCCAATTGTGGACTACCTAGAGAAGCGGGGAACAAGAATTCACACGCGTCGCCGGGTCCGCAACATCTTGTTTAACACTACAGGGGAGCAGACCCAGATCACAGGACTGGTGATTGCCAAAGACGATGGTGAAGAAACCATTACCGCAGATGCCTATGTCTGTGCCTGCGACGTGCCAGGGGTGCAGCGCTTGCTGCCTCAGGCATGGCGGCAGTGGCCGGAGTTTGACAATATCTACAAGCTAGATGCCGTTCCGGTTGCCACCGTGCAACTGCGGTTTGATGGCTGGGTGACTGAGCTACACAATGCCGTCGAGCGTCGGCAGTTAGATCACGCTGCTGGAATTGATAACTTGCTCTACACCCCAGATGCAGACTTTTCCTGTTTTGCTGATCTGGCGCTGACCAGTCCCGCAGATTACTATCGGGAGGGCCAGGGGTCTTTGTTGCAATGTGTTCTAACGCCAGGCGATCCATTCATCAAGCAAAGCAATGAGGCGATTGCCCAGCACGTTCTAGAACAGGTACACCAACTATTCCCCTCCTCACGAGAGCTGAATATGACCTGGTCCGGCGTCGTCAAGCTGGCTCACTCCCTCTACCGGGAAGCCCCGGTATGGATGCTTACCGTCCTGACCAACAAACGCCAATCGTAAACTTTTTCTAGCCGGTAGTTATACCCAGCAGGACTATATTGACAGCATGGAAGGGGCAACCCTTTCTGGACGACAAGCCGCCCGAGCGATTCTCCAAAATGCCGAAAAGCTCCAAAATCATAAAAACGAGGTTGCTCCATGTCGGATTGGTTAGACACACAGTGTTGAGGTCGAGGTTGATGCACCCATTAGTCTTGTATGGGACCTTTGGTCTGATCTAGAGCAGCTTCCTCACTGGATGAAGTGGATTGAATCTGTGCAGGTCTCTCCAGGAGAGCCCAACCTATCGCGTTGGAAACTGGCAACAGGGGGTCTGGAATTTAGCTGGCAGTCGCGCCTGATCAAGGTCATCCCTCACCAGATTATTCAATGGGAGTCGATAGATGGTTTGCCAAATCGGGGGGCAGTTCGATTCTACGATCGCAAAAACAGTAGTATCGTCAGGTTAACTGTAGCCTACGCTATCCCTGGTTTTCTCGGGCGTCTGATGGACGGCTGGTTTTTAGGTCGCGCGGTTGAATCCACAATTCAAGCAGACTTAGATAGATTTCGGGAATACGCAATCCAGCACCAGGTAAAGGAGCCAGTTTGAGGGGATAGGGGAGTAAGGTATCGAGCTCCTTCTAGTTCCTGCGCCCCTAATAGCGTCCCCTAATATTTTGGAGGGCCGCTAGGATACCAGTCCCAATCGTCAATAGAATTAAGGCCCAGATCACTGAGCCAGGGATCATACTGAGAACTGCTAGACCTCGCAGTACATAAACTACAATCGTTAGCAGCAAAAAGAACAGGAAAATCCGTGTGGCCGAATTTTGGGGAGATCTCAAAAATCTCATTCCCAGCACCTTGAAAAACGATATCTATTTTGGCACGGCCCTTGCCCTTTCTTGCTATTGTCTGCGGTCGGTTGTGAAACAACTGACTATACCTACGATATAGATATATCCCCCTCTATTTGCTAGACTCTCGCTGTACTGCAGATTGGAGCTTTGTATGCCAGACGAATTACAAAACCCGGGTGAAAAGGCAGAGGAGAGTGGACAATACGAGCTAACTGATTCTCAGGGTAAGGGCACAGGCCAGGAGGTAACTTCCATAGAAGGTAAGACCTTACCCCCTACTCCAGATCACAACCAGCATTACAAGCTTGTGGACCCGACCAAGCACAAAAATAGTTAATAGCTACCTTTTAATAGCTACCTTTATAGAGATTGGAACCCCCGTTATTGGGGGTTCTGCTGTACGAGTCCTTTGTAGCTTGGCATAAAACTTCAGCTTTGGATGGACTAGTGCTGGGTAGGCTTTAGAACCAAAGTTCATTTAAGAAAAAGCTTAAAGCCGCACTGCCTAGGGGAACGGTAAGGTTGTCAACACCGATTTTGGAAAAAGTCTCTAAACTCGTAGCAACCAGAGCGATCGCAACTGGAATCAGCCAGGTCTGCCAGGTACTTCCCTGTACCCCCAAGAAAATCAGACAACTAACGACATAACTGATGATTCCCATAGCCAGCGAGCCTTCCCAGCTTTTTTTCATACCCCAAGCAGTGTAAGGATGGCGACCCCAACGTTGACCGACTACAGCTGCCAAACCATCTCCCCAAGTCATGACTAAAATACCTAAAACAGCGTATTGGGGAAGGTGCAGCCAGAAGAGGGTGATTAGCAAGCCAATACTGACTGCATAAAAAAAAGTTCCCCAGCTTTTGCGGCCAACCTCACTCACACTTGGTAGGATAGGGAATTTATAAGATAACACCGTCAGAACGCTGAACAAAACTGAAGCAAGAATGCCTAACCAAGCTGGGACTTCAAACCACCAGGCCAATAAGATAACGTTACCAGTGCCAATATGAACAACTTTGCGGACTGTTTCCGCTCCTACAGCCGTATAGCGACTTAACCACTCAGCCAGGAAAATAACAGCCCCCACCCAAGCTCCAATAGTTATTAATTGAATTGCTAGAGGTGGAGGAAGTTGTAGCCAGGAAGTCGGAGCGTTGTGCAAAATTTCCACGGTACAAAAATGTCTGATTTGCCTTTCAACTCAACTTTAGTGGATTCAGTTGTATTTGATTCATCACCACGGCAGCCCAATCGCCCGCTAGTCCACCAGAACCTCATCGCCAGAAGGGACTGGAGCAAGTGGAGCAGAAATTTGTTTTCTTATCTGAGAGGAAGCTCCCAGCACCTGCGTCACTGGCAGGGCAGCCATTTTCCTTCTAGGTCATGAGATAGCTACTCTGAAATGAAGATCCATAGAACTTATGCTGGGCAAAGAGCGGCAGCCAGCTTTTAGCAGATAATTGGAGAGGGCTCCCCTGCTAACTACAGCAGTTTAGTAGTATGGCAAATCTAGCTGCTCAATTTCTATTCCTATTTCTAGACGGGGTTGGGCTAGCAGAGCCTCACCCCGGTAATCCTTTAGCCTCTCATACTGCTACACCTTTCCTAAGTCAGCTTTTGAGGGGGGCACTTCTGCCTCATCTGAGGGTGAGCACTCCTAACCTGCTGTTCCAGCCAATTGATGCCTGCTTGGGCGTACCGGGTTTGCCACAAAGTGCTACCGGTCAAACAGCGCTGTATACGGGATGCAATGCCTCCGCTTTTCTAGGACGGCATTTAACCGCTTTTGCCAACGGTTCGCTGCGGACTTTGATTGAGACGCATGGAATGTTTCAGCAGGTGCTGGCCTTGGGGGGACGGGCTGCCCACGCTAACTTTTATCCGCCTGCCTATTTTCAGGCGATCGCCCAACGCCGTCAACGCTATTCTGTCGGGACACTACTGGCACTTACCGCAGGGCTTCCCTTCCGCATGACCCAAGAATACTGTTGTGGGGACGCAGTGTACTGGGATATTACAGGTCAGCGGTTCAGGGAGAAGGATGTGACAGCACCTTTGATCACCCCCCAAGAGGCTGGACGAAGACTAGTAAACATCTGCAGGCAGAACCATCTGACGCTTTTCGAGTGCTACCTGCCGGATTACGCTGGACACCAGCAGGATAAGGCGCAGGCTCAGCATGTAATTGGCTTAATCGATACTTTAGTCGGGAGCATTGTCTGCCAGCTACCGCCTCAAGTCACGCTGATTATCAGCAGTGATCACGGTAATATTGAGGACTTATCAAGCAGAAGCCACACCCTGAACCCAGTGCCACTTCTAGTGTTGGGGCCTCAGGCAAACACCTTTGATGCTGTTGCAGATATTACGGGGATTACCCCGAAGATTATCGAATTGCTGGCGAGATCCTGAATGCCTGAGGCTGAGTATACCCCCTCCTGGGGATATTTTTTCAATAGACTTATAAAATGAGAGCTGAAGATGCAGCAACCTAAAGTTATTTTCTTCGATGCAGTTGGAACGCTGTTTGGTGTCCGGGGAAGCGTGGGCCAGATTTACGGGGAGCTAGCGCGTCAAGTCGGGGTTGAAGTGGAAGCAGCTTCACTCAATCAAGCTTTTTTCCAAGTTTTTCAGTCTGCTCCAAAAGCTGTGTTTCCTGGGGTCCCTGCGGCAGAAATTCCTCGCTATGAGTTTGACTGGTGGCAGACGATCGCAGCCCAGAGCTTTGAGCGAGTAGGCGTCTTACACCAGTTTTCTGACTTTCCTGGTTTTTTTGCTAAACTCTATGCTTACTTTGCCACGGCTGAACCGTGGTTCGTCTACGCTGACGTGCTTGATTCCTTGGAGTACTGGCAAGGGCTAGGGATTGAGTTGGGTATTCTCTCTAATTTTGATCGGCGGCTGTATTCGGTGTTGGCCGTCCTCGATCTCGCTCAGTTTTTTACTTCCGTGACCATTTCAACTGAGATTGGCTTTGCCAAGCCAGAACCGCAGATCTTTGCGGCGGGTCTTGAGAAACATCACTGTAGCACTGATCGTGCTTGGCATATCGGAGACAGCTTCGTAGAAGACTATCAAGGGGCAATCGCGGCAGGTCTCACTGCCTACTGGTTACAGCGAGAAGCGGTGGTGACGGCTCCCACTGCGATCGCCAGCTTATCAGCGCTGTTGCCAGCCGCGCCAGGCTAGCGCCAGGCTCATCAGTAACGTGGGGGAAAATACGGCAATTAAGGCATTCGTGGGGGTTGCGGGTATTGCCAAGCTTGGCCCCATATACTTGATTGCAACGGAGAGCACGGCAGCTAGAACCAAAACCTTGAGTATCAATCCGGCGTCTGTCTCTAGAAACCTGTTTCTGTTTGGATGTTTCATTGAACCGAGCAGAGGGTAAGAGAATGCAGTTGAAAGCAAGAGTGGAGAAGGTGATGAAAAAATCTGAAGCAGGGGTGTAAAGCCATCGGTATGGCTAGACTAAAGCGCAGCATCTCTGCTTTGGAGAATCGCTTGGAGGAATCAGCAATTTGAAGTATTGGAGGTTGAAATTCTATGATTCTACAGACCGAAAAAAAGCATTATACGCCTGAAGAATACCTGGACTTCGAGATACATTCGGACGAACGCCATGAATATATTGATGGTGAGGTTATTTGCGTGACAGGAGGTACGCCAAATCATAATCAGATTGTTGGCAATTTTTACGCAGCATTGAACTTTGCTCTCAAGCAGCAACCCTTTCGAGTATTTTTTAGTGATCAGCGCCTTTGGATTCCCAGAAAGCGCATCTATACTTATCCTGATGTCATGCTGGTTCAGGGTGATTTGCAATTTCAAGAAGGGCGACAAGATACCATCATTAATCCGTTGATGATTGTTGAGGTACTGTCTAGATCTACAAGAAGCTATGACAAAGACGAAAAATTTGCAGCATATCGGACAATTTCCAGCTTTCAGGAGTATCTGTTAATTGATCAATACACGATGCACGTTGAACAGTACTACAAAACTGATAGAAAGCGGTGGATGTTTTTAGAGTGTGATGATGTAAACGAAATTTTGTCCTTAAACTCGATACCATTTCAAATTACCATTGCAGACATTTATGACAAAGTTGTGTTTAGAGATGAGTAGTTCACCAATCCGAAAGGAGTTTAAGAAGAAATCATTTGTGCAGAGCCCTTATCGTGCTACCAAGCTAATTTCAACATCTTTTGACCAATCACCATGGAAACGGATGCGGATTCTTCTCGTTGATGATGAAGCGGAACTCGCAGATCCCCTGGGTCGGATGCTCAGCCGCGAGGGGTACAGCGTTGATATTGCCTATAACGGCGAAAGCGCTCTCCAAAAGGTGCAAGACCTTGATTATCAAGGCAGTGGCTATCACCTACTGATTCTCGACTGGCTTTTGCCAAAGCAGACGGGGTTAGAGATCTGCCAGCAATTGCGATCGCGAGGAGATAGCACCCCGGTATTGTTTCTCACAGCCAAAGACACATTGGATGACCGGGTGCAAGGCTTAGATGCCGGTGCTGACGACTACCTGGTTAAACCCTTTGAGCTAAGGGAACTCCTGGCACGGGTGAGAGCGCTGCTGCGCCGCTCCTCAGCGATAGAAACGGCAGAGGGCTTAGGGCGGCTCCAGTATGAGGACCTAGAACTCGACCTGGAGAACCAGGCAGCCTACCGGCGGGGACGAGCCATTGACCTGTCGGAAAAAGAAAGCCAGTTACTCGAATATCTGATGCGCCATCCGGGCCAGCTATTAGCCCACGATGAAATCTATCATCACCTATGGCCGGCGGGTGATCGACCCAGCAGTAATGTCCTGGCAGCGCAAATCCGCTTACTACGGCGCAAGATTGAAGCAGCACGGGAAGCACCGCTGATTCATACGGTCTATGGCAAGGGCTACCGCTTTGGTGCGGCGGCATAATTATAGACAATGTTCCTAAAAGGGTAGTTCAAACTGTTGCGGTTTTGCGGCACGAGTACGGTGCCGCTGCACGCTGCCTTGCCGCAGTCCCACAGCAATCTTGCTATGCTTTTCGATCTGGTGCATGACCTGCTGGGCTCGCTGAATCACGGAGCTGGGCAGACCCGCCAGTCGGCCTGCCTCAATGCCATAAGAGCGGTTGGCTCCCCCCGGTTGAACCTGGTGGAGAAAAATAATTTCCTCCGGCAGCTCTTTGACCGTGACCTGGTAATTAGCTACGTTTGCCAGCAGTGAGGCCAATTCATTCAATTCATGATAGTGAGTAGCAAAGATGGTACGGGCTTTGATTTCACCTGCAAGGTGCTCCGCCACAGCCCAGGCAATGGAAAGACCATCAAAGGTAGCAGTCCCCCGGCCAATTTCATCCAACAGCACCAGAGAGCGCTCCGTGGCGTGATTCAAGATATTAGCAGTCTCGTTCATCTCGACCATAAAGGTAGACTGCCCGGTTGCCAGATCGTCCACTGCCCCAACCCGGGTGAAGATGCGATCGCACACCCCCAGGCTGGCAGACGCCGCCGGAACGAAACTGCCCATCTGCGCCATGAGCTGAATTAACCCCACCTGCCGCAGGTAGCAGCTCTTGCCACTGGCATTTGGCCCGGTCAGCACAATCAAGTCCGGTTCAGTTGTTGCCTCCGTGCTGCCCAGGTGGGTTGAGTTGGGCACAAAAAGGCCTACAGGCAACAACTGCTCTACGACTGGGTGGCGCCCAGAATCGATGGCGACTTGCCGATCTTGAATCATTTGAGGGCGACAGTAGCCTTGAGCTACCGCCACTTCTGCGAGACCGCAGAGAACATCCGCGGCGGCGACCGCGGCGGCAACGCAACGAATAGAGTCAGCCTGCTGGGCAACTTCCGCCCGTAAACCGACAAAGATTTCGTACTCCATCTGGCTGAGCTCGGCTTGGGCTGTGAGAATCCGGACTTCCCGCTCTTTTAAGTCTGAGGTGATGTAGCGTTCTTCGTTCGTCAGGGTTTGCTTGCGAATATAATCGCTGGGAGCCTGGCCTGCTTTTGCCCGAGAAATACTGATGTAGTAGCCAAAGGTTTTGTTAAAGCCCACCTTGAGACTGGGAATGCCGGTGCGAGCCCGTTCCGTCACTTCTAGGTTAGCGATCCATTGATGATCATTTTCCACCCGCTGGCGGTATTGATCCAGTTCTGCATTCACCTGAGGCCGGATTAAGTTGCCCTCTGTAAGGGATAGGGGCGGCGATTCCGCCAGGTGAGCCTGTAGCCGGGCTGCCAGTTGCTCTAACTGCGAGGGCACCGTTTGGAGAGCTTTCAGGTAAGCAGAGTTAGCAGCAGTAACCAGGCGGGCAAGGTGAGGCAATCGACTCAAGGAATCTGCAATCCCTAGCAAGTCTCGGGCATTGGCTGTACCAGAACCGGCTCGACCTGCGAGCCGTTCCAGGTCATAGATTTGCTGCAACAAACTCTGGAGGTCTTTTCGTAAGGCACTCTTGTCCACCAGTTCCTGGACTGTGTCCAGCCGTGCCTGAATCTGGTCAACCTTTAATAGTGGCTGCAGCAGCCAGGTCGCAGGGCTCGGCCACCCATTGCCGTGCGGGTTTGATCTAGTGACCAAAGCAATGAACCATGAAAGATGCCGTCTCGTACCGTTTGAGTAATTTCTAGGTTACGGCGGGTCTGGTAGTCCAGTACCAGGTACTCGCTAATCGTGTAAGTGGATAGGGGCTGGAGGGGAATTTGGCTACCCTTTTTGCGTGTCTTCCAGGTACTCTAATAGCCCCCCAGCAGCGCGCACAGCCAGAGGCAGATGTTCACACCCCAAACCTTCTAGAGAGCGAACTTTGAAGGTTCCCAGCAATCGCCGTCGCGCTTCTCTGTGACTGAAGGAAGCCTGCGATCGCAGTGTGTAGCAAAACGAGTCCGGCAATGCTGCTGGGAGACAATCGCTCTTCTCACCGGGTCGCAGCAATTGTCTCGGATCGGGGGCATCTGTTGGTATCAGCACCTCTGAGGGCTGCAGGCGCATTAGTTCCTGGGCCAACTGCTCAACTTCACCTGCTTGAGTGGTGAGGAACTCCCCCGTCGAGATATCAGCGTAGGCCAACCCCCAGTGAGGCCCTGTCAAAACCACAGCTGCCAAAAAGTTGTTACGGCGGGCATTCAGCATCCCTTCATCCAGCACAGTCCCCGGCGTCAGGACCCGGGTCACTTCCCGCCGCACGAGTCCTTGGGCAACGGCTGGGTCTTCCACCTGATCACAGACGGCGATCGCATAGCCCCTTTCTACCAGAATCCGGCAGTAGCGATCCAAGGCGTGATGAGGAATGCCAGCCAGCGGCACCCGGCCCACGTCTTTGCCGCCTTCTTTGCTGGTGAGGACTAATTCCAGCTCCCGCGCGATCGTACAGGCATCCTGAAAAAACGTTTCATAGAAATCTCCCACCCGGTACAGCAACAGCGTGTGAGGGTTTTCATCTTTGACCTCAACGTAATGGCGCAGCATCGGCGTTAGAGCCTCGCGGTCCACGCCTCGGTGGTCCGGATAGCGAACGGGGTGCTTGATTAATCGGGGAGTCAGTTCAGAGTCAGGATCAATAACGCTCATACTTAAACGCTAGGTCTAAATCCATCTTAGTAACTTTGCTGCCCCGGTATTTCAGCCGCAAAAGATGGGTAGCTCTGGCGGTCCGCAACCTAACCTCTCTCGGAAGCTGGTCCCGGATTGAATTCTGAACTTATCCCTTATCCGGCAACTTTTGCCAGCATTGCTGTAGCAGGGAATTAATGCTAATCTAGCTGAGATGCTTCCAGGTAGGGTTAATGTCCTGTTGATACCGGAAGTTGCTTATGACTCCGTGCTGCCATTGCCTCCCTACAGCTTGAGAGAATCCGTTGATCATTGGTGCTTATAGTCTTGATGGGGTGCAGCTCTGCCAATTCCACTTTCACCATTACCGGTTCGGAGTCACCCACTCCTATGGACTGAACCTGCAAGGTGTTGTTCTTCATAGCCCCGGTAAAGCAGTCAAACTCGGACAAGGGATAATAAAAGGCACCGGTAACCCCAGCGTTTTGGTGGACAAACACGACATAGCCTTTGTTGACTTGATCCGGCTGAGGCACTTCACCATATAAATAGGTTCCGTTGGCCAGATCCTTGGATGGAATAGACTGATCCTGACGAGCTTGTTCAGCCCTACCTACAATTCCTAGGCTTCCAAAAACCAGGGTTAGAGACACTCCTGCCGCAACGGTCTGAAATTTCCGGCTGCGCTGTTGGGGCTTCATTTGCAGAAGTCTGCTTTTGTGAGAGTATATTCATATTTTACATCTGGGGAAAAGTGCTAGGGTATTTTCTTGCGCTTATATCGGTGTGCATCTAGTGGATAGCCTAGCCGGTTCCTATAACCTGTAGCATCAGTCAGACAGTTTTAAGCAGCTTATGACCCGTTCAACTCGGCCCCAAAAACAATCGCAGCCAATGGAGCCGCCAAATTGTGAAGCTCCTTGCCCCGTTCATCTAGATAGTTTTCGTCAAGTTCAATCAGCAGTCTTACCTCCAGTCAAAGCACAACGAATGGCGGAACTGTTTAGCGTGCTAGCTGATCCCAATCGCCTGCGCCTTCTCTCCGCTTTGGCTCAACAGGAGCTGTGTTTGTGTGACTTAGCGGCGGCAGTGAAGATGAGTGAGTCGGCTGTTTCTCACCAGTTGCGAACCCTAAGAGCCATGCGTCTAGTGAGCTATCGCAAAGCGGGCCGGAATGTCTACTATGGCCTGGCTGACAGCCACATTACCTATCTCTATCGTGAGGTGGCGGAACACCTAGTTGAGCCTGAGGCTTAAAGCCCGTAGGGTTCTAGCAAGCAACGGCTTCCCTGAGAATACAGCTTAGAATCAGGCAGGTGAGGGATTAACAGTGGCACATCACCACAATCACGGGCACCATGTTACCGACTATAGCCGCGCCTTTGCAATTGGGACAACACTGAATATAGGTTTTGTCCTTCTTGAGGTGACTTATGGTATCTCTGCTCATTCCGTAGCACTGCTCGCTGATGCCGGCCACAACTTAAGTGATGTTCTCAGCCTAGTTCTGGCCTGGGGTGCCAGCGCTTTGACGCGTCGGCAGCCATCTCACCGCTATACCTATGGGCTGCGCCGCTCCTCCATTTTGATTGCACTTTTGAATGCGATTATCCTCCTCATCGCCATGGGAGGAATTGCCTGGGAAGCAGTCCAGCGCTTCCGTGCCCCTGGACCAGTAGCAGGAACTACGGTGATTGGTGTTGCGACTGTAGGAATTGTCATCAACACAGTCACGGCTCTATTGTTCATGTCCGGGCGTAAGCGAGACTTAAACATTCGAGGTGCATTTCTACATATGGCTGCTGATGCTGGAGTGTCCCTAGGGGTTGTGTTAGCGGGTATTGCCATTCTTATCACCGGTTGGCTTTGGTTCGACCCCGTAGTCAGCTTACTGATTGTTGCGGTGGTGGTGGTGGGAACTTGGAAGTTACTACAAGATTCTGTCAACCTGGCAATGGATGCCGTACCGGAAGGTATTGAGCCGCTAGCTGTGCGAACTTACCTGAGCGAACTCCCCAATGTAGCCCAAGTCCACGACCTGCATATCTGGGCGATGAGCACCACTGAGACAGCACTCACGGCTCATCTAGTTATTCCGGCAGGTCATCCGGGTGATGCTTTTCTCTGTGGGATATGTAAAGCGCTTCACGACCAGTTTGGCATTGAACACGCTACGCTTCAGGTAGAGACGGGTGATTCTGATCACCCTTGTTCTTTAGGACCAGATCATTGCGTTTGACTATTCGGCAAGTCTCGGAGTGGGACTCCGTTAGAAAACCTAGTCTAAAGTGTAAAGAGCAGCTCTTGGGTTTATTGTGCCGCTAGAACTAGAGAACAATCTACAGCCAAAGGCAGAAGTTCAGTCTCCCCTATCGAAAAAGCGATCCAACGAGTCTGTTTTTTGGATTTCTCCCCTAATTCGGATTACACTTCTAAGCCTTTACCTGGCGCTAACCATTCCCCTCCCTTTTTTGTCGCCAGCTACGGGGGCCAGCGTTCCAGCAAGTTGGCTGCTCTTTGGGATCGCGAGTGGTGGGGTTGTCCTCTTTGCCGTCCTGAGTGAACGCGTCGTGTTGGACGAGCAGGAAATCCGCGTGAACTACCCGCTATGGGTACCGCGTTTTTTTCGTCGGGGTTGGTCTTTAGCTTGGGCAGAGGTGCAGGAGCTGAAGCCGCGCTCAACGGGCCAGGGGGGATTAGTCTATTACCTGCTGAGTTCTTCAGGTCAGGCTTACCTGCTGCCAATGCGGGTGGCCGGATTTGCCAGGTTGGTACGGCAGGTAGAAGCAAGGACCGGGATAGATACTTCAGCAGTTCGACCTTTAGCTCAACCCTGGATGTATGCAGTTCTGCTCCTGTTTACCTTAGTGATGCTGCTCGTCGATGGCTGGGTTATCTGGACCTCGGCTCAAAGCACAATGTAGGCGTTATTCTTGGAGCTGCCGTTGCCACCCACCTCCCCTCAAATCCATCTAGAGCAGGTTAGTTTAGCTGCCCCGGTGGGGCTACATTACTTGTTACAAAATATTTCCTTTGAAGTGTTTCGGGGCGATCGCATTGCCCTACTGGGAGCTTCTGGGTCTGGTAAAACTTCCCTGCTGCGGTTACTGAATCGCTTAGATGAGCCCTCACAGGGCACAATCTATCTTGAAGGCCAAGCTCTTCGCCAGATTGCAGTCCGGCGCTTACGCCAGCAAGTGATGCTGGTGCTGCAGGAACCGAAGCTACTGGGAATGACCGTTCAAGCCGCCCTCGCCTATCCCTTAGTTTTACAGGAAGTTTCCCAGTCGAAAATTGAGCAGCGATTGCAGGATTGGCTGGAGCGGCTGGCGATTCCCCAAGATTGGTTGGAACGGAATGAGCTCCAGCTTTCCTTGGGAGAGCGGCAGCGGGTCGCGATCGTGCGGGCCCTTGTCGCCGAACCAAAGATTTTACTGCTAGATGAGCCGACCTCAGCCTTGGATGTCGGTCGAGCAGAGGCAATTCTCCAAGTCTTGAGTCAAAACAGCAATCTAACCGTGATCATGGCAACCCACCAGTTAGACCTAGCCCAGAGATTCTGTAATCGAGTGTTCCTGCTGCATCAAGGAGAGCTGGTTCAGGATGTTGCCAGCAAGTCGCTGGATTGGCAGCAGCTCCGGGAAACCTTCAGGCGACAAGAACAGCTTAGCGCTAGCGAATGGAGCTAGCCGGTCCTTTGCGCCAATGGTTTGTAATCTGTGCTACCGGCTGAGCTATTGTAGCCGTCCGATGGCTCGATAGCGGAGTATTCAAGCCCTCTAGATTTAATCGGTAGCCCACATTACGAATGGTTTGGATCAGATGCGGCTGCTGGGGATCAATCTCAATCTTTTTGCGGAGCGACAGCACGTGGGTATCTACAGTTCGAGGATTATCAATTGTGTCCGGCCAAGCCCTGTGGAGTAATTCCAGGCGATTAAGAGCCGTGCCCCCAGCTTGAGCCAGGACATATAACAGACTAAATTCCTGAGGCGTGAGGTCGATGGGGTCTTCCTGCAAGTAAACTCGACGCTGCACCAGACCAATTCTCAAGTTGCCGTAGTTTAGGTAGGCTGGCGGTATAGATCGGCTCCGGCGAGCCAGGGCTTCAACTCTGGCTAGAAACTCCTGCATGCCAAACGGCTTTGTCAAATATTCATCGGCTCCAGCCTTGAATCCGGTGACAATATCGACTTCGTTGCTTTGGGCGGACAAGATAAAAATGAAGACTTGTTGGTACTGTTGTCGCACCCAGCGACAGAATTCTAGACCGCTGCCATCCGGCAAGTCCGAATCAGTAATCACAAGGTCAGGTTGCTGGGATTGAAAGAGCCCACGAGCTTGGTGTAGGCCAGGGGATAGGTGGATAAGGTATCCAGCTTGTTGTAAGTGCCAACCCAGTAGCGATCGTAAGTGCGGATTACCTTCAACAATTTGAATATGTGTAAGTCCCACAGAGTCTCACTTCCTTGAAAAGTTCTTGGACTTTCAAGCTTAAATCTATCAGAGAGCCCATCCTGTGTTTAGTAGCTGGTGCTACCCGAATTCATATTTATGAAAATTTTGATTAAAGCTGCCTAATTTTATATCAAGTTCAGTGGATCGCTCTCGCTCACTTTAACGGTCGTCCACAAGATTTTGTGGCACTTTACAATCTTGTTAGCGTCAGTCCAGAGCAACAACGGAAAGGAATTTTTGGGTGCTAGCTGGTTGAGAAACCACAATCGCAGCTGGGCATACAGTGTCGCAAAAATGCAGTCGGCTTCAGCAGTATCAACCTCAATAGCAGGGAAAATTTGGCAAAGAGACTGAGGCATTCGAGAGCATATGATAGGGGGTACCGTCTATAGCTAATGCTTCAAGGCAGCAGTGCCAAAAAATTTCAGACTTAAATCGCTCCCCTATTGTGTTAATAGAGCCGCTGCTATCAATCTTGCCATATCCTGATCTCTAGCCTCGACGCTTGTCAAAACAATCACAGAAAGGTTTCAGCTGATGCTATTTATGCCACTGAATATTCTGCTCATCTGGTGCTTTGGCCTCCTGTCCGTGGCAATACTTGGCGGCGGCATCTACATTGTCCATGAGTGGTATGAAGGAGAACTCCTAGGAACATCCTACTTGGTAGGCGGATTGGCGATGATTCTCTGGTCTTTTGGCGGTCGGTTTATCAGCTTACCGCTGCTGCGACGGAGAGGAGCTGATGAACCTAAGGCCCTGCGCACTGGTAATGTACAGCACATAGCGCGACCGGACGGCAGTACAGTGCAAGTAGAATTCTATGGTCCTGAGGATGGGCAACCCATTATCTTGTCCCACGGTTGGGGCCCAAACAGTACCGTCTGGTATTATGCCAAGCGCCACCTGAGCGATCGCTTTCGACTGATTGTTTGGGATCTGCCTGGACTAGGAAAATCTAGTCAGCCAAAGAACAAAGATTACTCGGTAGAAAAATATGCCCGAGACCTAGAAGCGGTTGTTGCGATCGCGGGAGAAAAACCTGTAATCCTTTTGGGGCATAGCGTGGGGTGTATGATTACCCTAACATTCTGTCGGCTGTTTCCAGAGCATCTGGGGCGGCGGGTGGCTGGCTTAATTCTCGTGGATACAACCTACACCAATCCAGTGAAAACCTCTATCTTGAGCGGTTTATTACGCGCTTTACAGAAACCACTCCTTCAACCTATCCTGTATCTCACTATTTTGCTGTCGCCCATCGTTTGGTTGATGACTTGGCTCAGCTATCTCAACGGTTCGCTGTACATTAGTGTAGAAGTATCTGGATTTACCGGCAAGGAAACGCGGGGTCAGTTAGATTTCTCAGCTTTTATATCCGCTTTAGGGTCACCGGGGGTTCTGGCTCGCGGTACGTTGGCGATGTTTAATTTCCAGGAAACGGCAACGCTCTCGGCAATTAATATTCCCGCTCTGATTGTCGTGGGTGCCTCCGATATCGCAACCGTCCCCGCTGCTAGCCTTCGCATGGCGGCAGAATTGCCTCAAGCTGAACTGGTTACCTTAAAGCCTAGCGGGCACATGGGATTGATGGAGCGGAACCAGCAGTTGGCGGAAGCTGTGAGGGCGTTCAGCCGTAGGATTGTTGCCTGACGATGTGGCAAAAGTCAAGCTTGACAAAAGCCAACCTCACCGTGGGTCAACCGGAACTAATGCGTGAGCACCAGTGTGATGTAGGTTTCTGCATACCCACACTGCAACTAAATATGGACTGACCTGCGAGGCGAAACAGGCGATGCTGTAAGATTAGCCGCGGAGTTACCCGATATCCTTCTCGAACCCCCTATGGATGGATCGCAAATGAACCGGCTGCTCAGAGCATCCACCAAGAGCTGCTTCCTGGGCTCCGGATCGAGAGCCTTGATCCCAACGACCCGGTGGTGGTCCACCAGGTTCCCACTCCCTGGCGGCTACTCGGGACGGGGAACTACGCTGCAGTGCTCTATCACCCGAGCTATCCGCAAGAAGTGGTGAAGATCTATGCGCCTGGACGTCCGGGCTTGACAGAGGAGGTGGAAGTCTACTGCCATTTGGGCTTCCACCCCGCCTTCTCTGAATGTCTTTATGCTGGAAAGAACTTCCTAGTTCTCAAGCGTTTGTATGGAGTGACTCTCTACAACTGTATGCACCTCGGCCTACGAATCCCGGTGCAGGTTATCAAGGATATCGACAAGGCTTTAGACTACGCGCGTAGGCGTGGCCTGCATCCCCACGATGTCCACGGCGCAATGTCATGATGTGCGAAGGCAGGGGACTAGTTGTGGATGTCTCAGACTTCCTACACGAGGAAGACTGCTCGGCCTGGGATGATTTGAAGAGGCTTACTACTGGCTGTATAACCCCTTCTTGTCTTGGCTCAGGCTGCGGGTGCCCTATTTTGTTCTAGATATTGTCCGTAGAAGCTATCGCTTTTTCCGCAGCAGCTATCGCTTTTCCGCCGCTTAGCTCCCCCTCGCTCGTAGGGACACGCCCTTACCCCGGACGCGCTCGGTTGGTGGACTTATCTATTTGTTCATGCGGCAGACAATACTCTAATGGGTAACGGTGGCTTCAAAGGGGTAGCGGACGAAAATGGGATGGTTGAAATCGGTTATGCCATTGCACCTGCCTACCGCGATCGCGGGCTAGCGACGGAAGCGGCGCAGGGGTTAGTAGATTATGCTTTCTCCCATCCGTACGTCAAGATGGTAGATGCACACACACTGGCAGCAGCTAATCCTTCAACGATCGTGCTAGAGAAAGTTGGTATGAGAAAAATTGAGACAGTGCATGACCCCGACGATGGCGAGCTATGGCATTGGCGGTTGAGTCAGCAGGACTACCAACGTTCCTGAGCCACAAAAATGCACTCCTATTAATGAAGGTCTGTTAGTCAAGGTAGTCCATGAATGACGTGATAATCGTGGGTGCTGGGGTAGCCGGATTAGCGGCTGCCCGAGAACTGAGAGCAGCAGGCCTTAAGGTCTGCGTGCTAGAGAAATCTCGGGGTATTGGGGGGCGTTTGGCAACCCGTCGCGTGGCCACGCCCTATGGGGAAGTACCTGTGGACCACGGAGCCCAGTATTTCACCTGTCGCAGCCCAGCATTTCAGAAACTGCTCGCACCCCTAATCGAGCAGGGAGCAGTGACAACTTGGCTAGAAGCTATCCCCACCCTGACTCCTGAAGGAATTGAGCCTGCTGATGCGGCTCACACCTATCCTCGCTATTGCTGCCCCCAGGGAATGACGGTTCTGGCTAAGGTCCTGTCAGAGGGGCTAACAATCCACCGGCAAACCAAGGTTGCCAAACTAACGCTCACTCCTGATTGCCAGTGGCAGGCGATCGCCGAAACCGGGCAAACCTTCACAGCACGGGCATTACTGTTAACGCCGCCCCCACCGCAGAGCTTGGCGCTTCTGGGTTCTTTAGCAACGGATATCAAGGAGCTAGATGCAATTCGAGCCGTACAGCTTGATCCCTGTCTAGCGGTTATAGCTGGCTATAAACCAGGAACCAGCCATGCAGATCAAATGCCCAATGGGCTTCGCTGGCGTGACGACCCAGTGATTGCCTGGAGTGCGGCTGACTCCAGCAAACGCTCCATTGCTCCCGCTCCCGTCCTTGTCTTCCACACCACGCCCCAGTTTGCCCGAGACCACGAGGGTGAGGATTCGCCGCACCTCATTGCCTTGGTACTGGAGCATGCGACTCAACAACTGCAGCCCCACCTCTCTCTAGATCTGCGATCGCCAGAATGGACCCAAGCTCACTACTGGCGCTATGCCCAACCCGTAAACCCATTACAACAGCAATGGATAGGGAGTGCCTCCCCAGCGCCCCTGCTCCTAGCTGGCTGCTGGTGTGCGGCAGGACGGGTAGAAGGGGCGTTTTGTTCTGGCCAAGTCGCAGCTCAGGGTTTTCTGAGTCGTGGATGGCTGAATTAGTTGTGATCATGGCAAGTACATCAAGCAATGCCCCAACGCAAACCAGACATCGGCTATATCCCCACCCCTCAGGAGGTTGTCGCAGCAATGCTGGCCCTAGCGGCAGTGACTGCTGATGACATTCTCTACGACCTGGGCAGCGGGGATGGACGGATCGCGATCGCCGCTGCCCAGCAGGGTACTCGCAGCGTTGGGATTGACATCGATCCAGAACGCATTCGAGAAGCTAACGAGAATGCTCTCAGAGCTTCGGTAAGCAATCGTGTGGCGTTTCGCCAACAAGATCTGTTTAAAGGCGACTTCAGCGAGGCTACCGTTGTGATTCTTTACTTGCTGCCCCATCTCAACCTTAGGCTGCGACCGGAGCTATTCCGCCAGTTGAAACCAGGTACTCGCTTAGTTTCCCGCGACTTTGACATGGGTGACTGGCAGCCGGAGCGGCAGATACAGATCCAGACGCCAGAGGAATGCCATCTCTACTACTGGGTAATTCCCTAAAAGCTGCCGGAGCGTCTCTGTAAAGCGGTAGCTAATAGGACTCCCAGGGAGTTAGCACAGTGAGCGCACAAATCTGGAACGAGTTTTAGAGTTACGGCCACCGCTGCATGAGTTGTCTAAGGATGGGTATGCAAACACTAGTCACAAGTTATACTCCATCCATTGCCTCATCAAAGCTGTCTAGCTCCTGTGCCAATGCTGGGAAATACTCAAGATCAAATCACCAATTTAATCAATCGCTATCAATCACAGGTAGATTTTCTCGCGATCCGGCTAGAGGAAGCCGAAGGAACAGATATCTTCTACGTGCGGATAAAATTGAAACCTTGAGCGAGGGAATCTCAGTCGGTGGGCAGGTACGCGCCTGCTACCGAGGAGGGTGGGGATTTGCCAGCTTTAATCAGGTGTCAGCTTTAGAAGAGCAGGTTGCCGCCGCGATCGCGGCTGCCCGCTGGGTGGGAGAGGAAGAAACCCTCCTGGCACCCGTTGACCCCGTGCAGGACCGCCAAGTGCTTCGCCTCAGCGGCACCGACCCCCGGCAGGTTCCCCTAGCCGAGAAAAAAGACCTGTGCGATCGCTACGCTGAAATCCTCCGCGCTACTTCGGATCAAATCACTACAACCTCGGTTCGCTACAGCGACCACACGCAGCGGGTTCTTCTAGCAACTTCCGAAGGGACACTGCTGGAACAGTCCTGGGTAGACCTGGAAATGCGTTTTGCCGCGACAGCTCGCAACGGCGATACCGTGCAGACTGGGCGAGAAACGGTCGGCTCGCGCCAAGCCTATGAGGATTTGACCCGCTTAGATGAGAAAGTCCGCAGCGCTGCCCAGCGAGCCGTGCATTCTTTAACACTGCCGCCAGTGCCGGGCAACACGTGTACGGTTGTCATTGACCCCATTCTCACAGGGCTGTTTGTCCATGAAGCCTTTGGGCATCTTTCAGAAGCAGACATGGCCTACGAAAACCCTGACCTATTGGAAGTGATGAGTCTAGGACGGCGGTTTGGTCCCCCGGAACTGCAAATTTTTGATGGTGCTGCAGTTGCTGGTCATCGCGGCAGCTATGCCTACGACGATGAAGGTACCCCGGCAACCGTTACCCAAATTATTCAAGATGGTAGGTTAGTTGGGCGGCTACACTCGCGGGAGACTGCTGGAAAACTGGGTGAAACCCCAACCGGTAACGCCCGGTGTTTGAGTTATCATTACTCCCCGATTGTCCGCATGACCAATACTTGGATTGAGCGGGGCACCACTCCGGTTGCCGATCTATTTGCCGATATTGAACAGGGGGTATATGCCCGTAACTGGATTGGAGGAATGACCAATGGGGAGATGTTTACCTTTACGGCTGGAGAAGCCTGGATGATCCGTCACGGCAAGATTGCTGAACCAGTCCGCGATGTTACGCTTTCGGGGAATGCCTTTAAAACCCTCGTGGATATCGAGGCGATCGGGGATGACTTTTTGTGGGACGAATCGGGTGGTTGCGGTAAAGGTGGGCAGAGCGGTTTACCCGTTGGCTGTGGCGGACCTAGCCTACGCATCCGTAATGTGGTTGTGGGGGGTAAAGCTGAAACCTGACACCCTATAATGCTGCGTTTTGAGCGATCGCTTTTCAGGTAAAGTCCACTCGCTCACCAATTTACGAAATAGCCACCCGCCATGCCTGCGTAGAATAATTGACTGAGGCAACAATTAGAAATAGGGATCAGGCATCCGTAGGTTTATTAAGGCCAAAGCAACCGCACAAATCTTGAAGAGGTTTGTTTAAAGTTACAGCCTCGCTGATTAGATCACCGCAGTGCAAACCGGCGTACAGCCAGCAAGCTTCCTACCAGGCCAACGAGTGCCCCAAAACTCAGTAGGATCAGCGGCACCATCAGCAGTTCTAAGAGGCTGAGCCGTAAACCGTTAGCGAGAAGCTGCATGAAGTTCGGCTGCTGTGACAACAAGTGAGCAGCAAAACGCTGGGTAGCCGCAATAAAACTCCAGGCGATCGCGCCTCCAATCAGGCCAAAGGCCACTCCCTGTAGCACGAACGGTAAATAAATCCAGGTGGTTGTAGCACCGACTAACTGCATCACCTCAATTTCGTAACGGCGAGCCATGACAATCAGCCGGATAGTCGTTGTGATTACCGATAGAGCTGTCACTGTCAAAACTATGGTCACGGTAAACCCGATCCAGCTTAATCCTTGGCTCAATTTTTCCAGATGTTTCAGCGCTTCATCTAAGTACTGAACGCTGCCTACCCCCGGCATCTGCATTAATTGCTCAGCCAGCTTGGGCACTACTTCAGAATTTTGGGCTTTCACCTTTAGTTCATCAACTAATGGGTTGCCACCCAAGTCCTGCATGGTTGCCTCCGCCCCTAAATCTGCTAGCAGTTCAGCCCAGGCCTGGTCTTTAGAAATTACTTCAACCTCAGCAACTTGGGGTAAGTTTGCCACTTGCAGGCGCAGGGGGGCGGCTGGGATACCTGGCTGTAGGTAGACTGACACCTCAACTTGACTGCCAACCTGCTCCAGCAGCCCTTCCACCTGCCAGGAGGCTTGTAGACTGAGGCCAAACAGAAACAATAAAACTGTAACGGTACTGATGGCGGCCCAGTTCATCCAACCGCCCCGCCGCAGGCCCAGACCAGTTTCCCGCAGTAGGTAATCCATCCGAGTCAGCAGGGGTTCAACCTTCTGCTTCAGAAACTTCAGATCCAGTGCGCCCATCAGCCTACTTTATCTTGCTGCAGACACCCCTGGTGGAGATAAACCACAGGATGGTTTGTCGCTTGCACGAGGGCTTGATTGTGGGTGGTGACCATGACAGTAATGCCAACCGAGTTTAAGCGTCGGAGAATTCTAATCACCTGGTGGGCATTTTCCGGGTCCAGGTTGCCAGTTGGCTCATCGGCTAGCAGCAGGTCGGGGGTGCCGATGATAGCGCGGGCAATGCTAGCTCGCTGTTGCTCTCCACCGGAGAGCTGCTCTGGAAAACAAGTTGCTTTATGCTGCAAACCGACAACCTCTAAAGCTGATTGCAGGCGGTGGTGAATCTCTGCACGGGGTACTCCCTGAGTTCGCAGAACCAAGGCAACGTTCTCTGCTACAGTCCGGCGGGGAATCAGGCGGTAATCCTGAAAGACAATGCCTAGGCGCCGCCGCAACAGGGAAAGGCGATCGCCCCACAGCAAACCGATGTTTAAGCTTTCAAGAATTAATGCTCCCAGGTGGCGGGCCGCTCCTCACCATAGAGCAATT
Source organism: Thermosynechococcaceae cyanobacterium YX3bin19 (assembly GCA_030447595.1). Classification (GTDB taxonomy): domain Bacteria; phylum Cyanobacteriota; class Cyanobacteriia; order Thermosynechococcales; family Thermosynechococcaceae; genus JAUJON01. Next base: position 53,167 of record JAUJON010000005.1, read on the forward strand.
TGATCAAGGTTGACTTCCAGAGCCAGAATGGCCCATGATAAACAGGAAGTCCCCCCGCCGCACCCTGAGGCTGACATCCTGAAGTCCAACAGCGCCATTGCCATAGGTCTTGTTCACCTCTTTGAGCTGCACCATATACGGGCTTGCCGCCGCTGTCCCTGACTGAGAATCGTGAGGGGGGGCAAAAGTAGCAACAGGATTGCTAAACAGAGTTTGTGTCATTACCCATTCAATTCGTGCTTTCTTGGACTAGGTCAGTCGTTAAGGTGCCAGTCTACCAGATCATTTACGATGCCTGATGCCGAGTTATAAATTTTTTAGCCAAGTTCTCAGCCAGTGCCCGCCCGGCAAATTTAGGGAGAGCCAGCATCCGCCGCCAGCGCCAGGGCTCTTTGTAGAGGCGATAAACCCATTCCAGGTGATTGTCTTTCAACCAGCCAGGTGCCCGTGATTTTCGGCCTGCCCAAATATCAAAGCTGCCGCCGACCCCAATCCAAATGGCCTGGGGACAGAGGTGGTGGTGCTGGGTAATCCAATCCTCCTGGCGGGGGACACCCCGGCCTCCGAGACTCAGGCGTGGCAGAATTTCCTTCAGCGTATGGTGCAGTGCAGCTTCTTCTTCCGCGGGGTGATAACCGTGCTGGGTTCCCTCTATTGCCAGGCCAGGTATGCGTTGCTGCCACATTTGAGCAGCGGCTTGAGCCACCCCAGGGGCACCGCCATAGAAGAACACAGGCCAGGGTTGATTCGGTCTGATAGATTCTTGCAACAGGGTTTCCGCCAATTCGATACCGGGGCAGCGCCGAACTCGCAACCCGTAAAGTTTCAGGTAGAGCACTACCCCGGCGCCATCAGGGATCACCAGCTCTGCCTGCTGAATGACCTTAGCTAATTGCGGATTCACCTCTGCCGCCATTGTCATCTCAGCATTCAGGGTGATGATCCGCGTTCCTTGTCCCTGATTTAACCGGGCAATTAGCCAAGCTGGATAGTTCTCCAGGATATGAACTGGAATTCCCAAAACCGGAAATTGCTTAGGCTTCCCAGGCATCATAGATTGTTGTCCCACAAGTCACCAATAGAATACCCAGTCAAGATTATATTCATTTCATTGTTTACCTCAAGGGCTTTGATCAAAAATAAGATCCAGCCGCCGCTGAGATGCTTCCAGGGCTTCTGCAGGCGTACTTTGGCCTAAAAGGGTTGCTTCCAAGGCCCGGCCTAGATTTTCCGAGACGCGGGCATAACCGGGAAAAACAGGCCGCGATCGCGCCACTGCCATTTGCTGTAAAAAAACTGCCACAGCAGGCTGCTGGGCGATGAACTTTTGATAGACCGAACTTTGACGGGACTGCAGATTCACAGGCAAGTACCCCGTCTGCAGGGCCCACTCCGTCTGGAACCCTTCACTCAGCACATATTCGGCAAAGGTCCAGGCAGCGCTTTCTCGCTCTGGATTAGTCTTGAACACAAACAGGTTTTCCCCACCCAAGGCGGTGGCGGATTGTTGAGCCGCAGGAATCGGGAATACACCAAAATCTACTCCGGTTTGCCGCAGTTGCCCCAAAGTCCAAGGACCAGAAAGCTGCATAGCCACCTTGCCTGCCAGAAACTGGTCCAGCTCAAACCCCCGTTCCGGCAAAGACAAGACCGCACTGCCATCCTCAATTAAGTTTCGCCAGAGTTGCAACGCTGCGATCGTTCCAGGTTGAACAATACTTGGGTGTGTCCCATCTATGTTAGCGGGATCTCCCTGGATAATTTCAGCACCAGCACTCCATAAAAAAGGCAGCCAGGTAAAGACGGTGAACTCGCCTTTACCGAGACCGAGTAACATTCCATGCTGATCAATGCGACCGTCACCATCGGTGTCTTGTGTCAGCTGACGGGCTGCCTGCTGCAACTGCTCCCAGGTTTGAGGGGCTTGAGTAATTCCGGCAGCCTGGAACATCTCCGGGTGGTAAAACACACCGACATTGTTGGTCCCAAAGGGCACTGACCAGATGTGCTCACCAAACTGCATGGTTTCAAACAGCACCGGGTCAATTTGTTGCCGCACCGCAGAGGCATTTAGCCAGTCTTCTAAAGGCCGAATCGCATCCAATTCAACCAGTTGACCGGTCAAGGTGGGATTAAACCACAGCAAGTCGGGTACCGCATTACCGACTACTGCTGCCAGGATTTTAGGCATCTGCTGATCTGGTTGACCGACGTAGAGCGACTCGACTTGAATCTGGGGATGACTGCAGTTGAAGCGCTCTATCAGCGATCGCAAAACCTCCCGGTTTGCAGGTGGGTTAACACCTTGCCATAGCGTCAGGTGAATTACCTTGTCAGAACCTACCGTCCTGTCAGCGCCATCAAGGGTACATCCAGTGAATACCAGGCTAAGCATTAACAACCCCAGCACATAGCAGTACCTCAGCCAGCGCCAACTTTGAAAGAGAAACAAACCTTGGCTGGATAGAACCGGGATCACCTCAACGCCTCGCTATGGAACTGCAAACATAGAGAAAATAATCGAAGATCTCTTCTAGCAAGGTGAACGCAGAGTATTCTGGGCAGTTACTGCGGCAAAATTCTGGCAACCTCAACCTCCAGCAGATTCTCTGAACTTTCGGATCTCATCCCAGTTCAAGTCTTCATCTAAACTGTAAATAAGAATATTAAGAAAGATGAAGCAGACGTGGATACAATCACCCTTGGCCCAAATGGACCCACTGTAAAGCCCTATGCATTGGTACCTGGCAATGGGGAGACAAGCTTTTTTGGAACTACGGCAATAAGTATGGTCAACAAGTTCATGACGCTTTCAAAGCTTGTGTGGAGAGGGGCTTGACGTTTTTTGATACGGCTGAGGTTTATGGAACTGGCGACTCAGAAACGCTTCTAGGCCAGTTTAAGCAGGAAGTCACCGTCCCAGTCCAAATTGCCACGAAGTATGGGCCGCTCCCTGGCGATTCACGGGCAAATCGGTTGCTGACGCCCTCAGTGGCAGCCTCAAACGGTTGCAGCTCGACCAAGTACCCCTTTACCAGGTGCATTGGCCGTTTAGCTTCTTGATGAGCCAAGAAACACTGTTGAACGCATTGGCCAACGAAGTCAAACGGGGACGTATCGGCGCTGTGGGCGTGAGCAACTATTCAGCAGACCAGATGGTTCAAGCCCATAAGTTCTTAGTAGACCAGGGGGTGCCTCTGGCAACGAATCAAGTACGATACTCTTTATTAACCCGTCAAATTGAGTCTCAGGGTATTTTAGCTGTTGCTCGCCAGCTTGGCGTTAAAATTCTTGCTTATAGCTCTCTGGCTCAAGGTCTTTTGGGTGGCAAGTATACACCGGAGAATCCACCTACTGATGCTCGCCGTTTTGACCGTCGTTTCAGTCGCAGTGGCTTAGAGAAAATTGCTCCAGTGATTAATTTACTTCGTCAGATTAGTGAAGCTTATAATCGTACTCCTGCTCAGGTTGCTTTGAACTGGTTAATTACCCAAGGAGATGTGATTCCGATTGTTGGGGCTAAATCTCCTGAACAGGCACGAGAAAATGCAGGAGCCTTGGGCTGGTCTCTGAATCACGAAGAAATTTCCCAGTTAGAGAGGGCTAGTCGTCCCTGGCTGAACTAACTGTGCTTACCGCGGTCACAGCTTAAGTTCTCCGTCCTTGCTGTAGAATGTGCTCGTAAGATTCTTTGTCGCTTTTTAGTATGGAACCCAATACTCAAACAACGACAGGTGCTGATGCAGTGGATACCGCCATTGCTCAAGGTATCGATCTCGACGGCTCTGCCATTCCAGAGGCAAAGTTAGGTCTCTATCAAAAGGTGATGGCTCTGGAAGCCGGACGTCAGCGAAGTGGAGTCACCAATACTATGCGCTCTCGAATTGTGCGGATTGGTGCCAAGCACCTGCCGCAGGAGGAACTCAATCGGATGCTAGTCGAGGCAGATTTTACGCCCCTGAAGGATAAGGAAACTGCCTTTTACTATGGTGGCAAGTGATAATAGCGTTCGAGAAATGTGAAATTGAGAAGGATTAAAGGTTTTTTAGCTGGGGCAAGAGAGCTGCAAAAGCTTGCCCCCGATGGCTAACCTGTTGCTTTACTTCTGGAGGCATCTCGGCAAAGGTCATGCCTTGCTCCGGTACATAGAAAATTGGATCATATCCGAATCCTCCAGTGCCACGAGGAGCGTAGAGGATTTCGCCTTGACAGGTACCAACCGTCTGGAGGGCAATTGAGCCATCAGGCTCAGCGATCGCAACTGCACAGACAAACTGGGCATTCCGGTTCGGCTCATCCCCCAGTTCCTGAAGTAAGCGGTTGATTCGGTCGGAGTCGGTTTTGGCGTAACGGGCGGAATTAAGCCCTGGTGCGCCGTTAAGAGCTTGGACCTCTAAACCAGAATCATCGGCGATCGCCCACTTTCTGACTGCCTGAGCAACCTGAGAAGCTTTGAGACAGGCGTTGGCTAAGAAGGTTGTGCCTGTTTCTTTAATCTCCAGTTCTTCTGGCTTTAGCGTCAGTTCCCATCTGGAATCTGTGAAATAGACCTGCATTTCCCGTAACTTGCCGGGGTTGGACGTTGCAACAACTAATTGGCTCACGATTGCGCTCGAAAAAAATTGATTGAGCAAGAACTGTTATCACTTTGACAGATAACTGGTCATTTCCTGGCAAAGCAAAATATTCTATCTAAAGAGGCTTCCCACACTAAATATCATGTGCATAAAGTTAGAAGTAGCAGAGCCTCGTTTGTACAGAGCGACCTACAGAACCTCCTATGCCTGACTCCACTCTAAACCCCAACCTTCACCCTAATGAGATCCAGCAAAGCAGCGTGGAAGACTCTCCAACGGGTAATCCAGATGAGTTTCGCACAATGGCTCACGATGTCAACCCAATTTCTGGAGAGGAGAACTCTAGCACAGCAGACACCAATGCGGTACCAGCCGCAGAACAGCCCCAGAATCAGACGGGGGCAATTGAGATACTGCTATCTCCCCTAGTAGAACTGCTAGGGAATTTAGTAAAAGTCTGGAAAGAAAATCGAACGCTGCTTATTTCTTTTGGCCTAGTGTTGGTGGTACTGCCCTTGACTACGCTTTTGATTGGCCTGGTGGTGAGTGTATTGACGGCAATTCACTCTGTGCCTCTTTTGGCATCTATCTTGAGACTGATAGGGGTAGGCTACAGTGTCTGGTTTGTCTCCCGTTACTTGCTTTCAGAAACCACACAGCAGAAGCTCTCAGGTTTATGGCAAAAACTCCTTGAAGCAGCAGCTAGTCAGTGAAGTAGGTCCTTCACGTTATTTCAACAGTCTTGAGGAGATCAAGAAAGTGCATCTTAGCGACGACGATAAGCAACGGATTATGAAGGAGTTGGCCCAAGGGAATATTAATCCGCTCCCGGGGGCAACTGACTCTTCTTCAGAGGCAGAAGACTTTGACCCGCATCTCTACCAGAATTTTGACGATTTTGCTCAGCGGCCCACCCACCAGAGGCAACCGGATGATAGCGCTCAAGCGTTTTTCAACGAACTCAAAAATAGAGGTCTCAACGATCCTGGCTTAAAGTCATAGCAGCGGTCTTTGTCAACCTGCTCCCTCGCTGGTAGCAACGCGATCGCCCGTGGTCTGGAACCACTTTTAAAGTGAAGCTAAGCAGTCAGCAGAGATCATGAAAAACTTTATCCGT
>JAUJON010000204.1 GCA_030447595.1 Thermosynechococcaceae cyanobacterium YX3bin19
GAGAGGCTGCTAGCGTGACGTGAAAGCTACCTTCAGGAGGCCGGACCCACGCTTACATATTACCCAGGTTATGAATAAGATGCAAATATTACAAATCCCACCCCCTCATTTCCAGTGCTAGTGAACTCATCTATCAAGTGAGCGTTGGGACAAGTTCCAGTCTGCCCTTGCACCTGAACCTCTGTGCCCCAAGACCGTAGAGCTCGTAGACAAAGCCTAGCGTGGCAGCCAACAGCACGAGCACCACGAGTGCAACGCGGTTTCCTGCTGCCCCGGAGGTGGAGTTGTCCTTGGCGTCCCGCCTCCTCGTCCGTAAAGGGAGTGCTAAAAGAGTCCTAAAAACTACTCAACCGTTACCGGCGGTGCTTTCCGCCCAAGGAACGCTAGTCCCGCTCCGATAAGGAGTAGGATGCCGGAGAATATCCAGAAGAGGCTGACCGCGATAAATCCGGCAACACAGGAAATCAGCTGGATGATGGCTGCCGCCTTCGGGTAGCGGGGAGCTACTGCTCCACCAACGATGCCAAGAACGCCGATGAAGATAGCAGCAAAACCTAAGCCTATGATGGTACCGCTATCGGTTGCTTGGAAAGCGGCCCCAGCTCCTCCTATCAACATGGCGAGGATTCCGGCGATGATGCCAAAAACTCCCCCGATAATCCCTAGTACGAGCGACGCTGTACGCATGCGTGTACCTTCTCTCTTCCTCGGCTAACAGTCACTTCTCGACAACATGTTGCCCATCTAGCAGACTCCCTCGTTTTCTCCGTATTAGATCCTTTCCCGATGCTGGACATTTCAGAAGCCCAGTGCCACTTCTTTTGGCTCTTCCAAAGAGAACAGGCTGGTGCCCCTAAGCCGTAGGTTGAACCCTGAGGCATCTGGTGCAACTGAGAAGATAGCTTCAGCATCTTTTGTCACACCGGGGTTTACCTGCTCAAGGAATATATTCTCCTCTGGGGGTATGTAAGAAAAAGTGTCGGTGTCTGGGTCGGACTCGCGCCCGTCCTCGTCTATAAGTTTCAGTGCCCCGGAGTGAAGCGTCTTGGCTTCGTTGGAGTTGTTCTTAAAGCGGAAGTCTACGATGACGAAATTCCCCTGCTTAGGGGGTGTTATCCCGCCAAATTGATCGTTAAGTTGTGAAGCTTGCCTTGCACCTGTTACAACCCAAGCGGCTTCGTCCACCTCTACGCTCTGGCCGATTTCAGCTGTGGGTTCTTCTTCAGGCTGCTCCTTTTCCTCGCTTTTGGCAGGCTCTGGTTCAGCCTCGGCTTTCTCTTCCGGTGCAGGGGCTGGTGGTGCAGGCTCCGATTCTTCCTGTTTCGCCTTCTCAGCTGTCTCGCTAGAGGTAGCACTTTCCCGTTGTGTCGGAGTGGCACCTTCGTTCGACGCACCCGAGATATTGCCAAAGACGATAGCTAGAACTAGCGCACTCACGGTAACTATGCCCCATTGTCTAAGGGGCCTGCGTCTTATAGCTCTAATAATGAGTACCACTAATCCGATAGCAAACACGAGTGCGGCTATAACGTACACAGCCCGGCTAGCAAGGAGGGCGACGATTATGCTCACAACTATTACAACAACTTTGAGACCATTCGATAGAGACCTAAACCACTCGACAATATTTTGTATGAGCTGCAAACTTAGACCCTCTCCACACCCTGTTAGTTAAGAAGCCTCTTCTTTGCCTGTTGAAACTCCTCGTCAGTCAACACCCCTGAATCTCGAAGCGAAGCGAGTTTTTCGAGTTCTGAACTTAGGCTGGACGCACTCTTAGAAGTTGGCGTTGTCTGCTCTTGTTCTGTTTCCCTGAGAGGAGGCTTTTCAAGCTGAGAGCTAGGGCTGTTCCTACTCTGAGAAGATGGTGAGGCCATGTGCCCTTGTTTCTCCTCTCTTATTATCGCTCTGAGTCTGTCGATATACGGCTTGTAGTGCTTGAGATTGGACTTCGAGATCGGGAGACAGTTTGTAACCTTATAAGGGTCCTTATCCTCGTTTCTGACGTTCCAGAAATCCTTTTGTCCTGTACCTTGATAGCTAGGGGTATTGATTTCGATAACGCCGTTTACGAAACCTGTATTGACCTCTATGCCGTTGATGTCACGGTAGTAGAAGCTCGTTACCCGAGCGCCGAACGTAGCACCTGCTGCCATTCCAGGCTTAATTACGAGTAACCTGTCGCTGAGGGCTACTATAGCCTGAGACCATCCCGGTAGGTTGGGCGAGACAAGACAGAACTCGATGCTTTCACCCTCGCTCATGTTCTGCTCGGCGAGCTTCCGCAACTTGTTGCTAAGTATTTCGGCACCTCCGGCGACTTTCGAAACGGGTGTGTCTACTGTGGGGACAGGCGTAGCTGCCATGCTTACTTCAGCTGGCGTCTCCATCAGCGCCTCTGCTGCTGGTTCTGGCGCTCCCGCTATCTGCTGCTCAACCGCTTCCTTTACCGCCTCGAACGCCTCTGCTTGTCGGCCATCAAAATATATAGTGACGGACTCCTGAGACGTCCGAAATGCCCTCCGTGTGGCCTCCTGTTTGTCCAGCACGAACTCTAAGTGGCCGTCGCCTATTAATCCTGGCTTCTTGAAGCGCACCGAGGAAACCTGTGCGATAGGTATTTCGTTTACCTCACCGGAACCTCCTAGAAAACCCCGGCGCTTGATGCGAATCCTGTCTTGCAAAAGCTCTATATGAGCATTGCTACCCTTCACCTCCAGATACCGTTCCATCTCCTTGCTCCCTAACCTAGCTTTCTGCTGCTAAGTCTAAAATAAGCTGAACTAGCACGCAACACACGATGCTTCAAATGCTGTTCCCAAAAACCGACCTCGTGTGGCAAAAGTGCGCTAAAGAAGCACACCCCATTCCCTTTTCGCATCATAAGCAGTCGCGCGATTTGGGTATAGGTGCCAGTTTCTAATCAGACTCCCGACTATATAGGTATATGCAAGCAGTCGAACATTCGTCACAACTTGAGACGGTGTATGCGTACATGAAAATGCCTCCGCGCAAAAACTACGAGGGCGCGTGGTTGGGTTTTTAGATGCTGCTAGACGCCCTCGGGCGTGGGGCCGCCGACCATGACGGCGTCCTGCATGATGTTCTCTATCTCCCGGAGATCTTCTTCGGAGAGGTCGAACTCGGCGGCAGGGGCGGTGCCCTCGATGTGATCCGGTCTGCGGGCGCCGACTATGGCGACGTCCACCGCCGGGTTGGCCAGGGTCCAGGCGACGGCGAGCTGGGCGACGGTGTGGCCCCGCTCCTCGGCGAACCTCTTCAGCTCTTCGACCTTTTCGAGGTTCCTGCGGAAGTTCTCGCCCTGGAAGAG
>JAUJON010000205.1 GCA_030447595.1 Thermosynechococcaceae cyanobacterium YX3bin19
GCCGTTTTTACTTTTCCCCTCAAGGTCAATGCGGGTTTTACGCTCATGGACGTGTTCCAGGTGGAGCAGGACCCGGCAGGCGAATGGCAGAAGAACCGCCAACTGCTGACCGAGAAGTTTTCCGGCGCCTTCGCCATCAGCTACACGTTCGACAAGTTGCGCCTCACGGTTGATTATACGGGTAATGTGTACGGGCCGATGCTACTCCCGGTACTAGGGGAGTTGGATAACCGCGCCCCAGTCTCCAAAACCTACAGCCTGCAAAACATTCAACTCACCAAATCTTTTTCCAATGGCATCGAGGTGTACGGCGGGGTAAAGAATCTGCTCAATTTTACCCCACCGGCCAATTCCATTGCCCGGCCGTTTGATCCTTTCGATAAGAATGTAACGTTTAACGCCAATGGTAACGTGATTCCTACCGCCGACAATCCTTCTGCACTTACCTTCGATCCTACCTACGTGTACGCGCCTAACCAAGGAATACGCATGTTTTTAGGGGTTCGCTATAGTCTCTATAAATAAGCAATTGCTATGGGGACAATCACAATGGCTACTATTGGAAAAATTATTGTTGGGATTGCCGTGTGGGTGAACTTGTCCGGGCCGGGGAGTAACCTGTACGCCCAACAAGTGGGAGTAAACTGGCTTTCCTTTGCGCAATTAGAGGAGACCATGCGGGTAAAGCCCAAAAAAATTCTGGTTCAGGTGTATACTGATTGGTGCTCCTATTGCAAGCTGGTGGAAAGAAAGACTTTTAACAATCCCGAGGTAGTGCAGTACCTCAACGAGCATTTTTACGTCGTTGGGTTGAATGCCGAAGGGGAGCAAACAATCCGGTTTGCTGGTCAGCTATTCGGCTTTAACGCTACCGGCAACGGAACCGGTATCCATAGTTTAGCCCTCGCCTTAGCCGGGCAAAAAGGCCAGGTGGCCTACCCGTCCATGGTAGTCTTGGATGAACACTACACCATAGTCAACCAGCAAACGGGTTTTGTTTCCCCCAAGCAGTTGTTAGGCTGGTTGCGTCAAGTTCAATTTTCTAAGAATGAATAATCAATAGTGGTAATGCATCAGGCAAAAGTTTTAACATAGCTTAAGTAAAGCCGTGACTTCTTCTGATAAGTGAAGCCCTTCCTGAAGCCACCCTTGGGCAAGTGAGTTTCGGCAAGGTAAAGCTCATACGCAGCGCGACATTCCTGTCAATGAAATACCAGATAAACGGGCATAAAGAAAAACTTTTCACTTTCAACCCTTACCTTTTTATTTATGCATACACAATTTATGCTTACACACAATTTTTCCCCAATGTCCCCATCAAAAGCTTCGTGTTCGGGAACGGGCTGATGCAGGAGCTCTTCAACGAAAATTACCTGGAGAGTGACAAGTACCCCTTCGTTACCTTCAAGGGCAAGATCAACGAGAGCATCGGCTGGGCAAAGGCCGGCACCTACCCGGTAAGCGCCACGGGTAAGCTCAACGTGCACGGCGTGGAACGCGACCAGACCATCAAGGGCAAACTGGACGTAGGCAGCCGTAAAGTGCAACTGGACGCCGGCTTTACTGTGGCCCTGGCCGACTATAGAATTGAAATCCCGACGCTGGTGTTACAGAAAATCGCCGAGACCATTACCGTTACCACCCGCTTCGTGTACGAACCGCACGTGAAGCAGTAAAAGTTTGGAAGGATGATAAGGTCGAATGACCTAACAAAACTTTTCTCTGAGTGGCTGCGGTCGATGGTGCATACTCATGCAAACTTTTGAATCAAGGCAAAACAGGATAGACAGCTCAATTGCTTGAGTAGCAAAGTACGAGCTTTTAAAAGAGGCCATTAGGCTAATTGGCACATTGAAAAATAGGTTTACTAAACCACGCTTCCTCAAAATTGCCGAAAATGAGGTGGTTACCTCAATTCATGATGCTACTTTAGGTTACCTTTCTGCCTGCTGTATAAGTATAGCCCACCTTCTTAGCTGACTCAGGGCCGCTCTCACCCTGGTTTTGACCGTACCCGGGGGAATGGCTAGTTCGCGGGCTGCTTCCGCTTGGGTATAGCCCTTAAAGTAGAGACACTCAATCAGCCGGTGCTGCTCTTGGGTCAACTCAGCAAGCAGACCTTGGGGGTTTAGGTGATCAACTGCCGGACGCGGTTGCTGGCTAGACTCACAGTCGAGGGCTTTGTGAGGATCTATAGCTAGTGCGGGATTCCTGGTATGGTCGATTTGCCCCTGTTGTTGCCCGGTCATAGCCATTGCCGTATGACGAACCATGTGTAACAGCCAGCTAAACAAGCTTCCTTTGAGGGGATCATACTGGTGCATGTTGCGCCAGATTTGCACGAATGCTTCCTGCAATACCTCCTCCGCTAAGGAAGGAACCAATACAATCTTGAGGGCAATGGCAAACAAGGTCGGTGCGTACCGCTCATATAATACCGAAAAAGCTTTGTGATCTTTGGCTTGCAGCAAAACGATCAGGTTGCTCTCCGTCAGGGAGGCAGGCGCTATAGTTGCCTGCTGGAGGATCTGGTTAGCTTCCCACGTAGGTGCGATTGGGGTAGTGGTTTGGGTACTGATTCCAGTCATGGGAAGCTTTTAAGTAAAATCATCAGCAAAGGATTGCTTATCCACCAGTAGCCTAAGGCTTCCCCGCTTGAGTAGCCATCCACTTACTCGTTAGTGAAAAGGTAAAATAGGGCATAACGGTAAGTATTTGAAGGATAAAGTAGTTAATAGGCAGAAATGGAAAGAATACTTCGTGTGTAGGATTAGTAAACGGGATAAACCAACAGTGGTTTAGTGACAGTAGAAAAAATAATGAATATTTTTTTGATTGAGTAACTAGATTTAGGAACCGGCTAAGGGGAGTTATACACCAAGCAGCGTAAGCCACCAAGCAGCAACTAGTTGCGGGAATAGTAGGAAACAGGAGTAGTTGGACAGCAGGACCTATAATGGCTCATTGATTTCAGTAAGCCCTGCTTCTATTGACTCCTGGGCCAGAGTCAAAGGAGTTACATTCGCCATGGTCGCCTAGGTTTTCACTCCTTTAGATTTTTAAAGAATGATTAGACGGAAAGTTAAAAGTAAAGTAGCGACAGCTGCTTCCTCCAATTTAATTCAGGAGTAAAACTTCTGCTGTTTTTGTCAGATAGACGACAACTATAAAAATATAAGTGGGTATGAACGTCCCACAATAGGTGTTACATGAGTGGTTTGGCTCGCCTGTCTATTTATATTTTTCAAATAGTTTGAAAAATAGTGAAAACTAAAGTATTCCATCAGTTAGGTCGAAAATACATGCTCTACCATTCGGATTG
>JAUJON010000206.1 GCA_030447595.1 Thermosynechococcaceae cyanobacterium YX3bin19
AAACTTTTCGGCCTATTTCTCTTATGACAGTGCTTATACAGAAACTTTTCCGCATACTCCGCTGATTGTGGAGGCTAGACGGAATATTTCAGTCTATTTTTAGAGGATGTCTTAAAAGACCAGGTATAGCGTCAGGCGAGATTAAAGAAACTCTCATCCTCTAATCTGTCAGAACAAAAGAGTATTGACAGGAGAATGAGAGCGATGAAACTATCCTATCCGACCGACATGAGCCAGGAGCAATGGGAGCTGCTGTCCAAATTGCTGCCCTCAGCAAAATCAGGTGGACGGCCTCGAAGTGTAGCTCTAAGAGCAATCATCAATGCCATCTTTTCCATACTGGTGGCAGGGTGTGCATGGCGGATGTTGCCGAACGACTTTCCGAAGTGGAAAACGGTCTATCACTACTTTCGAGTGTGGCGATTAGACGGCACCTGGGAGAGAATACATGCCCATTTCGTGCAATGGGAGCGAGCGGTTCAAGGACATGAAGCCGTGCCTAGTGCGGCGAGTATGGATTCTCAATCGGTGAGAACGGCAACTCCGGCGGCCATTGCCGTTGGGTTTGACGGGGGCAAGCGGATCAAAGGACGTAAACGACACCTGATAGTGGATACCTTGGGATTAGTGATGATGGTGGTGGTCACAGCAGCCAATATTAGTGACCAGCAGGGTGCTCGTTTCATTTTCAAGCGTTTGGCAGCTTTGCCTGAGCGGATTGCACGATTGGCTCTGATTTGGGTCGATGGCACCTACGAAGGCATCGATTTCATGAAATGGACGATGGACACTTACCGTTGGATGCTCGAAACCATCAAGCGTGCGGATAATGGCAAAGGATTTGTCTTGCTTCCTAAACGCTGGGTAGTTGAACGCACTTGGGGTTGGCTCAATTGGTCACGTCGCTTGTCCAAAGACTACGAAGTCTTGCCGGAAACCTCTGAAACCTTTATCTATGTGGCAATGATTCGTCTGATGCTCAGACGTCTAGCGTAGTTCTCATCTTCTCAGACATCCTCTAAGTTTCATCCTCCAGAACCTGGCTTTGCTTGGTGTGCTGTCACCTACATTCCCACGGCCCAAGGCTGGCTATTGGGCTTTCACTTGCTGTAAAGACACAAGACCTCTTGCGTAAATCAGGAAGAGAGCGCAAGTTCGAAGTTGATAATTGCAGCAATCAAATTGAACCGCAAGCCAAAGCGCCTACGCCGGTTCCGATAACGCTCACTCAATATCCGAAATATCTTCAACTTGCGGTTGACATGCTCAGCTACTACTCGCAATCGTGCTAAGTTTCGGTTGTGCTGCCGCTCCCCTTTGTCTAGCTGACACTTGCGCCGCTTCTTGGTTGGAGTACAACTGCTGGGATGGAGCTTGACAATGCCCTGATAACCTTACAGATGCTCCTCATCGAATCTTGAAGTCAAAACTGTAGCAAGCTGATGCCAGGCTCTTGTCAGGGGTGACATCATAGCCAGTTTATTTCGAACATTGGTTACTGAAATTGTTGCCGTTGCTAGCGCCTGCACCACGACTTTCCCATGACAAGTTGCTGAGAAGCCTTGCCCAGGGTGCAAAACGTAATCATGTGGATCATTAGACTGCGTAAGCCACACAGAGCCTTGCTCGCAGACCAGTTGTGCTCCAGGCACAGCCTTGCCGCTCCACAGCTGATGAGCGGCTAGATGAATTTTCCTTGAGGTTATATCAGGAATCAGTTCTAGTTGTTGGTAGTTCTGCCACTGTTTGAGCGTTCTCATTAGTAAACCTCTTGAAGCGCAACTGAGCATTGACGGCCTTCATCGCAGTGGTTTTTGTAGATGAACTGGTAATCCGTCACCTTTAAGGTCATTCAGAAACAACCCGCTTGAGAAGGTACAGATTCAGTAGATTTCTCCTAGTACAGTTACAGCGATTTCCACTGTTCTAGTAAAACTTCCGGAAACTGTACTAGGCCAAGCAGTGAAAAATCGCCTAGTATTGCCTGTAAGACTGTTGCTGTCATTTTGAGTGAGGGCTCAGCTTGTGAAGATTCCCCTAGATCGGCAGTCGGCAACACCACTCTACTTGCAGGTCCGCGATCGCATTGGGCATCTAGTCCAGGTTGGGGCACTGCAGCCAGGGGAACGGCTTCCCTCCATTCGCACCCTGGCAGAGACTACTGGGGTCAACAAACTGACCGTGATTGAAGCCTACAGCGTTCTAGAGGCAGACGGCTTGATCTATGCCCGCCAGGGAGCAGGCTATTTTGTCAACCGTCCAACTACAGCACCCAAGCTGGAATCAACCTTTGCCCCAGCGCAAACTGTAATTATTCCGGAAGCACCAGGCATTTCCTTCTTTAGGCTATACACTGCCTCGGTGCAAGCCCATCAGCAGGGAATGATTGATTTGAGCTGTGGCTTTCCCCATCCCCCAGAAGATCTGCAGCGAGTTTCCCGGCGGGCAGTGGCACAGGTTGCCGAGACCCTATTCAACTACGACATGCCGGAAGGGCAACTAACTCTACGCAAGCAAATTGCCCAGATACTAGTGCAGCAAGGGTTGGAGGTTTCCCCCAATCATCTAATCATCACTAATGGTTCCAAGCAAGGGTTGTCTTTGGCAATCCATTACTATGTGCGGCCAGGCGATTGGGTGATTGTCGAAAGCCCTACCTTTCATGGAGCCCTAGCTATTTTAGAGAGCTTAGGGGCTAGGGTCATCGGCATTCCCATGACCGCAGAGGGGATGAATCTAGAGTTACTTGAGCAATATCTCCGCAGCCATCGACCGAAGTTGATGTACACCATCAGCACCCTGCATAACCCCACTGGGTTGACAACCTCTCAAACTCATCGGCAGCAACTGCTGGCCCTAGCCCAACAGTATGACTGTCCAATTCTGGAAGATAACGCCTATGAAGGGCTCAATTTCGAACCGGTTCCTCCGCCCATCAAAGCTTTAGATCAGCAGGATTGGGTGACTTACATCGGCACTTTCTCTAAAACCTTGATGCCCGGTTTGCGGGTAGGCTATATGGTCGTGACCGGCAAGCACTATCAACCAATCTTGGAGCGGAAACTGCTGCAGGATCTCCATGTGTCCACCGTATCCCAGGCAATTGTCAGTGAGTACCTAGCTTCCGGTCACTACCGACGCCACCTGAGCAAAATGCGAACAAAGAAACTCAAAGTCCTTAACTCAAAGCTGAAGGCTGAGAAGGATAAATTAAAAGAGATTAAATAGACTGAAACAAAAGAGCGTTTTAATATACAGGAGCACTAAACACAATCTATACTAATACGTCAGTATCTTCTCGTTGAGT
>JAUJON010000207.1 GCA_030447595.1 Thermosynechococcaceae cyanobacterium YX3bin19
CATACGAGAAAAGCAGGTACAATCTGGTCAGGTACTTACTTTTTGGTTCGGATTATGAAAATTTCTGACCCCGAACAATTGCAAAGTTTTGTAAAACCCCCCACCGTCGCTGGAATGGTAGAAGGCATCATTGGCTGCAAATGGTCACTTGGCGTTCTGCAAATGGTTCATCAGGGTATCAATCGGCCAGGCGCAATGGAACGAGCGATTGATGGTTTGACGACAAAAGTATTGAATGAGCGGTTGAGGAAACTCCTTAATTTCGGAATTTTGCAACGATATGCCTACCCTGAGATTCCCCCTCGTGTCGAGTACAAACTAACTGCATTCGGTGAAAAGTTTGTGCATATCCTCAACGAAATCGAGAAACTCAACCAAGAACTCGAGCACGGTTTAATTAAGCACAGTCTAGAAGAGGATTAGGTTGCATCCCCGCTTCAATATGGACAAAGTCGAGCTCAGCTAATAAAGGAGTTTTGTCCATGTATCCCCTTATAGCTAACTGCCATCCAGTCATCACCAAAATCGCGGAAGAGCCAAATACTGACCGGTTAGACAAGCTTTTTCAAGTCCACTTGGGCAGGAGCCTTTTAGCCTAAATTCAATTCTTCCTGAAGTCCTTGCTGCTCTTTCATCTTTCTACTCGGGTACTCAAGACGGCTAAGGTCAATCCATTTTCCAATCGTACTGGCGGCAATTGCTGAGAAGGCACGAGCAGCAGCACGTCGATAGCCGTCGCGTCTCCAAAGAAGACCTATGCTACGCCGCAAGGTAGGAGCAGTAAGTTTCACAGCGCATAAATTCTCCCCTTCTTTCAGCCGTAGTGCCAGGGAGGGAAGCACCGTAGCTGCTCCTGTCGCCCGGACCGTAGCGAGTACCCCTTGAATAGTATTCATTTCAATCAACAGATTGGCACAAACACCTGCGGCTTGTAGGCCTTTATCCACAAGCCTGCGAGTGCAAAAGCCTGAATGTAGTAGGATGAGAGGCTCTTTGTCTAGCTCGCAAAAATGAACCCGACTTTGTCCAGCTAGACGATGAGTTACAGGGACAATCAGAACCAATTCCTCCTCAAACAGCAGCTCAGCTTCCAGTCTAGGAGAGGTGGAGGACGCAAAACTAATTCCTAAATGCAATCGACCTTGCTCAAGACCAGACTCAATTTCATCGGCAGACAACTCCTGGATGTGAAGTGAAATAGTTGGGTAAGAAGCTGCGAAACAAGCAGCCAAATCCGGAATCATGTACGCATTTACTGTTTGTACAGTGCCGACAGTGAGTTCCCCTCGTTGCAATCCCTCCAGTTCTTGAATGGCTGCTTGCGCTTGTTCTAGCTCGACTAGTACTCGTCGCGCATGAGCCCGCAGAATCTCTCCCGCTTCTGTCAGCATCACGCGCTTGCCGATTCGGTCAAACAAGGTAGTCCCAAGCTCTGCTTCTAGCTGCTTAATTTGCTGTGAGAGAGTGGGCTGAGAGATGTAGAGAGTCTCTGCTGCTCGAGTAAAGTGAGAGGTTTCGGCAACGGCTAGAAAGTAGCGGAGATGGCGTAGTTCAATCAAGGGAGCCATAGATGTTGATTGATAGTTGTCATCTATCAATATTAGAGGAACTAAGTCTTGGACTTATTAAACAGCCGCCTAGATAATAAAGTACATGCGCCAACTCTCTATCCTATTCAGCTATAAAGCAGTCTCTGCATGAGATGAGTGAAGAGATGAAGGCGCAGTTTTATCAACATTGAATTCAAATGAGTTATGAAAACTGCAATTGCTATCAGACATGTTGCTTTTGAAGATCTCGGCAGCTTGGCAGCAGTTCTATATCAAATGGGGTATGCAGTGACTTATGTCGAGATGGGCCTAGATCGTCTAGATGACCTTGATCCACTGCTCCCAGACTTGGTAGTGGTTTTAGGAGGTCCTATTGGGGCTTATGAGGAGCAGGATTACCCATTTTTAGTTGATGAACTCCATTTTCTGGTGCATCGCTTGGAAGCGGACCTACCCACACTAGGCATTTGTCTGGGAGCTCAGCTCATGGCTCGTGCTTTAGGAGCTCAGGTATATCCTGGTCCTTTCAAGGAAATTGGTTGGTCACCCATAGAACTCAGTCAGACAGGAATGCAGTCATCCCTTGTCTATTTAGCAGCAGAGCAGACTGCTGTGCTGCACTGGCACGGGGATACCTTTGATTTACCTGCTGGTGCGGTTCACCTTGCTACCTCTATCAAGTATCAAAACCAGGGTTTTGCCTGGGGAAAAAATGGGTTGGCATTACAGTTTCATCCAGAGGTCACTGCTTCCGGTCTGGAACGCTGGTTTATTGGTCATGCCTGTGAAATAGGAGTAACGCCTGGGGTCAGCGTCGCCCAGTTACGCCAAGAGGCAGCTCATTACATCGAAAGGCTGGAAGCTCAGGCAGCTAAATTCTGGCAGGCCTGGTTGGAAAAGCTGGAGAAAGAGGCTTCAAACAAGCATGCTGCCCTAGCCACGTCTACGTAAAACCCCAGGAAATTACTGTCACAGCTGTCAAATATGAGGACTCTCGTGAGCATTAGTCAGATTGCCGGATATACCTATGGCACTTCAGTCATTTCTCCTTCACCCATCAGCCAGGAAGAATTTCGATACCTCAAACAAACTGTGTTATTCAGTGAAGAGGACAAGCAGTATCTGCGGATGGCAGGGTCAATTTTGCAGAAGCAGACGGACGCAATCCTGGCCTTGTGGTACAACTTTGTTGGCTTCCACCCCTATCTCATTCAGTATTCTGGCAAACCTAATGATAAAGATCCTGATTCAGCCTACCTGGGAGCAGTTCGTTAACGCTTCAAGCAATGGATTCTTGACACTTGCAATCGAGAGTATGACCAGGCTTGGCTGGACTATCAGCACGAAATTGGTCTGCGCCATCACTTAACGAAGAAAAACTAAACTGACCAAGTGGAGTCAGTCTCTATGATTCCGCTATGGTACCTAATTGTTTTTATCTATCCGATAACTGCGACCATTAAGGACTTTCTAGCTAACCAAGGGCACGATATCGAAGCTGTCGAAAAAATGCATCAAGCTTGGTTCAAGTCTATTGTCCTTCAGGTAGCGCTGTGGAGCTACCCCTACACCAACCCAGGGCAATTTTAGCTTAGCTAGAGGAAGGAAACGTGGCTCAGATAGTTTCAATTCAGGTTGGTCTACCTAAGCTAATGGGTGTAGAAGTTGCTCGCAAACCAAAAGATTGTCACTGGACAACTTGATTTTTAAAATAAAAAGACTCTGTAAGAGTTTTGTTGGG
>JAUJON010000208.1 GCA_030447595.1 Thermosynechococcaceae cyanobacterium YX3bin19
CCGCGATCGTCAACTTCGAGTTGAGGCTACGTGCCTGATTCATGCAAGAAGTCTAATATGTCTAACATCAAACGGGTCGAGAGAAGGGCATGTCGCTGAGACTCTACAGCTTTGGAACTCAACCCTACTGTAGAAGGGTAATTCTGAAGGGACAATCTTCAGTAGTATTGACAGTATGTGAGCCGGGAAGGTCGCCAGGGAGCATGGGGTATAGATTTCCTGTACACACTTGTTAGCGATCAAAAAATCTCGTTGCGTCAACCGCTCCACTTTCAGCCCCCGCCCAAGAAAAGAAGTTGTACAACTATATTCCCAGGAAGCTTGACCCTTATTTGTGTCAATTACTTCACATTTGACTACGGCAAACGGCGTATTGCACGGGAGCTGCTTGGAAATATACTCTGTTGCTGTTCAGAGGTAAGACTTCAATCACTTCGCACTGCTTCCAGCTAAAGGTTTGATTAACTTCAATGCCTTAGAACCAGTTTCTTTGGCTCCATAAAGAGCGCTTGGAATTCACTCGTTTTGATTTTTAACGTACTACTCTATGAATAGCCTTCATATCCGTCGTAACTTCCTTAAATTTGTCGGACGCTCAAGATTAATAGGTTTCTCTGCGCTGGGCGCTGGGACTGCACTCGGTCTTGGTACTGCTCGCTCTGCTCAGTCTCAACAGACTTCTGACGGTAAACAAATACAAGCGCTGTTAGATCGAGTCAAAACCCTTGAAGAGCAGTTACCCATTGACACGGTAACGGAGATTAGCCAAAATAGCCCCTCTTCAACGCGTCTTACGAACGACCAAGATAATAGATCTCAAGTACGTATTGGAGATACACTAATCTGCTCTGGAACAGTTCCGATGATAATCCCACAGGGCGGGGCGCATGTCAGGCAAGTCGATATTCGGTTGCCCAAGTACAGCCCCAAGCCTACGGTTACAGCAACAACCTACAGTACCGAGAGTCCAGGCAACGTCTTCGGCATCTTTAGCATCAAGATCAACGACTTAGGGAATCAGACTCAGGTTGTAATCACAGCAACCAACGTTGAAAAGGCCTTTGCTGTTCCTTACCCTTATTTCTGCAACTACATCGTTATTGGCAAGTCATCGCTCACGTAAACTTGTAGCCAAGTATTCAAAAAGCCGCTTAACAATTGCAGTGGAAGGACTGATGCACTTTTTGCTTTGTTTGGCATTGTCAAGTTGAGCCCATTTCCTGCTTCAGAATCGACTACGGCAACCGGCGTATTTCACAAAAGCCTTCGGAAATGTCATCTTCTGGTGTTCACCCAGTTGTACCCTAAATAACCATGTTGTAAGAATTTTTTAACCCCCTTGCAGTTTGTGAACGGCGACATAGCATTGGTGAACTGCTTTTAGAGCCTACCCTTACTAGGAGGACAATAATGTCCCTACTATTCCTGTACAAATTTATGGGCCTTCATCTCTAAGCTGTTGCATAACTATTGGATGACAGAAAAACAAACCTAGAAGTCGGAGCCATCTGAATCATCCCCTGTTTATGCAATACCCCTTCAAACATTACCTAAGGTGCATGCTTATGAACTTCCATTTCCTTGAAGCACAGCCATCTACAAGGTCTCAAAACCAGAGTATTCAAATCAATTATAGCGGTAAGAAGATGAACTCATATCTAAAACTAATTTTGGCAACGGCAATGCCTCTCGGGGTGTTTTTAGGAACAGCAATCTCCGCATCTGCGGGGCAAGTACGGATTGAGTTGCTAGATGTTAGGTGCCGCAATACGGAAGACGTGTCAGGAGCAGACGAGTTCTACATTATTGGAGCACTGGCCGACGGCACAAATACCAAGGCGGCGCTGACTTCCCCAATTGGAATTAACGATGGTCAAATTAAGTCTTTTGACCCAGCTCAGCAAGTTATTTTTGATGCTGATGTGCCTGAGGAACAAACTGTTCGTGGTGGTATGCAGGCCTTCGACGAAGATTTTGGTAAGGACTGGGCAAAACATGGAGATACAGCAAACAAGATCACCGATACGGTAGCAACTGGCTTGAAAAGTTCTGGAAATCCCTATGCTGTAGGCGCTGGCACCATTATTGATTACGCTGTTAAAGGTTTTGGCTTCTTTGCTTCTCTCGACAAGGACGACAATCTTGGGACGCTGGAGCTGAACGTACCAGCCTCGGGTCCTAGTGTTGAGGAAAAGGAGTGGACTTTTAGCAAAAAAGATTGGTCGGGCTACTCCAGCTGGAACTACACTGTCCGCTACCGCATCACACGAGACAAGGTAGAAGTACCCGCTCCAGACAAGGTAGAAGTACCCGCTCCACAACTTCTAGGAAAAGATCTATATGCATCGATTTTTGAAAAGTCATCTGGTCCAGACTGGGTTGCACGGCATGGCCAGACCTCGGAGCAGTATCAAAACACTTTTAATGATCTAGTTAGTAAGGGATATCGGTTAGTTAATGTTAGTGGCTATAACGTACCTTAATTAGTTGCTGCGACAAAGGAGCGTTTTTAAGAGTAACAACGGAAATTTTCATTCAATAGACTTGTCGGTAAACAGAACAAAAAATCCTTGAAAGCCTTACGTAAAGGGCGTTTTCGTCGATTTCATCTCTTTATTCCCCGACAAGTCTAATAGATTGCTGCCATGAGTCCTTACCGCCCAAGGAGAACGTTTGAAGCTAGAACTAGAGACCAGATCCCAGATGAAGAACTCTGGTGGCGACACCAAGCCCTCAAAAAGGGGCTGATTGCCTACGCCCGTTTCCAGCTCAAGCAAGCGCGGCAAGATCGCGGCGAAGATTTAGCGGCGGTTCGAGCTGCCGAACAGGTGTTAGATCCCTAAGCCCTAACGATTGGCTTTGCTCGGCGCTTCAGCTCCTACAAGCGGGGCAACCTGCTGCTGCACAACGTAGAGCGGGCGCTGCGGATTTTCAGCAACAGCGTGCATTCAGTGCAGATCATTTTTGCCCGTAAAGTACACCTGGCTGACGAAGAGGACAAGCGAGGAACTCTGCCCTTTAAGGTGGTAGACCTGGTGCAAGCCCCCATGCACAGCCGTAATTACAAGCATGTGGTCATTGACACACAGTGCGACCCAGCCGGGACGACTTGGAAGCCTTCGTGAACGGGTGCAATCTGCTAATTCTGCCTACGACTCCAGACGCTTTAGCTTTATATGCACTGCTGCAAACTGTGAATGCATAAAAATCTTGGGGAAGCGATCGCTAACACATATTGCTGAGCAATATAACTCCCACATACGAAAAAACGAC
>JAUJON010000209.1 GCA_030447595.1 Thermosynechococcaceae cyanobacterium YX3bin19
ACGCCAGCGGGAAAGATCAAGAGAGGCAAGCTGCTCGTCATCAATACGATTTAGCATATGGGCGAACGAAAAACTTGGTCCGGCGTAAAGGCTGCCCCCCCACTGGCTAAACTTGACCAACCAGCCACCAGGATCACCAATAAACGATCGCGACCTTGAGAGGTACAGAGAAGCCCCCTGAATCAGGTTGCAGAGCATGCCAATTAAGCCCATATCGTGATAAAGCGGTAGCCAACTGCACCAGACATCTGCTGAAGTCAGCTGGATTTCATTGGTGATCGCCGCCAATCCTGCTAAGACGTTGTGATGCGTCAGAGCAACGCCCTTGGGAGCGGCTGTACTCCCTGACGTGTACTGAACCAAACACAATTCGCTCCGACCTCGCCTCAGTAAAGCAGCACCATTCCCTGCTGCGTCAATTTCCGCCGGGGTTAGCCAGTGATGGCTTAGAAAGATTTCCGGCCCCAGATGTGCTTGAGCCCCGTTAAGAAGGTGTGGCTCTGTGATTACATAGCGGGCTCCGCAGTGCGTTACGATGTGCGCCAGGCGCTCCATAACTCCGGCAAGACCTTGGAACCCAGAATAAGTTGGCAAGGGTACAGGCACACCTCCGGCACGGAGGGTTCCTAAAAAGCTGTAAACAAACTCCGGTCCCGTGGAAAGGTGAAGACCTACAAGGTCTCCGTTCTGTAAACCTAGCTGCTGTAAACCACAGGCATAACGCTGAGAATAAGCTGTGATGTCTTCAAAATAGACCTCTTGCAGTTCGCTGCGAAAACCTGAGAAACAAAGCTTACTTTTGGGATAGCGCTCTGCTGAGTATAAGAGCGCTTCTGTCAAATCTGTAGAACGACTAATCATATCCCCCCGTACTCATGTCAATTCGATGAGCTTGTTTCTAGAGACGTAGGTAGGAGTAAGAAAATTCAGCTTTAGTGAAAGAAATTGTGAGAGAATGGGTACGATCTGTGTCGGTCTTGCAGCCAAATTAGTCAGGGCTTGCACTTGCCCGTAACTAATGAGTAATCTCGTTCCACAGGTTGGTTTTCTACCTAAGGAAGTAAGAGATAGAAGTGAGTCTGTGGCAGAGAGCAGGCTATTGAACCTTATGCAGAAGGCTCTTCCGGCTCTTGTCTAGACCGGTTGTTTAATTCGGATGGCATCTTAGACCGCCACTCTTCAGAGATGAACCTACGTAGAAAGACAGTTTTTCTGACTGGGGTTTAACTCACCCACTGTCTCATGGCCTCATCTTGCCTGCTATCGCTCACTTCTATATCCCCTGATTGCTTAATAGCGCCAAAACCTAATCCTCATGGCTGCGGCTTACTCTTAATTGATTGGGTCAAGTAGGTTAAGGCACTGACATATTGAGGGTCAGAAGAGGTAACTCCGGCACGTTCTTGATTGAGCGATGCTTTTTGCGCTTCAGTCAGTGGCACCACAATATCTGGTGTGATTCCCACTTTGTTGATATCCCGGCCCTTGGGGGTATAGTACTTGGCCACTGTCACCGTTAGCCCGGAGCCATCCTCAAGAGGTTCTAGGGATTGGACCAGTCCTTTCCCGAAGGTTTGAGTCCCAACTAAAGTAGCGCGGCGATTATCTTGCAATGCTCCGGCTAGGATTTCACTAGCACTAGCAGACTTATCGTTAATTAGTACTACTAAAGGTTTGGTAGTCAGTGCTTGGTTCCTAGCAGCAAGCCGGTCTTGCTTTCCTCGACGGTCCACAACCGAGACAATCGGCCGCTTCCCCAGCCACAGGGGAGCGATGGCTAAACTGGCTTCAAAGATACCGCCAGGGTTGGAGCGCAGATCGAGGATATAGCCCTTGACTTGCTGTGTTTCTAGAGCTTGAATTGCCTGGTGCATCAGCTTTGGAGAGCGACTGGTAAACACGGGCAAGCGTATATAGCCAATTTTGCCAACCGCTGTGGCTTCCAGCCGATAGGTGACTGGGTGTAAGTCGATATGCTCTCGCAGCAGCTTAAAGGTTAGCTGTTGCTTACCCCGCCGGGCCGTGAGGACAACCTGGCTACCTACCGGACCAATCAGATAGGTGCTTGCTTGCTGAGGGTCTATGTCTGGCGTGTTTTTTCCATTGATTTTGACGATCACGTCTTTAGGTAATATTCCCATGGCAGCAGCAGGAGATCCTTTGATGGGGGCCAGGACAATCCACTCTTTCGTTTGCTCATCCAGTCCTACGGTAAGGCCCACTCCAATAAAGTCTCCAGACACATTCTTTGTCAGGTCCTTAATCTCTTGAGGTTCCAAAAACTTTGTATACGGGTCCGCCAACTTACTCAGCATGGTTTGAATTTCTTGGTAAGCTTGCCGCTTGGAGGTGTAAGACTGCTTCAGATACTCCTGGCGCACGAGCATCCAGTCGTTGCGGTTAAAAGTACGGTCAACATACTCCCGATGAACAGCCTGCCAGGCTTCATCAACCAGTGCCTTGGGGCTGTCCTCGAGCAAGGCCCAGCTTTTGGGTGAATCAACACTGGCTCCGATGAAGGCTAGTGCGATCGCACTGACAGCTATTGCGCTAACGGAGCCCCTACGTTTGGCCATGTTTAAGTTCCTTGAATGAGTTTTAGAACTAAAGTAATGATACAAACGACAATTGTGCGCTCAGGAAGTGGGGGTTTGGTAAAGTAAAGCATTGACGAGTAGAGTGAAGATGAGTAACGTCTAGTTCGCCCCATCATGTCCTCGGAAAATCTGCGGAATCTTTATCAACAAGTCATTTTAGAGCACTACAAGAAGCCCCGGCACCGGGGAAAAACCAGCCCAGTGCATCGACACCAGCGGGGCCACAATCCCTCCTGCGGTGACACTATTGATCTCACAGTGCAGCTTGACCCTGAGGGTGATCACATTGAGGATGTCAAGTTTGAAGGCGAAGGCTGCGCGATCTCGATCTCTTCAGCGGACCTGATGGCCGATGCCATGCGCGGCAAGAGCATTGCCGAAGCCTTAGAAATGATCCAGCGCTTTCAAACCATGATGAAGGGTGAGGCAGAATTTCCGAAGGAGATGCGGAAACTCAATGTCATGCAGGGGGTGGCTCAATTTCCTGTACGAATCAAATGCGCTACCTTAACCTGGCATACGCTGAAAGCCGCACTAGAATCGCGGGATAGCCTAACTTCTCAATATGTTACAAAAGAATAATACTGAAAGAATTGAGAAAACTACAAAAAATTTATAATCTGGAGAATTATCAGATATAGTAACACTATCCAGAGGGGACCTTAACGATCT
>JAUJON010000210.1 GCA_030447595.1 Thermosynechococcaceae cyanobacterium YX3bin19
TACTGGGGCAGCCTGGGCGGGTAGGGCCTGGATTATGGCAATAACATGCTAAAAACTCCCCCGACCGGCCCCGCGGGAGCCGCGGCGACATGCTAAGCTCCATCGCCCCCCGCCGCGCCCGCCACGAGCCGCCGTAAACTTTGTTTTAGTTTTGTCCAGAGCCTAATAAAAATTTAATTCTACCACTAATAAGCGGCCCCACCTTCGAGGTAGGGACGCTTCACCGAAACTGAGTCGCTAACGACTCGTTAGGTGCGGCTCCGATTGCGACGACGGCGCCTGCGCCTCCGCCGCCGACCGCTGTTGCTGGTGTCGTCACCGGCGCGCTGCTGGGCCGGGGACATCCGGGTAAACTTAGCCACTCTGTTCACCTCCTTCGGTTTGCTTCGTTAGCGTTACCAGTATTGTGCCGGGGGATAATTAAGGCTTCGTTAGGCGGGCGTTAGAGTGTTCTAATGGCTGGAAACACGAGAGGTCTACGGTTTTTCCGGAGAATTCTAACTGTTTGGGTGAATCAGTTTTCTTTTTCAGTTCCGTTGGTCGTGCTTGTTCCCTTACAGTTCTTTTTATGTGTTCCGGGTCAAGTGTTTTAATGTCTATATCTGCTTTTGATAATGCCCAGACTCCTCTTGCAGAATTTTCTAAAAGTCCATATTTTTTAAGATACGTTCTTGTCCACGCAAGCCGATAAGCAACTTCGTTTATTGCTCCATCTTCTCCATGTGGAATTTGCAAAATGCCATCTGCTAATTCAGCAATTTCATAAACCTTAGTATTAATTTCTTCAACTGTACCTGAGCCACCCAATTTCAAAAGTGCTTTAACTGTTGGGACTATTAATTCGTCAAAGGTTGGAAGCTCAAAGTTTTGTCGTTTTCTTGCCATTCAATCAAAAGGTTTATCAGATTTTTCTATTCCGGATAGCTAATATATTTGGATAGCTAATATATAGGGTTAATGGACAAAATTAATGGTGAAATGTTCTGAAACTCATGCTGCTATTGCTTTTTAGACGATTCAAGAAAATTAGTAGTAAAAAATTTCTTTTAAAAAGAACTGACAAAAACAATAAGCCTGCATTATTCATAAAAAAGAAAAGTCCGCTTGTGTATTTAAGATAAGAGCTTATCTTACAATTGCTTAGAAAGATATACACAATGGACTTTTCAGAAAATAAAAATACAGCACTTCCTGCAATTGAGCAAGGCATTTTATTCAATATTTCTCCTGTAAGCGGCAAGCGTATAGAGATAAGTTTCACCGGGTCCGATATTTCATCTGATGGCGGTTTGCTCTTGCTTAAAGAATGTGAGCAACAAACAGGTATCCTTCAGCATTTCATCTTGCCTTAAAGATGAGCGTCACCAGAGTTATATAGACCACAGTTACGAAGATATGCTTACCCAGCGTGTATTTCAGATAGCTGCCGGTTACGAAGATGCCAATGATTGCAATACACTTCGCAATGACAATATATTCAAACTATGCAGCAATCGTCTGCCACAGGCTGGCCCTTTGGCTTCCCAACCTACGATGAGCCGTTTTGAAAACAAGCCTTCCCGAAGTGAACAATACCGTATAGCCGAAGCTTTTGTCAATCAGTTCATGGAGTCATATACAGAAGATCCCCAATACATTATATTGGATTGTGATGATACCAACAGCAATATTTACGGCCAGCAGCAACTATCTCTGTATAATGATTATTATGGTGAGTATTGCTACATGCCGCTGCATATTTAGGAAGGAGTATCGGGCAAATTGATTACCACTATTTTAAAACCAGGCAGGCGCAGCAAGAATGCAAATGTGTTTGCCATTCTTTGCCGGCTCATTGTTAAGTTGCGCAGCTGCTGGAAAGAAACCATGATTATTGTTCGTGGTGATGGCCATTTCTGCAATCAGCAACTGATGGACTGGTGCAGCGATATGAAGGGAGTTTATTTTCTTACCGGCCTTACAGGTAATAAGGCATTAAATAAACTGGCCGAAATTACCATTGAATCTGCAAAGCGGCAGTATGTACAAACCAACCAGGCGGTAAAACGTTACCATAGCTTCGAGTACCAGGCCACAAGCTGGAAGCAGCCACAACGGGTGATTGTAAAGGTGGAAGCAAACGACAAAGGCACTAATATCCGCTATATCGTTACCGACATCAGGTCGGTTCGCACACAGCAATTGTACGAAGCAGGCTACTGTGCAAGAGGAGCTATGGAACTGCGCATAAAGGAGCATAAAACCTACCTTCAATCCGAGCGCATGTCGTGTTCAGATTTCGCAGCCAATCAGTTCCGGCTTTTTCTTCATTCGGCTGCTTATGTACTGCTACATACCTTACAAACAGAAGTGTTGCGCTCTACACAATATGCTACCGCAACGTTTAAAACCATCCGGGAAAAGATAATTAAAGTAGCGGCATACGTAACAGAAATGAAAACAAAGATTAAAGTAGAGTTTCCCGCCTGTTGTCCTGAATTAGCGGTATTGAGCCGCTGCCTGGGATTATTTGAAGCTCTGCCAAGGCAGTGAAGGCACAAATATTCATAACTTAAATATATTCCCTCTTTCTTTAATAATACACCGGCAGGTAGCAAAAAGTTATGCGTCTACTTCAAAAAAATAGTAGTTTTTAGCTATATAAAAAGATATACTTCAAACAATTTTGCAATTATTAAACGATTACTTACATATCATTGCGGTGTAACTTTAAAATTTAGTAGTTACATTATGTCTGCCTGCACAAAAAAGATCTATTGGAACTTATAAAGTTTTTATGAATAATTCAGGTTAAACTGCAGAAGTAAAATGTGAAAAATTTCGGTTTCACCTTCACGTCTCACCATCATTTGCTTCATAATAAAACTAAGATAAGAAAAGTACTATAGCAAGTATAAAGTATCATCCGAACCTTTCGGAACATGCACCGATAAGGTTAAAAACCCCATAACAAAACAGACTCACACCCATTGCTGCCACCAGGTAAGAACCATAGAACGACTCAGACAAAAATTGAAATGCTTCAGAAGTATCGCCTGCTTCAGAAGAATTTGAATGGAGGGCAGCTTTAGCAAATAACCAACTGATAATAAGCCATACAATACCACCAGCCAGTAACCAATTTTACCAGCGCATAAGAGAAGGCTTTTATTGTAGGTATCGGCAGCTTTATCTATATGCTTTCGGTATTTTTCTGATAGTGTATAGTAAATTTGGTATAAGCCTACTGCCGCAATTATCGCTGCTGCCAAACCCAATAACC
>JAUJON010000211.1 GCA_030447595.1 Thermosynechococcaceae cyanobacterium YX3bin19
ACTCTATATCTATCTAACACAGATCACCACTTCAAACCAGAGACCGTCAACTCCTCTAACAGCAAATATCACTTATGAGACTGATTTATCTTGAGGGTGACTGTGAGCTACTGAAGTCACGGCTAGATCAACGTCAGAATCACTTTATGAACAAGAGCCTCCTGCAAAGCCAGTTAGATATACTTGAGGTGCCAGAGGAGGGAGTGCGCGTTGATGTTTCAAAACCTCCAGAGGTTATTGTGCAGCAGATTAAAAAGAGTCTTAGGCTTTGAAAACTGAGGCGAGTCATGAAGCCTTTCTGACCCTAGGTAGATTGGTCTGCGCTAAGCTTTTCTACATACTGTTACAGTACCAAAGAGCCACGAAGCTATGGCATCTCCGACACCACTCCAAGGCATTGAACTTATTGACTGTGCCAAAGCTAATGCAAGACAGGGAATTGTGACCGCTGCTAAACAAAGTGGCTATGGCCAGGATACCAGCAGTTTCCAGCAAGAGTTGCAAAAAGCCTGCCAAGGTATTGGGGTAGAAATTGACGAACTCAGCGACTTGATCACTGACCAGCAAACAGTCAGGCGAGACGGTGGTATAGAGGTTGCTCCAGATACACCGTCTGAACTTTAATTGGGGATTCAAGTTCAGACGGTGTATCTGTTACTTGACTTCAAGAAAGTTTGCTTTCCTGGGCTGAAGAATTTAACGGTAAGCCGTTGCACGTCCTGAAATATGGTCAGGATTAACTGGAGCCACAATTGCCGCTAAGGGTAGCGTGCGGACGGATTTCTGGTAGACGTTCGCTTGGTAAACTAACTCCTGGGTCACATCCAGGGCAGTCAGCCAACCGCTTTTAGGGTGATAGGCACCTGTATCAATGTCAAGCCACCCTTGTCCCTGAGCAAGTTGCCCCGGTTCTACACCTGGTAACGTAAAAGTAATCGTGTGGCCAGTGACAATTGTCTTGTCAGGAAAGTAGGGATGGCGCATGCTGTGAAACTCGCCGCGAATCCAGCAAAATTCGTTAGCGGTTTGAGCCTTCAACGGCAAGTTAGGATGAACGCCAGCATGAACTAGCCAGAAGTCTCCTAGGTCCAGGTAGGGGGGCAGTTGTTGCAGCCAGTTGAGATGCTCTGGTGGAATGGCTAAACTGCCGTAGCTTGCTATAGTATCTCGTCCCCCACTGCAAAGCCATGCTTCCAATGCTGGAGGGTAAACTTGCCCGTCA
Source organism: Thermosynechococcaceae cyanobacterium YX3bin19 (assembly GCA_030447595.1). GTDB lineage: Bacteria > Cyanobacteriota > Cyanobacteriia > Thermosynechococcales > Thermosynechococcaceae > JAUJON01. The sequence continues at coordinate 1,223 of JAUJON010000211.1, forward strand.
GAAAAGGTATTCAGTAGCAACTGCTCATGATTACCTAGCAAACAAGTATATGCACTTTGTATAACAAATTCGACAACTTGGGCACTTTGAGGCCCCCGATCAATCAAGTCTCCCAGAAAATAAATCTGATCGTCAGCTCTAGGGGCGATCTCTTCCATTAAGGACATTAAACCGGCAAAGTGCCCATGGACATCACCAATCAATATCCGACGGGGAATTGTTTCAGGCATTGACCTCGAAGCCACAAGTAGGGAAGTAAAAGATTATTGTATTTGGATATCGAGTTTGACTTGATTGTTCCCAAAGTTTTAGTAACCAGAACTATACCAGACGATTTTTCAGCTCCAGCTTAATTAATAAGGTTGATCAGTCACAATCAAACAAGGAACAGCCTGACAACTTTCTACATCTCATGAATCTGACTCAGGAGCTTACTCCTACCTTAACGGCTGATGGCTCATTTACACTTTTTTCGCCTGAATTCAATCAAACCTTTCACAGCCTTCATGGAGCCCGCCAAGAGGCAGAACTGAAATTTGTTGAACCCACTCGCCTCGTTGAAAAAGCTCATCAACCTGTTCTTAAGCTATTAGACATCTGCTACGGTCTAGGCTACAACACTGCTGCTGCACTAGAGGCAATCTGGGCTGCAAATCCTGACTGCCAAGTGCAGCTTCTGGGTTTAGAGTTATCTGCAGCCGTACCTGAATTTGCCGCAACTAGGGGGCTTCTATCCTGGTCAGAACCAATCCAGCAGTTCGCTAAGGCTTTGGCTTCTGATCATCAAATTCAAACCCATCGCCTTCAGGCCCGGCTTTTGATTGGCGATGCCCGTCAAACGATTCAAAAAGTTTGCAAAAGTGGTTTTCGAGCCGATGGAATATTTCTCGATCCTTTTTCACCTCCCTATTGCCCTCAGTTATGGACTGTGGAATTCTTAGGTTGGGTCGCCCGTTGTCTGAGTTACTCAGGCAGGCTCTCAACCTACTCCTGCTCGGCAGCCGTTCGCACCGCCCTCCGGGAAGCCGGGTTACACATTGGCTCAACCGAGCCGGTTGGGCGGCGATCGCCCGGTACACTTGCCAGCTTGCTTGCGGTTGATCTACCCCAGCTATCTCAGCAAGAACAGGAGCATCTGAGGACTCGTGCTGCAGTTCCCTATCGTGACCCTCAGCTCTGCGATTCAGTGGAGACAATTATTCAGCGTCGCCGTAGCGAGCAGCAGACCTGTGGCCTAGAGCTAACTTCCTTATGGAAGAAACGTTGGTTTGCCTAGACGAAGGGGCTGTTTATGAGACTAGAGAAACAATTCTGTTGATAAACGGCAGCTATTTCTAATTTAATTAACATTTCTATACCCTTGGATGGGTATTTCTAAATCGGTGAGTTGCCATGATGAAGGTACTTAAACTTCCTGATACAAAAACTTGCTGAGATTAGAAATGCTTGTATGCCCCTGTTGTTCTGATTCTCTGTTGCGCCACGCTCGTGCTGGTGGGTTCTATTTCTTTTGCCAACGTTGTCACCTAGAAATGCCAGGGCTCAATTCTCAGGAGGAAATAGGGCTCCATGCGGCTGTTTCGGAGACGCTCTCTGCTCAGACAGTACTTTCCCCAGACAATGTTCATTCTGTAACCCCTTTAGCTCGGCCTTTACAAAGAGCTTAAATCAAGGGTAACAGGCATGAGATTGAACCTTTAAGGAATAGGGTTTAATGAAACCTCAGTAAATTTCCGTAGAACACCGGATTGCAAATTCAACATAAGTAGTGATACTAAAGGGGCTATTCATTTGCAGTTACGGCTGCACTGGTCAACTTAGCCTTTTTAGTTAAGGTTTTATTGGTGAACTGGTTTAATTCAGCGAAGCCAAAGATTCTGGTAGTGGATGCTCACCAACCTAGCCGCTTTCTGATCAACTCATTGTTATCAGTTGACGGATACGAAGTTTTTGAAGCTACCAGCGGTAATAGAGCATTAATTCACGTCAGCCAAGAT
>JAUJON010000006.1 GCA_030447595.1 Thermosynechococcaceae cyanobacterium YX3bin19
TATTGACTAGCAACTCCGGGATTCTCGTCCGTATTCAGCTTCACGACCTTTACCCGACCGTTATACTGTTCCGCAATTTCTTTAACTACCGGAGCTACCATTCGGCAGGGGCCACACCAAGGAGCCCAAAAATCTACCAAGACAGGAACGTTGCTCTCAAGGACTTCTTGCTGAAACGTGGAGTCCGTAACGTGCTGGTCAGTCATTTCCTGCTCCTTACCTTAATGGGGTTGAAGTTGAAGTGCCGGATAGTCGATGTATCCTTTCTCATCGCCGCCTCAGCTTGCTCCCGGTCGTAGCCACCGTTGACCATGAGTTTGCCTTGAAAATTGGCCGGAAGTGGCTGGTCGAGATCGGGGTACCACCGTGCCGCAGATCGGTGTCACTGGGTTCTAGTAGAGGGCCAAGCTGAACGGGCGAGAGAAGATACTCAATACTCATAGACTTTTCCATCAATACAAGTGGAGTTCAGCAGAGTTTAGATCAAGACCATTGATCTAGATCTTGAGCACTTAGCAGAGGGAACACAAACTCTGTGAGTCTTTCTTCGATTGTTCAAGTTTATCGAATAAGTAAACTATAGGGCTTTAAATGAGATAATGCAAGTATGAGACCGATTTATCATCCTGATAGAAGGGACATCTCCCTGCCCGGGGTTCTCTATGCCCTGTGCGACCCTGTGCGTATAGAGATCATTAAGCGTTTAGCGGCTGGCAGGGAGCTAACCTGTGCTGCTTTAGCAGTGCCGATCGCCAAGTCAACGTTATCCCATCACTTTCGCATCCTGCGGGAGTCGGGCGTTCTTTACTGCCGTAAAGAAGGAACCCAGCACTTTAACTCCCTCCGGCGAGAAGACTTAGATGCCCGGTTTCCTGGCCTGCTCGACACGATATTACAGGCAGCTAGACCCTTTGAGCTGGCAGAAGAACAGTGTTCTGCAGCAAAATCTTTTTAAAGTCTATAAAGATTTAGACTCGCGCGTCTTAGAACCCTAGGTATCATAGGCATCTAGAACCGCGTTGGCAGGGGAATGGGATGGATGACGATTTAAAGGATTTTGACAAGCCAGTTCCTAAAAGTACAGGCCGGACTCGCTACACACCGCGCCATCATCGCCGAATTCTCTGCATCTTTCCTAAGTACAGCCGCTCTTTTGGCACCTTCCATCACGCTTACCCGCTGATGGGTAAGGTTCAGGCTTTTATGCCACCTCAAGGCATCCTACTTGTAGCAGCCTACCTACCTCAGGCATGGGAGGTCCGCTTTATTGACGAAAACATCACACCCACAACCCATGCTGATTACCAATGGGCAGATGTAGTGATCGTCAGCGGTATGCATATCCAGCGCTCCCAGATTAATCAAATTAACGAGTTGGCCCACCGCTGGCAGAAGATTACGGTCATCGGCGGTCCTTCCGTATCAGGCTGCCCGGAGTACTACCCGGAGTTTGACCTGCTGCACCTGGGGGAGTTGGGCGACGCCACCGACCAGATGATTCAGTATTTGGACGAGCATACGGAACGTCCAGTAGCGCAAATCCGGTTTGAAACGAAGGAACGCCTCCCGCTCACTGAGTTCCCGGTACCGGCCTATCACTTAGTTAACCTCAATCAGTATTTTCTGGCTAATGTGCAGTTCTCCAGCGGCTGCCCCTATCGCTGTGAGTTTTGTGACATTCCCGAACTCTATGGCCGCAGTCCCCGCCTGAAAACACCGGAACAGGTATTGAGTGAGCTCGATGCCATGCTGCGATCGGGGAATCCAGGCGCTGTCTACTTTGTCGATGATAACTTTGTCGGCAACCGCCGCGCTGTCATGGAACTGCTGCCCCACCTAATCGACTGGCAGAAGCGCAATGGCTATCCAGTACAGTTTGCCTGTGAAGCAACCCTGAATCTAGCTCAGAGTCCAAAGCTGCTGGAGATGATGCGTGAAGCCTATTTCTGTACGGTTTTCTGTGGCATTGAAACCCCTGAGCCGGAGGCTCTCCACGCCATTGCCAAAGACCAGAATCTGAGTATGCCAATTCTAAACGCTATCCAGGTCTTGAACAGCTACGGTATGGAGGTAGTATCAGGCATCATCATTGGGTTCGATACCGATACACCGCAAACCGCAGACCGGATTCTCGAGTTTATTCGCCAGTCCCAAATTCCGATGCTGACGATCAACCTGCTGCATGCATTACCCCGGACTCCCCTATGGCGCAGGCTAGAGCAGGAAGGGCGGCTGGTGCTTGATGAAAATCGTGAATCCAAGATCCAGTGTGTCCTGCGCTGTGAACAGGGGAGTGAGATGTGGAGTCGCTGTATGGCGCAGGCTAGAGCAGCAAGGGCGGCTGGCCCTTGATGAAACTCGTGAATCCAACATCCAGTTTGTCCTGCCCTATGAACAGGTGATTGAAATGTGGCGTCGCTGCATTACTACAGCCTATGAGCCAGAATTTTTGTACCAGCGCTTTGCCTACCAGATTAGGAATACTTACCCCAACCGGATTACTGTGCCCAACAGCCCTGCTCGGACCTCTTGGGCCAACGTCCGCAAAGGGCTGACGTTGATGAAGAATATTCTACTGCGGGTTGGCTGCGGTCAGTACCGCAAAACCTTCTGGCAGATGGCTCAGCCAGCCTTGAAAGCCGGTAACATCGAAACCTTAATCCATGTAGGTTTAGTCGGCCACCATCTAATCCAGTTTGCCCAAGAGTGCGCCATTGGTGAAGAATCTGCCTCCTTCTACTCCCAGAAACTGCGGCAAGGCCCTCAAGTCGTTGAGGTGGGAGCTGGCCATGGATAATCAGGGTATCAGCGATTCGAGCCAGGCCCAAATATGAATCTCAGCCTCTGCATGATTGTTAAAAATGAGGAGACTGCCCTCCCCCGGTGCTTGACCAGTGTTAAGGCTATCGTAGACGAAATGGTGGTACTCGATACAGGCTCTACGGATCGGACTCAGGAGATCGCCCAGGAATTTGGGGCTAGGGTTTATGAGTTTGAGTGGTGCAATGACTTTTCGGTCGCTCGCAATGAGTCCCTTAAGTATGCTCAAGGTGACTGGATTCTAGTTTTGGATGCGGATGAAGTCCTGGTGGCCGATATCGTCCCGGCACTGCAGCAGGCAATCAAGACTGACAATCACCTTGTAATCAACCTGCTGCGGCAGGAAGTTGGTGCTGAACAATCTCCCTACTCCCTGGTGTCACGGTTATTTCGCCAGCACCCCAATCTCTACTTTTCCCGGCCTTATCATGCCCTAATTGATGACAGTGCAGCCCAGGTTTTGAGCCAGGAGCCCCAGTGGCGGGTGGGGTACCTACCTGAAGTTGCCATCTGGCATGAAGGCTACCAGACCGGAGCGATCGCCGGCAAGCAAAAGCTGCAAAAAGCCCAGACTGCAATGGAGGGCTTTCTGGCCAACCACCCCGAGGATCCTTACTTGTGCAGCAAACTAGGAGCCCTGTACGTGCAAACAGGTCACTTAAACCGAGGTATTGAGCTACTGCAACGGGGGCTAGCTCACCTGCAAGGAATTCCGGCTGGGAAGGCAGCACACTTATCCCAAGATAATGCCACTGTTCGCTACGAGCTGCATTACCATCTCGGTATTGCCTATCGTTGGACCAACCCTGCAGAAGCAGAAGCGCACTACCAAGCAGCGGTTCAGCAGTCCATCCCGCCTAAGCTCAAACTGGGTGCGTATAACAACTGGGGGAACTTGCTGCAGGCAAAGGGTCACTTAACCGGAGCCAAGGCAGTTTACCAACAGGTCTTGCAAATCGATCCCAACTTTGCGACCGGCCACTACAATCTGGGGATGGCCCTGAAAGCTCTGGGGGATCTAGCAGGAGCGATCGCTGCTTATCAACAGGCCATTGGCCTGAAGCCTGACTATGCTGAGGCTTACCAAAACCTAGGTGTAGCCTTACTGAAAACCGGCAACCTGCCAGCTAGTCTGTCTGCCTTTCGCCAAGCCATCACACTACACGAGCAGCAACAGCCCTCAGAGGCTGAACGCCTGCATCAGGGGTTAAGGGAATTAGGCTTTACCCTTTAATCACTCAACCACGTTTTGGTATCGAGGGAATACTGTATTACTTCTGGAGTGTTTGCTTGGCTCCCTCTAACTTTTGTAAAATTTGCGGCTTCAGCCGTTCAAACTCTGCTTTCAGCAAGTTTTTTGTGGTTACCGGTGCCGCTGCTGAGGTATAGGAGCGGCTCATCTGCAGCCACTCTCGCAGCAACTGGCATTGGTAAGGAGCAATAGTGACGGTCATCACGTTGCTGCACCGCTGCGGCGACTCTATGGCAAAAAACACTAAAGGATAGTGCCCTACCTCCGACAGCAGTGAAGCAATTTCATAACCCCGAGACTTTAAATCTAAGTAACAAGGGAGCCATCGTGGACCTGAACCGGGGTCATAGACTGCTGTAATCCACAGCACCATCGGGTGGGGGGTTATTGAGCAGAGAAACTGATTGTAGCGAGTACTGAGTAAACGCTTGACAATATCTGCTTGAGGCATCATCACCCACAGGGCTGCCGCAGCTTTTGGGGGTGCCCGCATCGGTTGAGGAAAAACAATTTCAGCAATGGGTTTGTTTTCCGGCCAAGCTGCCTGCCAGCAGAGCTGGTCAATAGAAAGGGAAGCAATCGGTGACTTAAGTGCAGCCAACTGGCTGGGAGATGAAGCTCGCTGTCTCCGCTGAACACCTTCTACAACATCCAGACGTTGCTCGAAAGGCGCCAAAATATCGAGGATTGCCTCAACAGACTGCGGGCGATCGCCGGGTAGCTTGGCTAAACAATCCATCACCAAATCCTTCAACTGCTGAGGCAACCTGAGGGACGGATCACGCCTAGGCTGTAAATATCAGAGCGACTGTCGAGTTCATAGCCCTCCATCTGTTCTGGAGAACAGTAAGCTGGGGTACCCATAAACGTTTGAGTTTGCTGACTTTCAACGGATGGCTCAAAAACTTAGCAATGCCAAAATCCAGAATTTTTAGCCAACTCACCCAAAGCGGAGTCTTGGATCAGTAGGCACATTGCTTGGTTTAATATCGCGGTGAATAATCGGGCAGCTTTCCCTCCAGGTTGATGCCTTGGTGAGCACACTGCAATCTAAGCAAACATGACGGGTAAGCACTAAAAACCGGGGTAGCGAAAGGGGTTGAACACTGATTGCATCGCTCAAATTTTCTCCCGCCAAGTACTCCATCACATAGAAGGGCACTTCAGCTGGGTTGACGCCATAGTCCAGTACCCGCACAATGTGGATACTTTTCTGGCTCAATTGGGCACCTGTTCTGGCTTCGTGGGCAAAACGGAGCTTCATCCGTTCATTCAAAGAGCCTGGGCGAGAAACTTAACAGCAACAGGTACCTTGCCCAGCAGGGTATCTTCTGCAAGGTAGACCCTCCCCATTGACCCTTGCCGATCAACCCCGAAAGCTCATAGCGATTGATCAGGAGTTGACCAATGTTTGGATCTGACGAAGTACCTTTCATGACAGCGCTGCTCCCAACAGTAGTAAACCTCCTTGCCAGCGAACTTTGAGTTAATTCAACTAGCTATCAATTTTTGCTGAATTGGGTTCAAGCTTGTCGAACCGAAAAATGTCAACTGAGGAATGTCCAGAAGCGTTTTACTTTAATAGTGGAGAATGCCAGTATTTGAGGTGAATTACTCGCTTGAGCCATAAAAAAGATGAAAAAGGAGACTCCCAATCCGTTGTATCTCCAACTGAAAATTTATTCATCAGTACTACTCATGGGTTATGGAGTTACTGCTCCTCAAAGACGCTACCTATGGGTTGGCTCTACCCGTCTCCTTCGTTGGTGATAGACTGAAGACTGTAAAATGCTACGCCACGACGCTGCCCAAGGAGCTTGCAGAGGTTGACAAAGGTGACCTGTGACCAGGTCTGCCTGTAAGCCGACTAATTCCTTTGTAACGTTTGAATCTATAACTCCTACCGTAATTCCATGCAGGTTTCTACCGAGCGTTATAGATATTTAGAACATATTCTATGCCCATTGTCATAGTTGAAAACCTGAGTAAGGTTTACCCTGTGGCGGTTAAGGAACCGGGTTTTAAGGGAACGCTCTCGCGCACTTCATGCATCGGACCTATCGCTCCGTCCAGGCAGTGCAAGATATTTCTTTTCAAATTGCTCCTGGAGAGATAGTAGGTTTTTTGGGGCCTAATGGGGCGGGAAAGACAACTACTCTGAAGATGCTCACGGGGTTAATTTACCCGTCTGCGGGCCGGGTCAGAGTTGCGGGACATGTCCCCTTTCGGCGAGAAGTCGGCTTCTTGGGCCAAGATTACGCTCGTTATGGGGCAGAAGCAGCAGCTTTTGTGGGATCTGCCAGCCTTAGACTTCGTTAAAGATTAATGCTGCGGTTTACGGAATTTCGGATAAGGAGTTCCGCTGGCGAGTGGGTGAGCTAGTCGAGATGCTAACCCTGCAGGACAAGCTCAACCAGCCGGTGCGGAAGCTTTCTTTGGGTGAGCGGATGAAAGCAGAACTTCTGGCTGCCCTGGTGCACCGTCCCCAAGTTCTATTTCTGGATGAGCCGACTCTGGGCCTGGATGTGAATGCTCAAGTTAGTGTGCGGGAATTTTGCGGGGAGTATAACCAGCGCTACGACGCAACTGTGCTCTTAACCAGTCACTACATGGCAGATATTACTGCCTTATGCCAACAGGTCCTACTCATCTATCAGGGCTGATCTATGACGGCAGTCTGGAAGGCTTAATTGAACAGTTTGCCCCCTGCCGTGAAGTTACGGTAGAGCTGGCCCAGCCTCGGCCTGAACCTGAACTGCACCCCTATGGTGAGTTGAAAGCAGTGGACGGCAAAAGGGTGCGGTTTCTTGTACGGCAGGAAGCGCTTACCCGAGCAGTATCCCAAATTCTGGCAGAGCTGGATGTGGTAGATCTCACCGTGACAGAGCCACCAATTGAGGAAGTGATTGGCCAGGTTTTTCAAGCAGGGGTTGTTCCGTGAGCCCAATCAGGAAAGCCCGAACCTTGCTCTCGGTCTACTATGCCTATATGGTGGAATACCGGGCGGAGTTGATTCTGTGGGTCCTATCTGGATCGCTGCCGTTAATTCTGATGGGGTTTGGATTGAAGCTGCCCAAGGCGGTCAGTTTGGCCTCAAACCGGTTGATTTTGCTCGCTACTTCATCTCAGCATTTATTGCCAGACAGCTCACTGTCGTGTGGGTAGTCTGGGAGTTTGAGAGAGAGGTGGTTGAAGGACGGCTTTCACCCCGGCTGCTTCAACCGGATGACCCAGTTTGGCACCATGTGGCATCTCACCTCTCAGAGCGGCTGGCGCGGCTGCCGTTTACGCTATTACTCATCGTCTTATTTTTTGTTCTCTACCCGCAAGCCTTTTGGGTGCCGAGTCTGAGTCAGCTTTTACTCTTTTTGCTGGCGATCGCCTGGCCTTTGTTCTGCGCTTTCTCATCCAGTACACCTTTGCCCTATTTGCCTTCTGGACAGGGCGAGCCAGTGCCGTTGAGCAGTTTTGGATGCTGTTTTTCCTGTTTCTTTCTGGCCTGATTGCTCCGCTCGATGTCTTTCCACCGCTCGTGCGCGCAGGTGGCGCTTTGGACGCCCTTTCCTATCTCGTTTATTTTCCGGCAGCTCTGCTCGTCGGTTTTACCCCGTGAACACCGGACGGGGTTTACTCCTGATTCTCGGTTGGACGGCTCTATTTTTGGCTTGAATCGCTGGCTATGGCGACGGGGGCTGAAGCAGTACTCTGGGATGGGAGCATAGGATGAGGCGATACCTTCAACGTGCTGGGGCTATTCTGGAGTACGGCGATCGCCGCCGAGTTGGAGTACCGGGCCAACTTTCTGCTGGCGGCCCTCAGCAGTCTGGGCAATCTCATTGGCAGCTTGTTTGGGTTATTCCTGTTCTACCGCACCGGCTAAGGCTTTGCCGGCTGGGCTTGGGAAGAAACTCTGGTGGTCCTAGGCATCTTTACCCTACTGCAGGGCTTTTCTGCGACATTTCTCAGCCCTAACTTGAACAAGATTGTCCAGCAGGTGCAGCAGGGAACACTAGACTTTGTGCTGCTTAAGCCCATCAGCAGCCAGTTTTGGCTCTCAACGCGCATCCTTTCCCCCTGAAATTTGCCCGACTTAATTTTGGTTTTATCCTCATCGGCTATGCTGGACGGCGCTCTGATTCAGAGTTCAGTAATTATCTGGAGCGTTATCCCCTAAGCTTTGGGCTTGAGCCTTTACAGTCTTTGGTTTATGCTAGGAGCCACCAGCATCTGGTTTGTCAAAATCTACAATGTTACTGAGGTCCTACGGGGCTGCTGGAGGCCGGGCGCTACCCAATGGTTGCTTATCCGGTTGCTTACCGTTTCTTCTTTACCTTTGTGATTCCTGTAGCTTTCCTGACTACGAATCCGGCAGAGGCACTGTTAGAGCGAGCTGAGCTAGGTTGGCTAACCGGTGCCGGGTTGCTGGCGCTGGCTTTGCTGTATGCTTCTCGGACTTTCTGGCGGTTTGCTCTGCGCTTTTATACCAGTGCTTCTAGTTAGATATACTCTCGCTACACCTGCAGGCGAGTTTATCAATCCTGTGCAGGTAAAATTTCAAATTTGGGGAATACTAAGCGCAGCATCGATTAATGTAACTAAGCATTAATCAAAATAATAGCGGTTACTGAGAGAGGAGCTTGGACCCAGCCAATTCTTTACTACCACTGCAGCTTCTCACAAAGTGGGCAGTTATTAGCTCTGGCACCTGACTGCCAAGGATGGCTGCTGATTCAAAAACCTTACTTTGCAGAGTTTTGCAGGTCCCGGTGCTGTAGGCGGCAGCTTTGATGTCCGATGCACCTACGTTTACGTCATTGGCAAGGTCAAATTCAGGCTCCGACAACCCAGCAGAACGACGGCAGGCCCTACCAGCAGCGAATTCGTTACATTGAAAAGCTACAAGAAATTGCGGCAGAACCATCTCCCTTGAGGCGCGCTTGTTCTATGGTTCATCAGCTATACGAATGGTGCGGCATTGATGAAGTGAAACGTATCCCCAGTGAATTAATTGCGCTATTGATTGATTTTACCCGGCACTGTCACCACCGCCCGGCAGGAACGACCTCAGGACATGTCTAGAACTCCTCAGCTAGCCTCTTAGCCTGTCTGTAGAGTCCTTATCTGTGTGTATTAAGAACATAGCGGGATCCGAGCGTACTTTAGTCTCGGCTAGAAAATAGCGATCGCCACAAAAAAGAGTCACTTCAACCCTTAAACTAAAGAGTGCGTTGGATACTGTTTTAAGTTTTAACTGAGTGACCTGTGCGTAAAATCGTTATCGCTGGCAATTGGAAAATGTATAAAACCCAAGCAGAAGCCTTGGTGTTTTTGCAGGAATTTCTCCCCCAACTCAACCAAACACCTGAGAGGCGAGAAGTCATTTTATGTCCTCCGTTCACAGCCTTAACAGTCTTATCTAAGAACTTACACGGTAGTCGCGCCCGCGTCGGTGCCCAAAATATCCACTGGGAAGACTTTGGAGCCTATACAGGCGCAATCTCCGGCCCCATGCTTGCAGAGCTAGGCGTACGTTACGTGATTGTCGGTCACAGCGAGCGGCGTCGATACGCCCGGGAAGTCGATGATCCCATTATGAACTTACGTGTCAAAGCAGCCCAGCGCCACGGTCTCACGCCGATTCTCTGCGTGGGGGAAACGAAAGAGCAGCGAGATGCTGGAAAAGTAGAGTCCTACATTCTGAATCAGCTGCAAACTGATCTAGCAGAAGTAGACCAACAAAATCTAATCATTGCCTACGAACCTATCTGGGCAATTGGTACTGGCGAGACCTGCCCAGCGGGTGAAGCGAACCGGGTAATTGGCCTGATCCGTAGCCTGCTGACTAACGCCAATGTGACAATTCAGTACGGTGGTTCCGTTAATCCCGACAACATTGACGAGATCATGGCGCAGCCAGAGATAGATGGCGTGCTAGTCGGCGGCGCCAGCTTAAAAGGTGGAAGCTTTGCTCGGATTGTGAATTATCAATCCCTGTAACTGGGCTACACAGCGCTGCTCTCGGAAGCTGCTTCCGGGAACAGGCTCACTAAACGAGAATCGGTAAAGTCACGAATACATAGTTCTGCTCCTGCTGCTAATAACTCTGATTCTGTTTCAGTTGTTAATACTCCCCAGCAGCGCATATTGGCGTTACGAGCTGCTTTGACACCAGCGGTGGCATCCTCAAAAACCAGGCATCGTGAGGGGGATACACCTAAGCGCTCGGCTACCAGCAAATAGCACTGGGGGTCAGGCTTCCCGCGGATAACATCTGTGTCAATCACTGTTGCCTCAAAGTAGTTGCGTAGATCTTGATGAGCAAGCAGCAAGTCAACGTTTTCTCGACAGGCTGAAGTTCCTAGACCTATCTTTAACCCAGCCTGGCGCGCTTGCTGTAACCACTCAGTTAAACCGGGTAGCCAGGTAATTTCCTGGCGAATCAAGTCACGGTAGACCGCTTCTTTGCTGCTGCCCCAAAGCTGCACCTCTGCGTCGGTGAGGTGCTCACCTAGTAATTCACGAAGCAACTCACTATTTCGCTTGCCCCCCATGCGGCTGAGGCGGTCTATCATCGAATCGGGAAGTTCTGGTGTCTCGACAATGTAGCGAGCCCAGGCTTTCAGGTGATACGGCATGGTGTCACACAGGACGCCATCCATATCGAAGATTAGAGCCTCGAGGGGGGTTGAACTATCAGTTCCTGCAAAAGCTGACTGAACAAACGTCGGTGATCTAACAGCAGAGAATTCCATGAAATTTGCTGGCTGAGGGATTGAGTTTACGAACTCAAAGTTTCTCAACATCTGCCTGCATTCAGGCAGAAGTCCTTGTTATGCTAATTTCTATCAAGTTTTTTGGCAATTTATTTACAACTTTATGTCGCTTCCCTTCTTTCTGAAATATATTGCTCCCTACTTTCATCCCGTCCTCATGTGGCTGGCTTTGGGACTGAGCTTTTATGCTTTGTACCTAGGAATGCAATCGCGGCGCATCCGCTATGTGGAAGGTGATGTCAAAAAAGAACTGATCCAGGGAAGATACGGTGTCCGGCACTACCAGGCTGGTTCGTTACTGCTGTCGCTGATGGTCTTAGGTGCGATCGGCGCCATTGCCGTTACCTACATCAATAATGGCAAGCTATTTGTCGGCCCCCACCTATTGGCAGGATTGGGTATGACTGGCTTAGTTGCGGTTTCAGCCTCCCTGGCTCCGTTTGTGCAAAAGGGACGAGACTGGGCTCGGCTCACCCATATTACGCTGGGTCTGCTGCTACTCAGTGTATTTGCCTGGCAGGCCGTGACCGGCATGCAGATCGTTCAGAAACTAATTAGTCAAAGTACGGGAAATGCTTAGCATTGAGGCCTCTTTTCTAAAACTCCTTTGGGTATGGCGGTCAGCTACCTACCTGTTTAGACAGACTAGCGATCTTTGAGGCTGGAGTGCTGCCCCTCTTTGCCATAGAATGACCTACTGTGGAGGATATTTCGAGTTAGCATTATTAGCCATCTAGGAATCTTCCACAAATAGCTATAGAACTAGCTGCTGCCCTGTCTCCACTTTTGCCATCATGTCAAGGTTCTTGTCTCCGTCCAATTGACCAAGCTGGGATTGATATTTTATCTCAGGTTGCTCAGGTTGATGTTCATACCAATTTGTCTCCAGAAGAACTCCTGCGGATCATTCCTGACTACGATGCCTGATGATCCGCTCTGGTACTCGTAACCCAGGCGGTGATCGAGGCAGGAACGCAGCTGAAAGTGATCGGTCGCGCGGGGGTTGGCGTTGACAACGTGGATGTGCCGGCAGCCACTCGCAAGGGAATTGTGGTGGTCAACTCACCAGAGGGCAATACCATAGCCGCTGCTGAGCATACCCTGGCTTTGATGCTGGCCCTATCTCGCTATATCCCTGATGCAAATCATTCCATTAAAAATGGCCAGTGGGATCGCGCGAAGTTTTACAGGAGTTGAGGTTTACAAGAAACTCTGGGAATCCTTGGGTTAGGTAAAATTGGCTCCCACGTCGCGACCGTAGCGCAGGCAATGGGGATGAGAAGTACTGGCCTACGATCCGTTTCTTTCGAGCAGATGAGCCGATCAGCTAGGCCGTCGCCTGGTGGAGCTGGATGTGCTGTTCAGTGAGGCTGACTATATTACCCTGCACCTGCCGAAGACTCCCGAGACTCAGCACTTAATCAATGCGGAAACCCTTGGCAAAGATGAAACCAACGGCCCGGATTATTAACTGTGCCCGGGGTGGCATTATTGACGAAACGTCCCTAGCTACGGCCTTGAAGGAGGGCAAGATTGCTGGCGCGGCTTTAGATGTCTACGAAACAGAGCCCCTGGGAGAATCGCCGTTGCGATCGCTAGGGCGAGAAGTCATCCTCACCCCGCATTTAGGAGTTTCCACGGAAGAAGCCCAAACAAACGTCGCCATTGATGTTGCCGAGCAAATCCGGGATGTCTTGTTGGGTCTACCCGCTCGCTCCGCTGTGAATATCCCTGGTCTCCGACCCGATCTCTTGGAAAAACTGAAGCCTTACCTGCAGCTAGCCGAGCTACTAGGCAACATGGTCGGCCAACTAGCAGGGGCCGGATTGAGGCGTTGGTCGTGCGCTTGCAGGAGATTGGCAACCAACGAAAGCCAGCCAATTGTCATTGCGGCCCAGAAAGGGCTGCTTTCTCCGGCACTGCAAGAACGGGTGAACTACGTCAACGCGGGTATCGAAGCAAAGGAGCGAGGGGATTCGCGTGATTGAAACTCGTGATGCTTCAGTCAGAGACTACGCTGGCTCGATTCATTTATCGGCTACAGGCCGCTGGGCGACGCTCAGTCACTGGAGCCCTGCTGGGGGGCAGAAGAGATCCGGATCACCGACATTGATGACTTTCCAGTAAATGTGGCCCCAACCCGGTATATGCTGATCACCCTGCACCGGGATATGCCCGGTATTATCGGCAAGATTGGTTCCCTGCTGGGCAGCTTCAATGTCAAATTGCCAGTATGCAGGTAGGCCGGAAGATGGTCCGAGGGGATGCGGTAATGGTCCTCAGCATTGATGACCCGCTGCCGGAAGGTATTTTGACTGAAATTACCAAAGTACCAGGCATCCGTGACGCCTACGTGGTGAATCTATAAATTACGCTAAGAAGTCCTGTGGACGACGTAGTTACTACAGCTCTTCCCATTGCTAGTCCGTCTTCGTTTGCTGACTGAAAGTGAATCCCACCATAGATACGGCTGATACCGGTTTCATCTGCTGCTTCCGTGAAGCTATCGAAGGAGCGAACCACACCGGGTAACGGATGTCGCCAAGCTGATGTCGCCGAAAGACGTTAGTGTTCGCGTCTGCGGCACCACTAAACGCGCTGTGCCCCGACACGTATTCAGGAAATGGTGGAGTTTGAGCAGGGGAGCCCAGCCTGAGCAGCAGTTGTATCTGGTTGCCATCCGTGTCTGCTTGCTGAATTGCAGTAATTGGACGCCAGAAATCATTGCTCGAGCTATAGTCATTCAGGTTAGGACGTAGACTAGGTAGCGGCCCTCTGCGTCTACCGTGGCTCAACCCTACAGTGATGACTTCCGGCGAAAGTAATGCAAGCGATTGAGTTGGACGGTCTCAAGAAAAGTGAGCGAGCCAACTGTTTAATATCGAGTCGCAACACGATAGGTATGGTTCAGCGCAAAGCCGAAACAGGTGATGTCAAGCCAAAGCCGGAACAAAGGGATTCCACAGAACTCAAAATCAGCAATTGGGAAAGTTTCGGGACTTTGTCAGGCCTGGGGATAAAACCTAAGCGGAAATGGCACAGCTATGGGATGAAATTAGTCAGCGGACAATTTCGAGGGCATTGCGGAAAATTAAGCATACTCGTAAAAAACCTACGGGTATTGCCAACGGGATGAAGCCAAACGGGGCGGACTTTTAAGCACAACTGCAAGACCCCAAAGCGCCGCACTTGATCTATGTCGATGAATCGGGTATGGATGAACGCGATAACTACGGCTATGGGTACTCCCCAGCCGGGGAACGCTTCTACGACTCAAATCGGGTCGGCGGCAGGACGTATTAATATGATCGCTGGGTATCGGGATGGTCAACTGATTGGTGCCTTTACGGTCGAGGGGGCGTGTAACCGTAGTGTGTTTGAGCTCTGGATAGAAACCTGCTTGATTCCAGTGTTGCGTCCGGGTGAGTGGGTGATTGTGGATAATGCGACGTTTCATCATGGCGGTCGGATTGCCCCATTGATTGAAGCCGCAGGGTGTCAACTTGTCTACCTGCGCCGCCCTATTCACCCGACCTCAACCGGATTGAGAAGTGTTGGGCATGGGTTAAAGATCGGATTCGCAAACTGTTTACCCAAATCGGATAATTTGTGGATGCGATGGAAGCCGTTCTCGCTAAAGCAGCGTCCTACTGAAGGTGGCTATAGCTATACTTGGCATCCCAGGCAACAATTCCGGCATCGGCCTCAGCAACGTTCAGTAGTGCAAAGAGTCTTGCATTCTCGGACAAGTGTTCCCTTGAGCTAGGAGACTCGTTCTGCAATCAAGTTCCCATTAATGGTGGGTAAAGGTGTCTGCACCATCGGCCCAAAACTGGGCAATTTCTCTGCTCTGCTGCGTGAGTTGTGCTACTTCGAGACTGCCTAGCGCTTTGACTTGATTGAGATCCGCTGTGTACTCAGCACTGTCTAGAGCTGGAGACCCTCTGGACCAACTGGGAGCTGCTGGTTATGGTAAAGGGCGTTACATCAAGCCATTGGGGTAAAAGGGCTAGAAGAAGATCTGGTGGAGTTGGCTGCCAATCACCCGGCTCAGTTCCCGGAGTATATGAGACCACGTTGTTTGAGCCATCAGTGTTCCGCCAAGCCAATAAAGTAGGTGTGCAGAATTAATGACACATAGCAGAGGGAGGGTAGCTAGACTCAAAAGCAGAAGCATCGTTGTGAGCTTGCATGAGATTTATTCAAAACGGGTATGTCAATAGTTTTGTGTAAGCGCGAGAAAGTCAATAGGGAAGCGCTCTGGGAACTCAATGGCAAAGCAAGTCAGAGCAGCCAACTGTCTTTGAGGGCATCGTCCATTTCTGGTAATATTCCTGAGGGCCAAGTAAAGCAACTTGAGTACGGCATCATCTGGAAATGGGCCTTCGTCTTGAGCACCTTGCGCAAAGAGCGGCTGAGCGACTCCAATAGCATTGGTGGTGTAGACCACCCGCCGGATATCAGCCGGATAGGCAAAGAAGGAATAATCCTTTCCCAATGCCTCCCACAGGCCACTGATGACCGGTAGAGGTAGCAGGTATCCCACTTCTACAGGCAAAGGCTGTGAGCGCATCTTCTGCCTGCTCAAGCGTACTGGTTTTTAGTAGATACTCTTGAGGTCAGCGGCCACTGCGCTGTTGCTTCCAGGGGACATACTTGAGGGAATTGAGGGACGGTGGTGGACAAATGCTACAACCGCACCTGAGTTTGAGGGTAAAGCCTTCAATTGCCTCTGGGAACCCAGTGAGTCCATCCACGCAGGCAATCAAGATATCTTGGAGGCCCTGGTTCTTGAGTTCGGTGAGGATTGCTAACCAGAACTTGGCTCCTTCAGTTTGGGCTATCCACAGTCCCAGCAGTTCCTTGTTGCCTGAGAGGTTCACGCCCAGGACTAGATAGACCGCCTTGTTCATCACCCGGTTATGTTCGCGGACTTTGATGATGAGGGCATCCAACCAGATGGGGTAGAGCGCCTCTAGGACGCGCCTGCCATTGACGCACTTCCTCAATGACAACATCAGTCACTTGGCTAATCAGGGTGGCAGAAATTTCTACGCCATAGAGGTCCTGCAGGTGAGCTGAATTACCCTGGGTGCTGCAACCTTCGCATACGGTACGACCTTCTCTTCTAATCCAGCTAGACGCCGCTGCCCTTTGGGGACTAACACTGGCTCAAAGGTACCTGGCGGTCCTGAGGGACTTGAATTGGAAGTTGGCCTAGGTCTCCCTGTTCGTTTTCGCTGAGTAGCCGTTGCGGTTGCTGCGGGAGGTCTTCGGCTTGGGCGGGTGCTTCCACTTCAAACTGAGCAGTGCTCTTGTTCCAGGTGATGGCTCAGTTCTGCTTGCAGGGCTCGCTCCACTAAGCGTTTGCTCAGTTGTTTGAGCAGACCATCTTTCCCAGGATGGCTTCAAATCTGGGGTAGTCTCCTCTCCAGCAACTCATCGAGGAGTTCATCGGCTCGGGTTTTTCAATTCTTCTTCTAGGCATGGCGGTCTCCTCTAATAGGTTCTAGCTACTTAAACCGCTATTGTCATCGAATTTACACTCTCAAAACCCAGTCCAGAAACCATCGGCTTACTTCGAACGGATTTATTCTGTGGACAAAGTCGCCATCATCAAGTCCGACAATCGCGCTCATTGTATTGTGCTAAGTTTTCATAGTTTTACGCTGGCTCAATTAATGAGCATCTTTGGGGTCAGTCGCAAGACCCTTCATAACTGGTTGAGAGCATGGGAAACGGAGAAATTCGTCGGTTTGTGGCGGATCAACCGCCGTGAGGCAGAAAGCCGACGTTCACGGTAAGCAAGGAGTAGATTCAAGAGTGGGCAACAAGACCCCAAGAATCTCAAGCAAGTGTTAGCGAAAGTGAAAAGCGTGGGGCATCAGCGCAGGCAAGACACGATTAAGCGAGTCTGAAAGCGTTGAATATGAGTTGGCATCGGATGAGACGAGTTGTGAATCGACAACCGAGCGCAATGCAAGACGATCAACAAAAGCAAGAAAATCTCGAACAGTTGAATGATTGAATGAACAGGGGAAATTGATTTGAGATACTTCGACGAGACCGGCTTAACGCCCTATGTACCTTATGCGTGCAGGACAAAGGCACAACGACTTGCTTAAACAGTGCTCAAAGCAAACGATTAAATATCTTGGGATTGATGAACCACAGCAATGATTTATCGTCGCAATTCTTTGAAGGCAGAGTAACCAGTGAGGTCGTCATCGCTTGCTTGTGATCAATTTAAACATTAGCAAACGAACGGTTGTGATGGATCAAGCGTCAATTCATACCAGTCATGCCATTCTCGTGCTGGCTGAGTGGCAGGAGAAGCAGTTAGAGATTTTCTGGTTGCCGACCTATTCTCCGCACCTGAATCTCATTGAGATCCTCTGGCGCTTTATGAAATATGAGTGGATGAAGTTGAGGCCTACGTAACTGACGAGCCTGGTCAATACGTCGAAAAGGTTAATTTTGGCAGCAAATACGTAATTAATTTTGCTTAGGCATGTATTGGATCCGCAACAAACTGGCTCAAGGGCAACGCTGTTATTCTCAGAGTGACCGTTAGCCACCTCTGCCAGAGACAACCCTAGTTGCGTGTCAAATGTTGCCGTTTGAGTTGGGTACAAATTAACTAAGATCCGGTGCGCTGCGGTAGCTGCCGTGGCAGCTTTCGTGACATTCCCTCTGGAGCTACAGTGTCTACATCCCCGTTGTTGCTTAGCTGATCAATGAGACAGTAGCATAGATTCCTGCGTGAACCATCGCCATGTTTCGCGCTGCTAATGGAGGTGCTGTTCTGTCGGTTGCTACAGCGTTTAGCAGGGTGGCATTCCAGTCAAGCACAACATCAGTCCCTGTTGCAGAAACACGGGCGCTGGCTAAGTTATTGTTTTCATTGCTTTCAGTGATCGCGTCGTCACCATCAATGTCAGTAATAAGATAGTAAGCTCCTGGTGCTACACCCTCTGGATTCGTAAAGTCTAGGGTATAGGTTTGGGATGAACTCGGTAATAAGTTAACCCCTGGGGACCTCAAACTACTGAGAAGCTGATCGTTGCTATCGAGAATAGAGTCAGTTGATGCAAAGATACTGATCTCTAAGAGTTCTGCTTTGATTGCCTTGATTTCTGACAACAACCTGCACTTGACCCTGATCGTCTGCAGTAATAGTCTTTGGCAGCTTGACCTTGCCTATCGCGCTAGTGAGATCGGGTAGAAAGGTAGTCTTTTGCCTGTTTTAAAAGCGCACTACGAGTTAAGGGGTCGCTAATAAAACTACCCACAAGAGGGTAATCCCTAGTTTTGCCAGTTAGAAGGTCTCTATCCGGTCCATAGTCAAGTGTAGAAACATTCCCACAACTCTTGTGAAGCAGTCTAGTTTAGAGGTGAGTGAATCCTTGTACTCAGAAGCCCTGAGGCTATCAAAGGTGCGATTTACTAGAAATTTTGTCAGCCAATCATCTTCTAGAGTTTTAGGCCCCTGACCTAAACTAAGTTCACGTCGGAACAGTAGCCCCCAATGCTTTCCATCGTCAGTACTCTGGTGGTATAGCTTTAGTATCAAGGGATATATCAAAAAAGCTGGATCTCATCGAACCTTAGTGCAAACATTCTTCATGCTTAGCAGAAAGTAACCAGTTCCAGGCAGGGACAAGAGAAGTGGACACAACTGTAGAAATACATCCTGATTGAGGCTCTATTGGTTACAACCTGGTGGGGAGATTCAAATTCTCAGTGATCCTGCCCTGGAGGATCTAATTTTCTGGCGGCTAGAGGATTTGGCTGTCGCGGAACTTCCAGCCAGCCTCAAGGCGCTTAGGGTTTGGTGCTAGTCTTCTTACGCCATGATCAGTTGCATCAGTCAGACTTAGAAGGCTTGGCGCGGGTCCTTGATCAGGACGCCGTAGGGGTTGGTTTTACCCCTTCTACCGTCAGTTGGCACCTGCTTAGTGAAGAAGACTGGGCCAATAGCTGGAAGCAGTACTGGCATCCTCAGGAGGTTGGCGATCGCCTGTTGATTTACCCGGCCTGGTTGCCCTTGCCGGAGACGACAGAACGGATGCTCCTGCGACTGAACCCGGGTGTTGCCTTTGGCACAGGTGCTCATGCGACAACACAACTTTGCCTGGAAGCACTGGAAACGCAGTTAGACCAGACGGATCAGGAAGTGATTGCAGATATTGGCTGTGGTTCGGGCATTTTATCGATTGCAGCAATTCTGTTGGGTGCCCAGCAGGTCTACGCTGTTGATGTTGATCCCCTGGCTGTCAAGTCGGCCCGGGACAGCCGTGCGCTCAATCAGATTGACTCTCGACGGGTGGTGGTTGAGCAGGGGAGCGTGGAGCGGTTGATGGAACTCATTGACCGCCCCGTGGATGGCATTGTCTGCAATATTTTGGCAAACGTGATTATTAACCTGATTCCTCAAATGACGGCGATCGCTAAGGCTTCCACTTGGGGCATTCTCAGCGGCATTTTGGGCAATCAAGCTAAACCGGTGAGTGAGATCCTGGAACAGCACCACTGGAGAATTATCGCCTTGCAGCAACAGCAAGAGTGGTGCTGTATTCACATCCGGCGGTCATAACTTAGAGCAGGGGTTCTAAGCGTTGGATGAGCTGTTCCACGGGCACCACGCCTTCAATGCGGTCTACGGCCTGACCGTTCTTAAAAAGTACTAGGGTCGGCAGGGCATGGACCTGGTACTGAGAAGCCAACTGGGGATAGTTGTCCGTGTTGATCTTGACAACCTGTATCTTTTGCTTCATCTGCGCGTTCACCTGATCCAAGATTGGTTCCATCATCCTGCAAGGACCGCACCAGGGAGCAGAAAAATCAACTAATAACGGCTTATCTGCTTCCGCCAGCAAATCCTCAAAGCTGTTGAACTGTTTTTTAGTCGCCATAGGATGTAATGAACTGACAGTATCCTGTTAAATTCTATTCCAAGTTTAAATAAGTAAATAAACTGGATTCAATTTATTTACAGCCTTGGTCAAACTCTGGCTCCTGAACGCCAAGCAAGTTCTGAAAGCCTTTGATGAGTCGCAGCCACCAATGTCCTAAGATAATTTAGCAGCTTTGAAAATACTAGGGATTGCTATGAAAGCGTTGACGGAACAGGTTGCGATCGTCACTGGGGCCTCACGGGGTATCGGTCGAGCAGTGGCCTTAGCGTTAGCGGCTGAAGGAGCGAACGTAGTCATTAACTACGCCAGCTCCAGTGAAGCTGCAGAACAGGTCGTGGCTGAGATCGAGGCAATGGGGAGCCAGGGAATTGCCCTGCAAGGAGATGTCTCAAAACTCGAGCAGGTGGAAGCACTGTTCAAAACAGTTTTAGGCAAGTGGAATCGGGTAGATGTGCTGGTGAACAACGCCGGAATTACTCGGGATACTCTACTGCTGCGGATGAGCCCTGAAGACTGGCAGGCCGTAATTGACCTCAATCTTACAGGCGTTTTCTTGTGTACTCGAGCAGTCAGCAAAGTAATGCTGAAGCAGCGCTCAGGCCGAATTGTCAACATTGCTTCTGTCGCTGGGCAGATGGGTAATCCAGGGCAAGCTAACTACAGTGCTGCCAAAGCAGGTGTAATTGGGTTTACCAAAACCGTTGCTAAGGAGTTAGCCAGTCGGGGAGTCACGGTGAATGCCGTAGCGCCGGGATTCATTACCACCGATATGACCAGCAATTTAAAGTCTGATGAAATTCTTAAGTACATTCCTTTAGGCCGCTACGGTCAACCGGAAGAAGTTGCTGGCTTAGTGCGGTTTTTGACCGCTGACCCGGCGGCTGCTTACATTACTGGGCAGGTCTTTAATGTAGACGGTGGGATGGTTATGGCCTAGAGCGACTCGGGCTCTTGACCTGAGATGACAGGGGCAACTTTATTCAGCTTCAGTTCTGGGTGGTCTACTTCAATCTGCTGGCAGTTCCATTCATTGCGGAACAGCAGCACCGGACGGCCCCAGCTATCCTTGACGGTTAGGGCGTTAAAAAGACGGCCTACTTTTTCCAGAGCTTCCCAGCCGCCCTCAACCCAGCGAGCCACTGTGTAGGGTAAAAGTTCTAGACGGGTTTCTACACCGTACTCATTAGCTAAGCGAAACTGAACTACTTCAAACTGGAGCTGGCCTACCGCTGCTAGCACTGGGTCGCGCTTCGCCTCATCCGCCGAGTACATAATTTGCACAGCCCCCTCTTCTCGCAGCTCAGAAATTCCCTTGTTAAACTGCTTAAATTTGGAGGGGTTGGGATTTCTCAGGTAAGCGAACAGCTCCGGGGAGAAGCAGGGAATCCCTTCGTACTCCAGCTTGCGCCCGTTATAAATGGTGTCCCCGATCGCGAAGACACCCGGGTTATTCAGGCCAATCACATCCCCGGGATAGGCACTGTCGATCGACTCGCGGCCTTGGGCAAACAGTTTTTGCGGACGAGACAAGCGCACCGTCTTACCCGTGCGGGCATGGGAAACCGTCATATCTTTTTCAAAGCGGCCAGAGCAGACTCGCACAAAGGCGACCCGGTCCCGGTGCTTGGGGTCCATGTTGGCCTGGAGCTTAAACACAAACCCGGAAAAGTCCTCGTAGGTGGGGGAAATTTCGCCGAGGGTACTTTTATAGACTCCAGGTTTAAGGGCATAGTCCAGAAAGGCATTGAGGAATAGCTCAACTCCAAAGTTCGTCATGGCGCTGCCGAAGAAGATCGGCGTCATATTCCCCCGATGGACCTGCTGAAAATCTAGTTCCGGCCCCAGCCCTTCCAGCAGCTCTAACTCATCTTTAAGCTGGTAGTAGAGATCTTGCTCTAGCAGTTGCTCAACTCGCGGATCGCCCAGATCAACTACGGTGTCAACTGCCTCGCGTCTACCGTGGGCACTGCGCTCAAACAGGTGAATCTGCTGGTTGCGGCGATCAAATATGCCTTTGAAGCGATCGCCCATGCCAATCGGCCAGTTGACGGCATAGGTTTGCAGGCCCAATTCCTGCTCAATCTCATCCAGCAACTCCAGCGGTTCCCGTCCTGGGCGGTCCAACTTGTTAATAAAGGTGAAGGTGGGCAGCCTCCGTAGCCGGCAGACTTCAAACAGTTTGCGAGTTTGTGGCTCCAGACCTTTCGCCGCATCGACCAACATCACCGCATTATCTGCTGCTGCTAAGGTGCGGTAGGTGTCTTCACTAAAGTCCTGGTGCCCCGGGGTGTCCAGCAGGTTAATCTGGCAGTCCTGGTACTCAAACTGCAGCACCGTTGAGGTGATAGAAATACCCCGCTGCTGCTCCATTGCCATCCAGTCCGAGGTCGCATGCCGCTGGGCCCGCCGGGCCTTTACCGCTCCAGCTTCATGAATTGCACCCCCGTACAGCAACAGCTTCTCGGTTAGCGTTGTCTTTCCCGCATCCGGGTGAGAAATAATGGCAAAGTTACGCCGGTGATCAACCGCCGTCTGTAGCTCAGACTGAAGTTCGGTGGACATACTCAGGACAAGGTTGGCTTTTACAGATCCTTATTATAAGCTCCGCCTAGAAGGACCCAAATTATAAGCTGCGGCTCCAGGTCAATGCTGCAGCAGCAAGCGGCTTCTAAAATACTACTCAGAACTCCTGAACTACTACCCTTTGCGGGTCATTTCAAATAAATTTCTGGCCTGGGGACTGAGAAATCCTTTAAACAATTCTCGCTGACCAGAAGTGACTTCTACTAGGGCCCGTTCGGCAATTTCGTAGTAGGCGTAGGTCCAGGGAATCTGAATCAGCTCACCGCTAGTATCCTGCCGCACCGTGACCGCTTCCGTAACGGCCCGGGCAGCAGTTTGAGATCAGGCGAGGTCAAGCCAATATTTGCGGTTTAACTTAAGCGGGTAGCAATCGCCTCTGCCATTTCTTGAGTCCCTACAGGCTGGGTTCCCGGTAGGGCTAAGTCGTAGGTGACGTGCTTCTTCTCGCCAATAATCGCCTCCACCGCTTGCTGCAGCCGCTCCGCTGCGTCTATCTCGCCCAGGTGTTGCAGCATCAACACCCCTGAGAGAATTAGAGCCGTGGGGTTAGCGCGATTTTGTCCGGCATATTTAGGGGCAGAGCCATGAATTGCTTCAAATACTGCATACTCGTCACCAATGTTGGCCCCCGGTGCCACCCCTAAGCCGCCGATCATCCCAGCACAGAGATCGGACAGGATATCGCCGTAGAGGTTGGGCATCACCAAAACCTCGTAGAGTTCGGGTTTCTGCATCAACTGCATGCACATGTTGTCGACGATGCGGTCCTCATACTCAATATCGGGGTAGCTCTTCGCCACTTCCCGTGACACTTCCAGAAATAGGCCATCGGTGAATTTCATGATGTTGGCTTTGTGAACTGCCGTCACCTTTTTGCGACCAAAAGCCTGGGCATGTTTGAAGGCAAACTCGACGATGCGACGGCTACCTTCCACCGAGATCGGCTTGACCCCGATCGCAGAATCTTCCCGGATTGCTTTGCCAGAAAGCCGCGATAGGCAGTCCCGGGCCTCAGCCCCTTCCGGACTGTCGTGGGTGAACTCAATGCCGGCGTATAAATCTTCGGTATTCTCCCGGACAACGACCACGTCAATATCGCTGAAGAAACTTCTAACTCCGAGAATCGACTTGGCAGGCCGCAGGTTGGCATAGAGATTGAGCCGCTTCCGAATTTCCACGTTCACTGAGCGAAATCCCTTACCCACTGGGGTTGTAATCGGCCCTTTGATCGCCACTTTAGTTTCGCGGATTGAGTCGAGAACATGCTCCGGTAAAGGAGTGCCGTACTCCTCCATGACATCCACACCCGCATCGACTACTTTCCAGTCAATCGGGACTCCCGTTGCGTCAACAGCAGTTTGAGTTGCCTTAGCCACTTCTGGTCCAATGCCATCGCCACGAATTAAAGTAACCGGGTAGCCCACGCGCATCTCCTCTCTACTGCACAATTAAGATCGAATTATAGTGGAACCTGGCTAGCCGTTTAGTGAAAATCATTACCAATGCTTGACATGCAGTGGGAATCATGACGTTCAACGTTTATACCGTAGCGGAACTCCAGCAGACGATTGCCGAGAATCCCACAGGCTGGCGACCTCTGGTTGTCACCAATGGTTGTTTTGACTTGCTGCATGCCGGTCATGTTCGCTACCTGCAGGCGGCAAAATTATTGGGGCGATCGCTGGTGGTGGGGCTCAACAGCGATCGCTCCGTCCGGCAAATCAAACCCGCTGCCCCAGGCTTCCCGGCCCGCCCGATCATGCCGGAAGCTCAGCGAGCCGAGGTGCTTGCTGCCTTAAAACCTGTGGATGGCGTGGTAATTTTTGCTGAGCAAACTGCGACTGAATTAATCCAAGCCCTGCGGCCGGAAATCTATGTCAAAGGGGGGGACTACCAGATGCAAACCTTACCGGAAGCAGCGGTCGTTCAAGCCTATGGCGGACAGGTTGAGCTGGTGCAAATTGAGGTTCCTAGCTCGACGACCCAGATCATTAATCGAATTTTGCAAAACGTATCGGCTGCCCCAACCCTGCCCTAAGTAACCGGCTGCAAATGTTAACGGCCGCCCCTCTGACGTTGTTAGTTTTATGACCAAACCGATGAATCCCCTTCTAGGTATGCTGCATTCTGATCGTGGAATTGATTACGAGCCTTTGCAAACGCTTTTAGCACAACAGCAATTTCAAGCTGCCGATCAGCTGACGTTGGAGAAATTATGTGAACTGGCAGGTCCGGCTGCGGTCCAGCGAAAATGGCTGTACTTCAGTGAAGTGGATGGCTTTCCAGTTGCAGACCTCCAAACTCTAGACCAGCTGTGGTTGACGCACTCCCAGGGTAAATTTGGTTTTTCCGTTCAGCGAAAGATCTGGTTGAGCTTAGGCAAAAACTGGGAGGAACTTTGGCCCAAAATTGGCTGGAAGACCGGCAACAACTGGACCCGCTACCCGCAAGAGTTCACCTGGGATCTCACTGCGCCTAAAGGTCACTTGCCGTTGTCCAACCAACTGCGGGGTGTACGCGTGATTTACTCCTTACTGGCTCACCCTGCCTGGTCTGTACCGGGGCAATGATAGTGCTGGTAAAGATAGCTACTCACTTGCTGCCTTGCGGGAGTGTTGGCAAAACAACGTTGGTCCTTAAGTTCTGGCTCTGTCGCAAAGTTGACCAGCCACAGGTCTAGGGGACGGGGCTGTTGCCTCAGGGCTTGGACTAAAGTAGCTTCAGCGCTCTGAGGATTCTGACTGTACTGGGCCAAGAGAAACTGCGGCGGAGCAGTCCAGCCTGGGGCTGGAGATTCCAGGTTGAAATGGCGCTTGATTTCCCAGGCCACGCCCAGAAAATCATGTCCAATCACGGTAGGATGTTGGGTTTTGTGCACTGTGGCAGCAATGAGGACGGGAGCCTGGGATTGTTGGATAATTGGGATCAGCTGCTCAGGCCGATAGAACTTGGCAAAGCCAAGATTGTTGACGACCGTGAGAGCACTGAAGAATCCGATCGCCCAAAGCAAGACTACCGTCTGTTTACCGCTGATCGAGAATCGACGGTCAGGCTGCCGCTCGCTCCAGATGGCAGCCAGGCTCGCTCCTGCTAAAACAATCATGCCGGGGAAGTAAACAAAGTTGTAGCGAGACCCGCGAGTAATATCCAGGCCCGAAACATAGGTGATGCTGAAGAACAACGCGATCGCACCCAAAACAAAACTACCCAGAGTTTGAGTTCCCAGGCGCTCAGGCCGTTGCAACTGAGCTTTCAGGCCCCGACTAAGAATAGGGGTGGCCCAAATCAGAACCACCAGCATCGTCAGGGCTGAGGCAATTACCACCAGTAAGTTTTTGGTCTCCACAGGCAGCAACATCAGCATGGTGAGCCAACCCGCCATTACTTGAAAAATCGGATTGATCCACTCCATGAACGAGCGATGCTCACCCATACTCAGCCAGCTCGTTTGTTCACTACCAGAGAAACTCTGCCAGGCAGGCAGCCAGAGCAGCCCCCCCAATAAAGTGCCGGCTCCGACAGCGTAGAGCCGCCAGCCCTGAATCCAGTTTTTTTGCCGCCAACACCACAACTGCAAACCGGCTAAGGCTAAGGCTTCAGCAGCAAGGGTAATGGCAAAAAAATAATGAACTGCAATCCCAAGGTTGTTGATCAGCAGCCACAGGAGACCAACCCAAACAGGTAGGGGCCTGCGGTTGTTAATCGCCTGGGCCGCTAGGACCAAGCAGCAAAGGGAGGCGATCACTAAGAGAATTGCCAGGGTGTAGTGGCGAGCTTCTTGAGCTAGGTAAATTCCATAGGGAGAAACCGCCATGATTGCTGCCGCCAGTTGAGCGACTAAGCGAGACCGGACCAACCAACCCAGAATAAAGGCTGCCGGAATTGCCAGGACACCGAGCAGCGCCGGCAGCGATCGCGCCGCCCCAACCGAGGCAACCCCATTTTCTGGCGGAAACAGCTTCATCCACTCGTGGGCCAGCATAAAGTAAACCGGGGGATGGTTGTCTTCTGCCAATAAGTGCTGAACGACTGAGCCAAGACCAGCCTGGGGATTAGGCTGGAGTGGCCGTAGCAAGTCATCAAGAGCTACGACCCGGTCCAGGGGAATGCTGTGAGAACTGTTACCGAGGCTAAAGATAACGGTAGCCACCTCATCCATCCAAGGAGGCTTTGCAGTCAAATGGGCAAAGCGCAAGCCAGCTCCCACAGCAATCCAGATCAGGAGCAACAGACAATGGAACGGAGCACTGCGGTAAACATGCTTGAGCTGGAAGGCCTTGCCAGAAAAGGGTAATCGTTTCATTGATAGATTCAAACTAAAACGATGGAGCATCGCTCTGGCAACAATCAAGTTGAAACGTCACAACCTCTGCTTCAGAATTTTTAACGGAAACACTGCCCAAACCAGTCTACTGTAGCTTAGGGGGCTTAGCGCCTTTTGAAAACACCAATGATCGAAGCGTTGGCTTTAATTTTAAGGAATTTAGGATGACCAGCAATCTAGCAACTAAACTCCGTGAGGGTACGAAGAAGGCCCACACCATGGCCGAAAACGTTGGCTTTATCAAATGCTACTTAAAGGGAACAGTTGAAAAAAACTCTTACCGCAAGTTGGTTGCCAATTTTTATTTCGTCTATTCGGCGATGGAAACAGAAATGGAGCGGCATCGTAGCCATCCAGTTCTCTCCAAAATCTATTTTCCGGAGTTAAATCGCAGAGCGAGTCTAGAACAGGACTTGGCCTTTTACTACGGTCCAAACTGGAAAGAACAAATCAAGGCTTCAGCGGCGACAGAGGTATATGTCCAGCGGATTCAAGAAATCTCTGTGACTGAGCCGGAACTCTTAATAGCACACTCCTACACTCGCTATATTGGGGACCTGTCTGGCGGACAGATTCTCAAAGGAATTACAGAGCGGGCTATGAACTTGTCTGATGGTCAAGGTACTGCTTTCTACAGGTTTGAGTCGATTCCTGATGAGAAGCAATTCAAAGCAAAGTACCGCCAAGCAATGAATGAAATGCCAGTGGATGAGGCAACCGTCGAGCGAGTTGTCGAGGAAGCCAACGCCGCTTTTGGCATGAACATGAAGATGTTCCAGGAGTTAGAAGGTAATTTGATCAAGGCCATTGGTCAGATGCTGTTTAATACCCTAACTCGACGCCGCATCAAAGGCAGCACAGAGCTTGCTACTGCAGCGGATTAAGCGAATCTATTTCGAGGTTCTGGGTATTTATGCTACCCAGCGCATTGGATTTAGCAAGGGCTGTACCAGGCTGACAGCGGCGGGGAGCT
Organism: Thermosynechococcaceae cyanobacterium YX3bin19; assembly: GCA_030447595.1. Classification (GTDB taxonomy): domain Bacteria; phylum Cyanobacteriota; class Cyanobacteriia; order Thermosynechococcales; family Thermosynechococcaceae; genus JAUJON01. Next base: position 27,644 of record JAUJON010000006.1, read on the forward strand.
TAATTGTCTACCCATTTATTGCGAAAATTCCATGATGTGCTGGGCGGTGATCTGAGGCCGTTCCAGGTGGGGTACATGACCGCAGTTTTTGATCCAGACCAGTCTGCTGTTGGCAATTGCACCGTGAAACTTCTCAGCGTCATCCGTGCCTAAGATCCGGTCAGAGTCACCCCATAAAATCAGGGTTGGCTGTGCAAGTTCAGTAAGCTTGTCCTTAAAGGAGCTGTAGCCGCCACTTTTAGTAAATGCAATCAGGGCTTGGCGCCAACCGGGTCCATTCAGGTGCAGGGCGGCACACCCTTGAGCATCTAAAGAGGCAAAGCTGGGATCATAATAGGCGTTTTGACTAATCCGTTGGCGCACTTTGGGGTGACGCAAAAAGGCAGCCGCCAGGTAGCCCAAGGGTGGCACTAGAAACTTGCCCATAGAAGGGCCAGCGGTGAACCCAGCGCTGTCAATCAAGACTAACTTGCATGTCGCTTGCGGATAGGTGAGGGCAAAATCGATCGCTGCCGCTCCACCCATGGAGGCACCCACTAGCACCATGGGTTTGTTAATCTGTGCTTTCCAAAAGGAATACAGGTGGGTCTTGATAGCGGTGGGGCTGAAGGGTAAACCAATCGGGCGATCGGTAAATCCAAACCCCAGCAGATCGACGGCCCAAGGGCTCATTTGAGCGGCCAGCAGCGGCAGGAGGCGACGAAATTCAAAAATGGAGCTGTCAAAACCGTGCAGCAGTAAAATCGGCGCCCCGGCATTACCTGCACGGATATAGGTTGTCAAAATTTCCTGCTTACTGAGAGGAGTGGCAATGGGTCGACGCTCAATCTGCTGAGCTAGAGCGATCGAGGTCGGCTCTGTCAAATTTTTGATTTCAGCAGGAAGGAAGTGGTTAGGGAGGATCACTGATACGGTACGTGGTTCTTCACCATAACTTTAATCGGGTAATCAGGAGAAACTTATGTTTCTATCAATGGTGACAGCAATCACCAGCATATTCTGTTGGACAAGCGGCAGAACTTTCAGTCCCCTGAGGTTTTAATGTCTACCCTTCGGCACAAGCATTACGCCTTTATTCCTGCATGCGGCAAGAGGAATCTCACCATAGCAAGGTTAGGCTATTCAGAGTAGGGCAAGATTCCTCTTAATCTCACCTGATGGTTAAACATCGCCCAGTCTATTGAGCGAGGTAGGCATCATCCCATCCGCTTTTTTGCGTTTCGCCTTCACGCCCTTTTGCTGTCTTCTCCTGGGTGAGCAAGTTCAGCGCAACCTGGCGCAGCAGGGCGAATTTTGAGCGGCGTTTTCGGTGCGAATGCGGCAGTGGTCTTCACCGAACGAAACATCCAACACCCAATGAAGCGAGTTTTCAATTGCCCAGTGGATTCCTGCGTTAATCTCAAGCATTCCCGGACAAACTGCTGATGTATTCGGTTTATTCTTCGTCCGTTGCCGTTGGTTATCATCGCGATACTTTGCAACCCTTTCCACTGTTGTTTTTGCAGTCAACAAATCGTCAACAGCGACTTCAATGCGACATGTCCTTTGTCGATTCTGATGGAAGTCATGGGAACCTGTAGCACTGCTCTTTGCTTTCTATTCGATGGCCGAGGATTAGACAACTCGTTTTTGGCTGTAATCTATTTTTCATCGACTTGACGCTGCCCCATAGTTGCTCGTTAGGCGCTGACCATGTTAGACCTTTGTTTGTTTGTCGTAGGAATGCCGCAACTGCTTGCCCCTCGCAACTCCAGCTTGCTTCAATCACTGCTGTAGCTGCCAGGGCCCGTGTCGTGCGAAGGGACCTGTCCAGTCTTGTTTGGCTTGCCCATACGCTTCGCAACTATTCCTGGCCACAATATCCCAGTCGATGTTCCGGACACGTGGGTCCTGTAAGGATGCTGGGCGGACCTGTGACAACTTCTCAGCCTAACCAATTTAGATGTCGTTTTGCCCTGATTGCTGGCGCTGGTTTCTAGTCAACAAATCGTACTTACGAGGGCCTTTGCTATCTATTGATTAGTTGTATTGTGTAATCTTCCCTTATTAGACGACCTGGAAAGCAATAGCCCGTAACCTGTCCCTCAGCCTATTCCTCACCAGTCGGAGCCCGTACCGGGACCTGTCTCCAACTCACCTGTCACCTCTCCAACTAAGATGCTAAGAGCCGGAATTGTTGGCCTACCCAATGTAGGTAAGTCCACTTTATTTAACGCATTAGTTGCTAACGCAAAAGCTGAAGCCGCTAACTTTCCCTTCTGCACCATCGAGCCCAATGTCGGTGTTGTTGCAGTTCCTGATCAGCGGCTAGAAGCATTGAGTAATCTTTCATCCTCTGCAGCAGTGGTACCCACTCGCGTAGAGTTTGTTGATATCGCTGGTTTAGTTGAAGGCGCTAGTAAGGGCGAAGGGTTGGGCAATCAATTCCTAGCAAACATTCGGGAAGTTGACGCCATCGTGCATGTGGTGCGCTGCTTTGACGACGATGACATTATTCATGTTTCTGGGTCTGTTGACCCGGTGCGGGATATTGAAGTGATTAACTTGGAACTTGCTTTATCTGACCTAGCTCAGATTGAGCGTCGTCTAGACCGGACCCGTAAAAATGCCCGTACCAGTAAAGATGCCCAATTGGAACTGGCTGCTCTAGAAAAACTCAGTGCGGCGTTAAATGAAGGTAAGTCCGCCCGCCAAGCAGGCCTAGATGCAGAAGAGTCTCAATTAGTCGGAATTTTAGGTCTACTTACCAGCAAACCAGCAATTTATGCGGCAAATGTGTCTGAAGACGATTTAGCAACTGGAAATTCTTGGGTGGAGCAGGTGCGACAGGTTGCTGCTCAAGACCAGGCTCAAGTCGTAGTTGTCTCTGCCCAGGTCGAATCAGAACTGGTCGAGTTATCAGAGTCTGAACGAGTTGATTTCCTAAACTCACTGGGAGTCGAGGAGGGAGGACTTCAATCTTTAATTCGAGCAACCTACGAACTTTTGGGTCTACGGACTTTTTTCACTACAGGTCCCAAGGAAACTCGCGCCTGGACCATTACAGCCGGAACCCGTGCCCCACAAGCAGCTGGAGTAATTCACTCTGATTTTGAGCGGGGGTTTATCCGAGCAGAAACCGTTGCCTATGAAGACCTAGTTGCAACAGGGTCTACAACTACTGCTAAGGAAAAAGGCTTGGTCCGCAGTGAAGGAAAGGAATACGTCGTACAGGAAGGTGATGTGATGCTCTTCCGGTTTAATGTTTAGTGCCCACTGCAACACAGCTCAAAAATCAGTGAACTACTCTGAGCGTTACTCCACTAGGTTTTGAGCTGCGTCCGTTACTCTTATTTCTTTGGGGCTGCAGGTTGCTGACTGCGAATAAACTTCAAAGATTCTTGAGATGGAATAATGGCAATCTGCTTGAGTTGAGGTTCGTTTTTCTCCTTCAGCAGCTTAACTGTGCCTTCAAAGGACCCGACCCCAACTTTAGTTGTTGCCGCCAACTTAGGATTCTTCTTCCGGAGCTGCACTAAGAACCCATCTAAGTCTTCTTTACTCAAAAACAAGGGGATTACCTGTTGCTTCCCTTGCTGGATAGTTAAGTAACCCTTTTCCTTCTCACCGGCTGTGGCAAAGAATACCGGGATGTTGTTGAATTGCTGAACTTTTTTGCCTTCTGCTTGCAGAACTTTCACTGCAGCCTGCATTTGCTTTGCAGGAGGCATAAAGCGAAAAGCCGTTTCTTTATTACTCCTTTGGGTCAATTCGTAAGCCTTGTCAAGACCCACAGCTGTTATCTGAGCACTTTTACCCAGTTGAGGAGTTTTAGCTTTGATTTGATTCAGTGTAGTTTGGGCCTCTTGTTGGCTAAAGAAGAATATCCCTAGCTTGCGCTTATCCTGACCCGTTTGCGAGGCCAAGAGAGGCTGACCTTGATTATTTGTGATAGTAAAAACAGGAACTACCTGAAGGCGTTGGTTGACTTCTTGAGCAGGAAGCGCTACAGCCTGGACTTTGGGAAAAACGTTTGATGAAATTCTACCCATCAGTGCCGGAACTAATAACGTACTACCCACTAAACTAAACATCAAACTATTGCGAATCAGTGGTTTCATAGATATTCCTTAGATTTGTGTGGAATTAATAAGCAATAAAAGTTAGCTAGGCAGCTTGGCTATGAACCAAGCATAGCGGCCCAAGTCTGAGGCCCAACAACGCCATCACTGGTTAAGTTTTTGGATTCCTGAAAACTTTCAACTGCCGCTTGGGTTTGCAGGCCATAAACGCCGTCTATCGGACCTGAGTAGATCCCAGCTGCTCTTAGGAAGCTCTGAACGTCTCTGACTACCTGCCCTTGGCTACCAACTGTGAGCCTAGGAGCGCTACTAGCAGAGTATTGACTGAGGCTATTCCCTGCCGCAGGTGGTGTTGGAGATGGAGATGGGGTTGCAGGGGCAACTGGACTCGGGGTAGGAGTAGGTCCTGAGTCTGGACTTGGTGGAGTAGGCTGCGGGATTGCTGGAGCCGCGGGAGTTGGCGTTACAGGGGCCGTTCCCGGAGTCAGAGTAGGAATCGCCGCCGGATTAGGCGTTGGAACTGCTGTTGAAGACGGTGCTGGACTAGATGTCGGGGTCACCGGTGTTTGAGTTTTTCCTGGCAAACTTTCAAACATGAATGAGATTGAGGCGATCGCGCAAAGTGCCCCAAAGAACAAAGTAGGTTGACTCAATTTAGTTGCCATTTCTTCATCTCTCCTCACTATCGTGTAGACGGTCGCTGACCAGCATAGATAGTCTCTGAAACTGGTTAGCGACTAGACATACAGCAATCTAGACTGAATCGCGCTTATAACACTAACCATGCTACAGTGCCGGCACTGTGCAATGTACTGCCAAGGGTGACACCTTTGACACTGTCACTACTAACCCAATGCAAACCCTTTAGAAAACTCCGTCCCTTAGAATTATCTGGTGATTGGGTCCCAGCGTAATCCGTCCTTGTTGCTTTAGCTTGCTCAGCAGCCTTGTAACTGTAACCCGGCTGGTGCCAATTGTGTTGGCAAGGTTTTGGTGTGTTAGGCGAACACTTAAACGAGTTCCACCAACGACTGATTGACCAATTTCCTGCTTTAACAAGCGCAGCAGTTGACACAAACGGTCTTCTACCCGACGCTGTCCCGCAATAGCGAGTAGGGCTTCTGTCTGGCGTAGTCGCCAGCTCAGCCGGGGCAGCAGCTTTTGAGCTAATCCGAGAGACTCTCTATTTCTTTAGAGGAAACCAGATAAGGTTGGTATCCGACAAAGCCGTTGCCTGGTAGGTCTCTAAAGAGGTTAAACAAGAGCCAAAGGGCATTGAGGGCCTGCAAGCCCTAGCAGTACTTCTTCACCGTTAGAATGCAGCATACTCAACTGCACTAAACCTTGACAGACCTGCCAAATACCTAGGGGAGAGGAATCACTTCTCCCCTAGAGTAGACATGTAGCCGCCGATCCTCACCAAGGTTAGAGTATCTCTCTAGCATTTGCCAAATTGTTAAGAGATTGCTTGATTAATCACCTGTCTGCCTTGACTACCTTGGAAAGGAGTCATTGCTTTGGATTCCATTTTTACTGAGTCTAGCCCTTAAGCATCTGTCGGACCTGTTGCTGAAGTGCCGGATTCTGTTGGACGGAAGCCAAAATCTGGTTGAAGCGCTCTACCTCTAAACCTTGGCTTTTAACTGCTTGCTGCATCTTAGGCTGACTTTGTTGCTGAATCGCTTTGATCTGGGTGATGGCTTTCTCAAAGTTCTGCTTTTCCTGCTGGGTAACCTTTGTACCAGACTGAGGATTTTGCTGCGCTTGATAAATCTGAACAAATCGTTGTTCGCTTAAGCCAATATGACGCTGAACAGCCTGAACCATCTCTGTCCGGCTCTGTTGCTGAATAGCTTGTAGCTGCTTAATTGCACTCGTAAACTTCTGAAGCTCCTGTTGGCTAACGTTTGCCTGAGGGGCTACCTGCTTAGGCTGAAGCGCGGGTGCTTGAGTTTGAGCTTGAGCAGATAGACCGGCAAGCAGCAAAGCCAAAACAGAACTGCCCGTAAGGAATAGCTTGAACATGGAACTTTCTCCTGATATGTGCCTAGTTGACTCGAGGACAGAAGTAATTGGGAACCGATTACTTCTATTAAACTTTCGTTCATTTCGGCTGTTTCGCCAAGGAATTAGCAATACTGCGTCTCCCTTATCTTGAATCATTTCTGCCGGGTGCAGGCCGATCCAAGCGATCTACATGATTCAGTAGGAGCCTCATTAGTAACGATTTTTGACCCTAATAAAGCTTCAAGAATACTACGCGTATAAGGCTACGTTGCATTCACCTCCCTAAGGCATTGCGTGGGGTGACACTTTTTAGATTGTCACGTTCATTGGGTGTTACCGCTAAACTCCCTTAACCCTTCAGTTTCCTGGTATCAACTTAGCAAGTTCATCGGCTAGGCAGGGCAACCTAAAGATCAACTCCCAGCTCTCATGGGTCTTAGGCATGACTGTTAAAATCTTGCTCGTACTAGCTAGCGTCATGGTTGCGCTTGGCCCGCTCCCAAACCTAGTTCAAGCCAATCAAGTGCTCCCCAAATGGAGTACATCCAACTCACGCACCAGGAGCATTGCTGAATGTTCAACTAAAGCACGCGATTGATGCTCAAAACTGGCGCAGAGCTATCCAGATTGTGGACCAGATGATAGGGACTGTACCGCAACAGGCAACACAACTGCGAAGCTATCGAGCAGAACTACAAAAACTCCTCAAGGCTGGGGTTAGATTGCCGCCAACCCTCTCTCACCAGACAGAACCAGTCCGGGTTCAAATTAAACGACGGGATGGGGGGGTTGCAGTCATTGACGTTTTGTTCAATCGCCAGCAGCGATTTGAAATGGCTGTAGACTCTGGTGCTAGCATCACTGTTATTACCCGTCCCATGGCTAGGACTTTAGGACTGACAACTGCTGATGTGATTGAGCGAGCGGTTTTTATTACAGCGAATGGCAAAATGATCATGCCAATTGTTTACATTGATGCCATTGAGGTGGGTGGTCTGGTGACCTCCCGAGTACCCGTGGCGATCGCTGGCTCTCAGATGACTATTGGGCTTTTAGGGCAAGATTTTTTACAAAAGTATGACGTCAGCTTCAAAGGAAATGTTATTGAGTTCCATGCTCACACCCAGTAATTGAAGCCTGAGAACAAGTGGTTCATTGTTATAGTTTGAGCTAAGTGCATCTAAAAATTGGTTGAAGTGGTTGAGATTGCTCGAATCTTCGTTTACCCAGTCAAGTCGCTTGATGGCGTTGTCCTCAGCCAGTCAACAGTGCTTGAAAGTGGGGCTCTAAAGTATGACCGGGAATTTGCACTGGTAGACTCGCAAGGCCGGTTTATCAATGGAAAACGCAGCGCTCAAGTTCATTCACTTCGTTCCTCCTTTGATATTACAGCTAGGACTGTCTCTTTCCAGGGCAAAGCGACTGATCCACAAACCTTCTACGTGGATCACGAGCGGCCCGCAATTGAAGCTTGGTTAAGCGACTATTTTGGCATTGAAGTTCAATGTGTGCAGTCACTGGTGGGGTTCCCAGATGATACCAATGCCTCAGGACCCACAATTATCAGCACAGCAACTCTAGAGGTTGTTGCCTCTTGGTTCCCTGGCATTAGCGTGGATGAGATGCGCCTGCGCCTGCGCACCAATATTGAACTGAGAGGTGTACCGCCATTTTGGGAGGATCAATTATTCACTGAAGCAGGCACCGTGGTTCAGTTTCAACTCGGAGATGTGCTGTTTGAAGGGATAAATCCCTGTCAGCGGTGTGTTGTGCCCACTCGCAATCCTCTGTCTGGTGAAGCTTATGGCCAGTTTCAGAAAATATTTATCCAAAAGCGGCAAGAAACTTTGCCCTCCTGGGTACCGTCGTCTCGCTTTAATCATTTTTTTCGACTGGCTGTAAACACACGGGTTCCTAAATCGGAAAGTGGGAAAATATTACAGGTCGGAGACAGTGTTAGGATGCTTGGAGTAACTAAGAACAGCTGAGCTAAAGACTGTTTCAATAGCTTTGTGTAGTCTACAGTTTGACCACGATTTAGAAGAAGTATATGCGATTTCGCGCCCTGGCTGTGATTGCGTTTACCTGCCTGTTTTGGCTTACCAGTTGGCTTATTAGCCCACCTACTCATGCCTTAACCCAGGTTAAGCTTTCTGATCTTTCTTATCACGACTGCCCACCTGAACTAGTAGGAGGAACTCTCTCTGGTGGATCTGGTGCAATGGCAAAATGTTTTATCGTCACAGGTAAAGCAGTAAATACCTCAAACAAGCCAGTCATTGATGCAGATGTCTTCGGGAGGATTTACGATGCCAATGACGAGCCAGTGATGCAAAATCGAACTCGGATTGGTTCGATAGAAGAGATCCCTCCTGGAACCAGTGATTTTGAGGTAAGAATCAGTGTTCCAGACAACCAACCCATACCACTCAAGTTGGAGCAGTTTAAAGCAAGTGGCTTCACTGGTAAGGTCCGCCGCTAGCCTGGTGCCGGACGGACCATAAATCCTAGTAGTTTATTGCCTAAACTAATCCACTTCCAGCACCTGCTAGCAAACTAATCAGCAGTTGTAGCAGAAGAAAACCGAGTATTGGCGATAGATCAATGCCACCTAGGGGGGGAATAATTGAGCGAAAGATATTGAGATAGGGATCTGTGAGCTGGCTTAAAAATGAAAAAGGAGGGTTAAGCCAGTCAATTGTGGGGAACCAGCTTAACAGAACCCGTATCAGGATTAAAAATAAGTAAATTGGCAAAAAATTGGCTAAAGCAGTTGAAACTAATGAAATTGCTGCTGCTGAACTCATAGGTTCTAAACCCTCTCCACAAATAAAAAGATTTGTCTAAAGTTTAATCTAGCTGATGGCTGATGAAGCTTCACGGCTTAGCTGGCTATTCACACTCACCGCTCTGCAGATCTTCCAGTTATTAGTCTAAAACTTGCTTCTACCACACAGCACAAACAATTATTCCCTTCGGTTCTGTTCACTCCCATTGACGTTGCTTAATTGTTGACGCACCTCATCGATCGCCTCGTTTAGTTGGGCAATTTTCGCCTCTAGACCTTGACGAGCTTCTTCAATGTTGAGTTCGGTTGCGGCTCGCAGTTGGCGTTTGCGACGTCTGCCTAGCTTACCGCTAGTTGAGTTATTTTCTAAGGAAAATTCTTCGCCAGTGTTTGGCAGCCGAGACGCCAATAAGGCACCAAATATACCACCTACAAGCCCACCCAGCAGTGCACCTGTCAAAAACCCACCTGTAAAATTGTCACCCTGGTTGTCCATATATCACCATCGTTATTTTCAGCTTCTTCATACTAGAACCTTTGTGATTGCCCGTTAATTTTGAGTTTATCCAGATTCTTTATTAACGCCTGGTTGTCAGCACATACAATAAAGCGTCGCATGCAAAGGTTTCAGTTGCCGGAACACGCCCAACAATTTCTCTATGCGTTTGAACTCATCTATTAACGCTTGCATACCAACACCAATCCCTATCCCCAATACCGTCAACTCCGCCAGTATCTTGAAAACTAGCGCGAGCAGGGGGTAGCTTAAGTAACAGCACAGCTAGAAAGGATGAAATTGAGCTAGCCATTCCGCTATTATTAAACTCAGCGAGTCCCTCACGGAACCCGCTGGTCTTCAGAACCGTGCTTGAGGTAGGGTAGGCGACCAACGAGTTACCATTGCTGGCACTTTTCCAATCGCCCCCCTCCAAACGACGCATGACCGTTTCCGTATCACGTCGCTCTCCAGTAATCTCAACATGAAAGGGCTTTGCCGTCATAGCGCCCATACTGAATTTTGTGATGACATTCCAGGCACACCACCAGTGTTTTGCGGCGGCGTGCAGTCATCTTTTTCATCCAGTCTGGTCGTTCTGATTTTCCCTTTTGCGCCACGTCTGCTAGTTTGCGGATGTGGTGGACTTCAATCTTGTCCGTTGAGCCACAAAGTTCACATTTTTGGGCTAAGAGACGTTCAACTACCTCACTACGGTTGCTCCAAATTCGACTATGACTGACATCATCATCGAGTGCGACCCACTTATTCCAATGCAGAGGGATTGCTCCAAAATGAGCTTTCAATGGCTTCTTGGAGTCCCGATTGACCTTTACCTGAAGTACCTTGTAGGTACCCTCTTTGATGGTGATGGTGGTGGAGTATCGTCGGTAAATTCTCTGGCAGGAAGTTTTGAACTTGTTTGCCAGGGTCTTCACCAACGATAATTCCGTGACTCGTCGAAGCTTTCCCAGTGAGTGGAGGTTGTAAGCCATGCGGTAGTATTGGACAACTCCGCGATACTCCGCCTGGTATTGGGACATGATGCTATACACATCATCGTTGATTCGCTGCGCGAGATGAATGGGTTTTCCCTTCCGCATGTATTTTGCACAACGTGCGTTTTTCACGCTTGCAGGAACGCGAAGTCCGACACTGCCGTTGATGCAGCGTTGACCGCGATGGTCATGCTTGTCATCGGCGTGAAGGATGTGGATTTCGTACCCCAGGAATCGAGCCTTCTCGTCCCGCGCATGGGTAACGAGTGTCTTTTCATCACTGAGTTCTAGCTTCAACTGGGTGCGGAGAAACGCAGCCAGTTTTTGCTTGATTTCCACGGCTTCTGCTTTGGTTCCCACCAGTCCCAGCAGGAAGTCATCGGCATACCTCGTGTACCAGAGACGTCGAAAGTTCGGGTCGTGGGGGGCACGCGACGGGATTTTCTGAGCTTCACGGCTCAACCGTCTTGCTTCTTCCAGGTTCCCTTGTTTTCGAGCGTCTGATGCCGCGAAGGTTAGAGCGACATAGGGAGGGTTTGTTCTTCGGCGTTTGCCACGCGTGTAGACCGGAGTGAGTTCGCGCTCGACAAATTGATCTAACCTGTCTAGCACGAGATTGGATAAAATCGGGCTCACGACGCCACCCTGCGGGACTCCGCTGTAGGTAGCATTGTATTTCCAATTCTCCAAATAGCCTGCACCCAGCAGTCCATCGATAAGCCGAATGAAGCGATTGTCGTGGATTTTCTCGCGCAGGATGTTTAACAGAACAGTGTGATCTATCCTGTCAAAACACGCGCTAATGTCTCCTTCGATAAACCACTTTGTGCCTCGACCTTTCTGTGTGACATCACGCAAGGCAGTGTGGCAACCTCGCTTCGGTCGGAATCCGTGGGAATGATCACTAAACTGAGGGTCGTAGTAGGCTTCCAAAATCAGACGGATCACTTCTTGGAGAAGCTTATCCGACCAAGTAGGCAGCCCTAGCGGTCTCCGTTTGTGATTCTTCTTGGGAATGTAGGTGCGACGCACTGGCGTCCATCGATACCGCTCATAGCGCAGAGCTTCAATCAGGGTATCAATCTTTTCCAGTGACATCCCATCTACTGTTTCCGTCGTCGCACCCGGTGTCATCGCCCCAGCGTTGCTGGACAGCTTGGCGTAAGCGCGAAGATACAGCTCAGGGTTGTAGAGCAGTCGATAGACTCCCTCCAGGGGCAACCCCTTGTATCCACGTTCACGTATGATGTTCAGTACCGTTTCGGCTGTTCGCATCTCGCGTACCTCACGATTTCTGTTTCATCCGATTACCTGTTCCACTTCGCCCTGTAAACGGTTCTCCCGTTTGCCCTGGTGGGGCGTGACTCCCACGACTACTATTGGAACTCCGTCACCTTAGGACTCGCGTCCCTTAGGCAATCCCATGTTCCGTCACCGATGAACGAACTAGAGCGACTTAGGCTTCCCATTCATGCCCTTCAATGAGTTCATTACTCATTGCCCATTGATCAAGGCGTACTACAGACGAAACTTTAATCCATAGCTATCAATGGCATCGGTGTACAGACGTGATACCGAAGGATGTGCACGACCATCACTGGGCATTAGGATTCAGGCAGTTTAGCTTTAGCCGTATCGCTCAGGCGTTGCGGGACTGTACCATACACGTCTTCTGTTCCATCCCGCTTTACAAACAGGCTCTTGTCCCCCTTCTCTTTCGAGTTAAGGTAAGTTGTTCACCTTGGAGTCAATTGCCTTGAACTCCAGCCAACTGAGTTGGCAATTCAATCAGTACGTACCATGGCGCACATTTTCACCCTCTACACGGCTCCTCAATGTCTTGGTGTTTGTCATACAGACCTTACTATTGAACCGTCTTTGGCGGTTTTTTCGTCGTGGCAATGTCGATGGAGAAGCTGGATGTTTTGATATTCATCTTACCGCCTTTTGAGCGGGGGATGTGGTGGTCTTGTTCCATAACGTCTCCATCCCTTGAAGTAAAGGTTGCAGTTAGGCATTTTCCCTTTTGTCTTTTGAGAAGTTTTGAGGTTCTCATGTTGATCTCAGGGTATCTTCCCCATTCTCGTGCTCCAGTAAATCCAGTCGCCATCGTAAGATCTCTGTTGCTTTGTACTTTTATGTGTCTCGTTATTGGAGTTTCAGAGTGTTTGGCAATCATCTTTATTGAGTCCCCAACTTTGGTGGCGAATCTCCATCCTTTCCCTTGGTCTATTAACCAGTATTTGTTAACAATCCAATGCTGGTTTTTGTTGGGATGACGGTGATTTGCCCAGCTTCTGAGCTGTTGGTGAAGCCAGTTGTTCATTTGGGAATATGCGTCCGAGCTGACCACTGTTGAAAAGTAGTTGGACCATCCGGTAATAACCGGGGCAAGTTCGTTTATAAGCGCCAACTGAGTTGAAGCTTTGTGAACTCTGATAATTTCCTTTAACTTCTCAATATGTCTGCTAATGTTTTCCTGGCTTGGTCTAATGAGTGTTTTGAACCCCAGTGCTTTTCCATTAGGTGCTCTTAGCGGTTTGATTCTTTCCAGATGGGAATTGTCTTACCGTAAATCCTAGGAAGTCAAACCCTTATTTCCCTCAAGCTCTAAGCTCGACTTTATCCATTAAGCAGCATAGCAAAGCAAGTCAGACCAAGTGTTGAAGAGGGCACGAGGACTTCCAACGTGTCTACATCGGTACTTGACATCTGAAAAGTCTGCATTTGCCAAAGCTGTTGTCTGACAAGCGCGAGCGCATCTGCAAATGTCGGTAGCGCCTTCTGATACCAAGCTGCTTTTGGCAGCTCAAACGGATGCTGCTTTTGCTGCTGATGGGCAACGACGGTCACGATTGAGAACAGCGCGAGTAGCGCAGGGTGGTGCGTACGATGGCCTGCGGTGACCATTGACGCTGAGATTCAGCTGGGTAGATGAGCACGGGCTTCCTCAAAAGCGACTTCCACCTGCCATCGCAACCGAAACCATTGCAAGATTTGAACTGGCGTGGCCTTAGGTCTGTGCATAGGAGCGCCTGGGTTTCAAACTTCCCTTTGGGATCTTTTATCAAGACCCAGCGAATGGGCACAGCTGGCATCCCGGTTTTGTACCAAACTGCGGTTGCTGAGGTGATGTGCAGCGGATAGTCACCCCGACCATACCAGTCCTGCATCTCAACCGTCTGCCAAGGAGTGTAAGGGTTATTCACAAGCGCTTTCAGAGCAGGCAGTCGCTTGCCCACCTTCCGGGGCCGTCCCATTTGTTTGGGGCGACGAAGCGGTGCTGGTTGGTAGAGTTGAGCATCTAAGCGTAAGCGAGTGATGATATGCGCTGGCCTGCTCATCTGGCAGAGTGCCCACAACAGCTCCAATGCGGCAAAGCTGCCATCGGTAACCACAACCATCGCTCTCGTCGGCAACCATCGCCTTGCCGTACCATCTGTCTGGCCCAATCCGTCAGCTGCTTGTGTCGATGATTTCGCTGTTCATGGTAGCGTTGCGAAGGGGCTAAGACGGTTAGAAACGGTAATGCCCAGACCCGTTGTGCCCAGGGAATTGGTACCAGAAGCATCAGGCTCAACCACCGCAGACCGCTGGCTTTGACCAAGTGGCTATTGCTGGAACGACCGGGTCACGATAGATATTTTTGGCTGCGATTTGCTTGCCCCGGCGACGCTCAATCGTATCGTCTAGCCCCATTACCAGCACTCCCGTTGGTGCAAACACCGCTATCAAATGACGTAACAGGATGTGACAGGCTTTGTGGCTAGACCAAACTGCTCGGCTCAGCACTCGGTGGTAGTTCTGAAAATGCGGCTGCTCATGCAAACCCATCACGCGCAAAATTGCACTCACTGTTCGTTTCCCAGGTGCTAGGAATTGCACCCACAACCAGCACTAAAACTGTCTGCCAAATCCGCTGGGAAAACAACGGCGCAAACAGGACCATCAAGCTGAGAAATTCTTTGGTAGGCAATAACATCAGAACTCATTCAACATCACCGTTCTGATTTTGCTACCTTTTCTACTCACCAAATGGATAAAGTCGAGCTAAGGTGCCAGTTCAGATAAACTCGGATACCCTTGCAGTTTGTAGTCTTCATAGTAGCCAGATGTTATTAAGAAGACAGGTCTTTGCTCCTTAATAGATCTGGTAATTAGGGATAATTTACTTGTGTATATTTCCAACTCATCCCCATCCTGACAATCAAAATGCCCACAATAACCCTCATCGCTGACTTTGTGGGTCTGAACATAGATTGGACCATGCTGTAGTAAATGCTAGTTGATTTTAGCACAACCGGCCATCATTAAGAGGCGGTGCATAATAGTCAATAGTTTACTTCTCCAGCCTGATCAGGCTTTTTTTAGGTCTGGGATTTTTATCAGCATTTCTTTCGGGAGGACCGATAGCGAATAACAGCGCTTTCAATTCCTTCAAACTGTACCTGACGATGATGGTTTATATAGCGGTTTCTCAAGCTACGAGTAAGTCCGACATACATTACTGGACAAACAGAATTACCTACATAGTAGATGCCAGATTTAGGCGGCAATTCTTTACGCTGGTTATAGGACAAAACTGACATCTCGTTGTAGTTAAGATTCAACTGCATAATGCTTTACTTCTAGCTGAAGGGCGACTAGTTTAAGCTTGCCCATGAAGTGAAGTTGCCTAACTTAGGACGAGACCGATCAGTTTTTTGTTGTATTTCCCCTATATTAAGACAGATTAAGATAAAGGTTTGGTATATCTTCCAGTGAAAGAGGTGCTGCTTGTAGCACAATATTTCTAAAGGTAGTTAAGCTTACAAAATCCTATTTTGCATCTTCAAGAAATAGTGCCTGAAGAAGCTCCATTGAAGTGCGGCTGTTATGAGTTTCTAGGAGAAGGAAAATTTAAGCCCTAGTCGTCCCTAGTCGTCTACTGGCAGCAGTGGGATCTATGTCAATTTGTAAAGTTTTAGCCGCAGAAGGGTTCGTAGACGCGAGTAGCGGTAATGATATTACCAGCTCAGGAAAGGTTCCTATGGCGTCTACAACAAAGCGATCGCAGTTCTCGTTAACCTCACCGCTCTTTCTGGAGCAGACAACCAGATTGGTTCCTCAAAGCAGTGAGGAGCAGCCGCTGAGTAGCCAATGGCCGGAGTGGGCAGCGGTTTTTCCTCAAACTGAGGCTGAAATTCTTGGATCTATCTGGCCAGTAGGGAATCTGTAGTAAACTTTGACTCAACCTTCAGGGTTAGGGATACAGCCCCCGTAAAGTTGTTGTTGTCGGTGCTGGTTGGGCTGGGCTCGGTGCGAGCTATCACCTCACGAAGCAGGGCTATGATGTAACGCTGTTAGAAGCAGGCTCCTATCCTGGTGGCCTGGTAGCTGGCTGGAAAACTGCAGCGGGCCGCTCAGTGGAAGCGGGCTTCTGGTACCCCTACCGAAACATCTTTGCCCTTGTCCGCGAACTGGGGAATTCAACCCTTCACGCCGTTTACCCGCTCCTGCCAATACTTCCCGCAGGGCTGGAAGTTGAATCACCACTCTTTTCAAGATCTCCCCGGCTTCCCTCGCCTTTGGGTACATTCCTCTACACCCAGTTCAGGCGGTTGCCGTTGGTTGACCGTCTGTCGGCGCTCCCCTTGCTCTACGCGGTCATTGACTTTGATAACTCCGATGCCGCCTGGCAGCGCTATGACTCGGTAACTGCGCGGGAATTGTTAAAACTTTTGGCGTCTCTGCCCGCCTCTACCGTGATTCCTTTGAACCAATGTTGCTCAGGGTTTGTTTGCACCAGGGGAACAGTGTTCGGCAGCAGCAGCCCTGGGGATGCTTTACTACTTCATCTTAGCCCACCAGCCAGACTTCGATGTGTTCTGGTGCCGGGAACTGTGGGGCAACAGATCTTCCGGCCCTGGCTTGAACGGATTCAGCAGGCTGGGGGACGTCGCTGCCCAGCGACGAGTCAGCGATGTCACCCTAGACAGTACTGGTCAGGTATCAGCGGTGGTCTGTGAGGAGATGAAGTATTCCCGGCGGATGCAAATCTTGCCGTGGGGGTGAGCGGCATGCAGAAAATTGTTGGGGCAGCTCTCACTTAAGCGATCGCCAGGAGCCCTTTCGGGAACTTGGCTAATCTGAGCGCGATCGATGCTAGCCACTCGGCTCTGGTTTGACAAAAAGTAGCCGTTCCCGGCCTTCAAATGCCTGCTTTGGGTTTCATGCCGACCGGCTGGACTTTTTTTTGACCTGAATACCCTGCACGACGAGTATCACAGCGAACCCGGAACCGTGATTGAAGCAGACACCATGCCAACCAATTTCTGGGATTGGATGACGAACAGATTGTGCCGCTGGTGCAAAGAGACTGGCAACCTGTATTCCGGCATTCCGGGCAGCCAAGGTAGTCGACAGCGTGATCCGCCTGCCGCGGGCAGTGACGCATTTGCACCTGGCAGTTACCGCTACCTGTTACCGGTACAAACCAGCTTTGGCAACGTCTTTATGTGCGGTGACTGGGTTGTTAGCCGCCACGGTTCCTGGTCTCAGGAGAAAGCCTACGTGACTGGTCTGGAGGCAGCAAATCGGGTAATCGCTTCAGGCATGGGGTCAAAGCTGCAATCTTGCCAGTTGAGGCTGATGAACCGCATATTCAGCTGGCTGCACCTTTAACAAACAGCTACGCGGCTGGAGTAAAGTCTTACCTGATTTTTGGTTACCCTGACTCCCTTCTAAAGCTGGAATTTTAGGTTTCTCATTTTCACCTGCCTCACCTATAGCTTTCTGCCTCTGAGTCGTTGCCATAACAAAGCGCTATTAAGCGGGTTAGGGACACCGGCTGCGGCACTGACATGTTCCCTTAGTCATAACCCTGCTATCACCAGCGAGCGTAGCAAACGATTCATTAGGGGCAGTTATTCGTAAACTGGTTTAGCTTTGTGCTAGCCTATGTTAGACAATCTGTTATACAAGGACAAAAACCTGGACCGAAAGTAACGAAACTCTAGCGTTGAACCCTCTATAGGCTGTTCAGGGATTTATTAAGAGGGGGATGTGGTATATAAGCTGCCTGGGGTGCTCAGCTTTCAATTTAGAGCAAAAGAGGCTTTGCCTCTATGGGGATATGGCGCTCCCTAAACTCACTATTAACGCCTTGATTTCTTCATCCAACTTGAAGATCAAAGGCTTCTATACTCGTATCACTATTTCACTCCTTATTCAAACTACTAGGAATACCTAAGTATGGAACTTCTGGAGCGTTCCCTTTAAATGGGGAAGAGGCTGTAGTGGGATCTGTGTGTGTGGGATAATGCCGCTGCTTTAGATAGCAACGCCAGCCTCATGGGTGCACTCTCCGCGGTTCGTAAGACTGGCAAAGGTGCTTTCCGGGAAGAGTCTCTCTACCTATCTAGTACCAGAAGAGAGCTTACCTCTACTGCTGCTGAGAATGAGTCTTTAAGCGACAGTACATCTGAGGCAACCTAGACAGCACTCGCTTTGTAAAAGGCAGTACGTCTGAGGCGACCCTAGATGGCATCGCTTTTCCGACCTGGAGTTTTAGGGCCAATTGCTGCCATCAGACTAGCTCAAGATAAGGGCAATAGCACTGCTGCTGATAGGGATGCTCTAACGGGGTGTGGCTGGGAGTGATCAGTTCGTTGGTGGCAACATCAAATTTAACTTCCAATCAGCAGGGGCGACTGTGCCCTTGGTTATACTGCCGATACAGGTGCAGCTTATGATGCTACTCGCGGCTACGGTTGGGTGAGGCAAGACAGCTTGAGCTCTACCACTCATGTGCCCCTCGACATCAGTGCTAATACCAGGGACGGCAACAAAACGGCGTTGATCAGCGGCTAGATACCCTGATCATATGCAGGGTAACAACATAACCAACTTTAGTGGGGTCAAGATCCCCTGCTGCCTGGGAGTATGCTTTGCCCACCGGCAAGTACAGCGTCACTGTTGGCGTTGGCGACTGCCGATACACCGACAGCACGCACAGGATTAGAGCAGAAGGAGTTGAGGTTATTAGGCCCTTTTGTGTAACTCCACGCATAACTGAGCTCGGCACTACCACGGTTAATGTTACTGATGGCAGGCTCACCATCGACGCGATCGACAGCTCCAATACCAAGATTAACTACCTTGAGATTGCCCAAGTCTCTGAGATCGCGAGTGCCACAGGTAGTTCACCGGCCAGTCGTGAACCAGCTGTAAACCGCAGCAGTGCTGTTGGTATTGATGTTTCTTTGCCCAACCTAGGGCAAGGAGTAGACGCGACAACACTAAACTCGACTAACGTTCAGCTCTACCAAACTGAGAGCAACATTCTGGTACCTGGAAATATCAATACCTCTGGGGGCGGCGATGCGATCGTTATCGAAGCCAATGCTCCGCTAAGTGCAAACACGCACTATACCTTTAGAATCAACGAGGAGTCAGGGACGAATCGGGCGCTTCCTTCCTGCCGTTCAGTACGACCTTCACCACGGGAACCAGTACTAGCACACCTCAACTACTGGCATAAACTTTAGCAAATTGACAGTTTACGGCAGTGATGGAATGGGGGCCTCACTCTCCAGCCTGGTTATCAACCCTGACGACGCTACGCTCTATGCCGCTGCTCTGGATGGTGTTTTACGCCGCTGGACCATCAGAGTGATGGTACATTAGCAAATTTACAAACCTTTAGCGGTCTCGCCGGGAATGATCCCACTCGCCCCGTGCTATTGTTGGCATCGCCTTTGACCCCACAGATGCCAACGTTCTGTGGTTTCGCACAATGACACAGTCTTTCAACAGCCCGCTAATGACTTCACTGGCAAAAATCTCAAAGTTGACCCTCGAGAATGGGTCAGATAACGTCGTATTGAGGATTACGTCATCGGTTTGCCCCGCTCTGCTAAAGACCATTTGAGCAATAGTCTGGCCTTTGGTCCTGATGGCAAGCTTTACCTGACCCAGGGCGTAGGGGTAGTGCGATGGGCGCTCCCTGATGATGCCTGGTATCAACGCTCAGAGCATTATTGAGTGCTGCTGTGCTCCAGATTGATCCTCGGCGGACCTTATCACAGCCCTTTAATGTACAAACACAGGATTATGGTGGCCAAAACTGGTAGCTATGATCTATGCGAGTAATGCCCAGTCAAGCTTTACGCAACGGGTATTCGCAATGCCTATGATTTGCTTTGGCATAGTAACGGTAAGCTGTATGTCCCTACGAATGGCAGCGCTGCTGGGGGCAATACTCCGATGATCCTCGAACAACAATCAATGAAGGACTAAATAACGTCGAAACTCAGAACGATTACCTCTTTGAGGTGGAGCGGTATCTACTACGGGCACCCTAATCCTGTACGTGATGAGGACCTCCTGAATGGGGGAAACCCTACCAGTGGAGTGGACCCAGCTGAGGTGGTTGCCAGGGATGGATACTCTGGCTATACTGCTGGCACCAGGCCCGATCCCAACTATCAGGGTTTCGCCTACGAATTTGGTCGGAATCGCTCACCTGATGGAATCATTGAGTATCAGAGCAATACCTTCGGTGGGGCGCTTAAGAACCAACTCCTCGTTGTGGAATACAGCGGTGGCAAGGACATTTTGGCCCTGCAACCAGGAGCTAACGGCGATATTGCTAGCGAAGGGATTACTCAGATTGTCTCGGGTTTGCAAAATCCATTGGACCTGACGGAGAACACCCGCAACGGCAACCTTTATGTGGCTGAGCTGGTTGATGAAACGAGTGGCCAAGGCCAAATCTCTCTTCTGCGCCCAGCTTGATAGCAGCCTAGCCTTAAAAATTCGTACTTGTCGCTAGACTGCGATCGCCCCTGGTTGTGCAGGGCACGGGTGAGACAAGCTGAAGAGCCAACGCTAACATGGTGACTAGATCAGCGAGGAAGCCAACTATGTCGGTACTAGAAGGTCCCTGGAAGCACGATTACCTAGTCAGTGAAGGGATGAAGCTGCACTACGTCACCCAGGGTGAGGGACCTTTGATGTTGATGCTGCATGGGTTCCCAGAGTTTTGGTATTCCTGGCGACACCAGATCCCGGAGTTCGCCAAGGAGTTTAAGGTAGTTGCCCTTGACCTGCGGGGCTACAACGATAGCGACAAGCCCCACGATCGCGCAGCCTATGTGATGGATGAATTTGTCCAGGACGTGGAGGGGGTAATTCAAGAACTTGGCTACGACCGCTGCGTGCTGGTAGGGCATGACTGGGGCGGTTTGATTGCCTGGAACTTTGCCTATACCTACCCCACGATGGTGGACAAGCTAATTGTGTTGAATCTGCCCCATCCAGTGAAGTTTGCTGAGGGTTTACGTACTCCCCAACAATTACTGCGAAGCAGCTATATCTTCTTTTTTCAACTGCCTTTTCTACCAGAACTCTTGTTGCAGTGGTCAGACTACGAGGCGATCGCTGCTGCGTTCAGAGGTATGGCTGTCAATCAACGTGCTTTTACTCAAGCTGATCTTGAGGCATACAAAAATGCTGCGGCCAAGCGCGGGGCAGCAACGGCAATGCTGAACTATTACCGCAATATTTTTCAGCAAAAACTATTCAATCAAGAATGGAGTATTTTGGAAGTTCCCACCCTGATGATCTGGGGGGAGAATGATACAGCCTTAGGCAAGGAACTCACCTACGGGACGCAGGCCTATGTGAAGGACTTCCGTATCCGCTATATCCCGAATTGCAGCCACTGGGTGCAGCAGGAGCAGCCCCAGCTCGTCAATCAATACATACGAGAATTTCTAGCCGGCCAGATTTGAGCAATGAACAGAGCCCCTAGCTGAGAAATGTCACAATAGGTTTAGGAAATTAGCGAAGGAATTGCTATGAGTGACAAAAATTTTTCTTGGAAGGGCAGCCCAAATGCTGGCCTGGTTCTAACAATCCTGGCGGGGGTCTGTGGTTTAGTGATCTTCCTGGTCGGCTTTAGCGGTGGCTAAGTACCAGATCCTATCTTGAGGCTAGCGGTTGAGTATTCGAGGCTGCTCTGAATTAGAACGCAACAATCGAGCCTCAACCAATAAAAAGTCTATGCCCATCTTTAGTCAATCAGCATAGACTTTTTAACTAACGTTTTGCAGATGCTAAGCGTCAAAAGCAAGGGCTAGCTTACTTGACATCTTCTTTAAGAAAGCCGCTGTAGGCTTCCATGCCATGTTCGCCGACATCTAGGCCGGCGAATTCCTCTTCTGGTGAGACACGAATGCCGCCAGCGGCCTTCAGGATCAACCAAACAACTGTGGAGAATAGAACGGTAAAGCCGCCGACTGAGAGAATACCGAGCAGTTGAGAGCCCACCTGTCCTAAGCCACCTCCTAGGAATAACCCCCTCGCTGGACCTAGATCCGCTGTGTACCAGGAGTATACGTCGGGTCCTGCGGCAAACAGGCCGACTGCCAGTGTGCCCCAGATGCCATTGACCAGATGCACAGAAATCGCACCTACCGGATCGTCAATTTTGAGCTTGTCAAAGAAAGTGACTGAGAAGACAACGATAATGCCACCGATCGCTCCAATCAAGGCTGCCCACGGGAGGCTGACAAAAGCGCAGGGTGCGGTAACAGCGACAAGACCGGCTAAGATACCATTGATAATCATTGAAAGGTCCGGTTTGCCCAAGTAAGCCCAGGCGGTAATTGTCGCAGCGACCCCACCAAATGCAGCTGCCGTATTCGTGGTCAGGATAATGTGAGTAATGGCATTTGGATCAGCAGCCATGGTTGAACCAGGATTGAAGCCAAACCAACCGAGCCAGAGAATCAAGCAACCCAAAGTCGCAATTGCCATGTTGTGCCCCGGCATGGCAACGGCACCGTCCCGCTCAATGAAGCGGCCCATGCGGGGACCCAGAAAGGCAGCTCCCATCAGGGCGGCCCAGCCACCTACGGAGTGGACTACAGTTGAGCCGGCAAAATCCCAGAAGCCTACGTCAGCCAACCAACCCCCGCCCCAGATCCAATGACCTGTGATCGGGTAAGAGATTCCCACCAGCAACAGACTAAAGATTAAAAAGTCGACGAACTTAATTCGCTCAGCAACTGCACCGGAGACAATGGTTGCGGCAGTTCCGGCAAAGACGAGCTGAAAGAAAAACTTGGCTGCTAAGGGAACTCCAGCCCAATTAAGGGCACTAAAAACACCTTGGTAGGTATCTGCGGTGGCGGGGCTGTTGTCTGCGCCACTCAAGAACCAGCCATTAAAGCCAAAAAAGGGCGTCCCGTCGCCGAACATGAGGCCAAAGCCAATCACCCAAAAAGCGATGGTTGACAGGGCAAACACAATCAGGTTTTTCGCCAAAACGTTGACAGCATTTTTGTAGCGGCAGAACCCCGTCTCTAACATACAAAAACCCGCGTTCATAAAGAACACGAGAAAGGCAGTAATCACTACCCACATCGTATCCAGCCCCACTTTGAGATCGCTCATCATCTCTTCAGCGGTTGGGAGCCTCGGGCAACCCCAGCGTAAGACCATCCCAGCAGGATCAAGGATGTGAGTATC
This sequence comes from Thermosynechococcaceae cyanobacterium YX3bin19, assembly GCA_030447595.1. Classification (GTDB taxonomy): domain Bacteria; phylum Cyanobacteriota; class Cyanobacteriia; order Thermosynechococcales; family Thermosynechococcaceae; genus JAUJON01. Next base: position 50,510 of record JAUJON010000006.1, read on the forward strand.
AGGCAGGAGGACAAACTGGGTGACAGCCTCAACCTTCTGGCAACAAGCGATCGCTTTAACTTGACTTCTTGACCTTCGGCTTAGACATCAGCATGGGACATTCCTCAATCAGCAAAATATATTCAACAGCCTCAGTGAATTGCTAACCAACACTCAGGCAACCCGTGTTGCAGAATCCACGGAATCTAGATCTCAATGCGACAGGACGGACAAAAAAGAATTGCTTGCCTAGATGCAAAGAGTGTTAACCAGTGATACAAATTGCATCAGGTCTGGGGGGGAGATCAGTTCTCTTGTTACTGTATACAAACATCTCTACGATCTCTTAGCAGAATCCCATAAATTACTGCTTGAGAAAGTTGAATGAAAGGGACGTTGTGGGGAGCAGCAGTCTGAGCAGGATAGTTGCGCCGGGGACCCAGTACAATCGCCGCAACCAGTGCCGCAACTCCAGAGCTAATATGTACGACAGTGCCCCGGCAAAATCAAGGGCACCAAAACCGCCGTACAGACCAGTGAAACCACCTTTTAGCCCAGACCATATGGGCCAGTGGACAGTAGACAAAAGTCATCCATAAAAGCATGAAAAGGGTATAAGCGCGAAAGCTCATCCGTTCCGCGATCGCCCAGAAATCAGTGCCGGAGTGATGATCGCAAACATCGCCTGGTAGATCATGTAAGCCTGGGGGGGAATCGTAGCCGCATAGGAAACTACCTCAGCCGGTTCGGACCTGCCCTGTAAGATAATCGGTTGTTTCTAGCCTAACGCCATTAAGAAATACCCACTGCAGCCCACCGATAAAGGGTAATCCAGGGGCAAACCCAAGGCTATAACCCCATAGCACGCCAAATCACGCCCACGAGGGCGATGGCAAAAAGCTCATCATCATTGTGTTGAGGACGTTGCGCGATCGCACAAATCCACCTTAGAAGGAAGCAAGCCCCGGCGTCATCAACAGCACCAGTGCTGACGAAATCAGCATAAAACCCGTGTCTGCTGACGCCGGGCGGCCTCAGCCGCCGCTGCCGGGTCGGGTGCATCCTGAGCTAATGCATTGCCCACCAAAGGGCCGCTGAGAGCCAGAGCGCTATCGCTCCAGTGAACAAAACTTTCTTCAACATTAATTTTTTGCCTTACCATCTTTAGAGGTTTGATGAGTTTGATTCCAGCAATTCCAGGAGCCAAGATTCTGTATCAGACATTACGAATCCCCGGGCCAGGCGCGCAGAGTAATCCCCTATCCACTCGCCGTGGGTACCAAGGTCAGGGATACTGGATAAGGCAGCGCCGTGCTACCGCTTGTTCTTGATTTCGCCTCAGGACTATAAATGGATACGGTTTGGGAGTTAGATTTCTACTGCGTCCATCTTGGACGAGCAACAAAAAAGGCTTTGGGAAGTCCTGGTGTGCGACACTGACCGCACTTTTGAGTACGCTAGGTTTTGTCCCAGCAATCAGGTTAATTCAGGCTGGCTGCGAACTGCGCTTGAGGAGGCCCTGGCTGAGGCTCCCCAGGCACCGGAGAAAATTCGTTTCTTCCGCCGTCAAATGAATAACATGATTATGCGGGCGTGTGAAGAACTAAAAATTCCTGCCCAGCCCAGCCGCCGTACTTTACTCTCTACCAGTGGCTGCAGCAGAGAACCCAGGAAGTGTACCCAACCCATCCGGGGTTCCAGCCCCTCGCTACCAACCCGATCCACTATGAACTAGCACCGCTGAAGCCGCTTCCAGATGCCCTCTTGGGGCAGCAGGGCCTTTGTGACTTTAGAGGCCAGCGCCCTTGGGGACGTAGATGAGTGGGGCAATTGATTTTGGCGAGACTTTTTCGCTGTCCATGATTGAAGGATCACAGACGCAAATTCCGGGAATTATCATCTTCTCGAATCGAGCCAAAGCTTTAGCTGCCTGGATGTCTGGGCTAGAACCAGCATTTCTCAAGTTTGAGCATAGTTCTCCGCCGAGGCTGGTATTAGAAACGGGGCGAGCGATCGGCTCTTTGCCAATTTGAAAGACCCCAGCTGCAGGCAGAAGCCCAAGGGTTCGAGGCTACCAAGCAGCAAGCTCAACAGGTGCATTTTTTAGCAGTCCAGTCTGATCCTGATGTAGAGGCCTTTGCGGGATTTTGGTTACTGCAGGAACTCGATATCTAGAATAATTAGATTCCAGAAGGGAGAAAGTGATGGGATCTCAATTGCTACCGGCGGTGCCGGCAGAACAGCTGATCGAACTAGCCAAGCAATCAGGCGCACAGGCTGCCGAGGTGTTTCAATCCCAATCTTTATCCCGGCCTGTTTTGAAGCCAACCGGTTGAAGCAGCTAGAAAGTGTGCAGTCTGAAGGTACAGCCCTGCGGCTGTGGCGAGATAATTGTCCAGGTTTAGCGGTTGCCTACGGTCCGGTGGACCCGCAAGTACTAGTGGAGCGGGCGATCGCCTTGAGCCACCTCAATGCTCCGGAAACGATTGAACTGGCAAACAGTTCCCAGCAGGTCTACCCAGATTTGGGGGAAGCTGTCGCTGTAGAGCAGTTGTGGACTGGGGCAAGCAGGCGATCGCCTTGGTGCGAGACGTCTACCCAGAAGTTCTCTGCACCACTGAGGGGGGGGGGGGGGGGGGGGGAGTGCGAGGCCGAGACGACTCGCTTGCTTAACTCTCAAAGGGCTGGACTGTGGCTACACCGATACCACCCTCAGTTGCTACTTGGCAGCAGAATGGGTGCGCGGCGATGATTTGCTCAGTATTGCGGATGGGCAGACCCAGCGCAGCCAATTGGATCCTACGGCCCTGGTCAAGCAGATTTTGCAGCGCTTGCACTGGAGCCGAGAAAAGGCTTCACCCACTACTGGTCATGTGCCGGTCTTGTTTACCTCTAAAGCGGCGGATATGCTCTGGGATACGGTTCCTGCTGCCTTGAACGGCAAGCAGGTGATAGAGCGGGCAAGCCCCTGAGCGATCGCCAAGGCCAGCCGGTGATCTCAACCGCTCTTACCTTATCCCAGGAGCCTGAGGCCGGACCCTTTAGTTGCCCCTTTGATGATGAGGGCACCGCCACACGATCGCTCACCTTGATCCACAATGGTGTTTTACAGCTTTTCTATACCGACCGGGCCACAGGACGGCTGCTGGGTAGCGGCAGTACCGGCAATGGCTTTCGTCCCGGTTTGGGCAGCTATCCGACGCCGGGGCTATTTAATCTCTTAATCCAGCCGGGGCCTATTCACTCCCCGGAGCTAATCACCCACCTTGATCAAGGATTAGTGGTGGATCAAATGCTCGGTGGCGGTGCCGGTATTTCTGGTGACTTCTCAGTGAATGTTGATCTGGGCTACCAGGTACAGCAGGGCCAGATTATCGGTCGAGTCAAAGATACGATGGTGTCAGGCAATGTTTACACAGCCTTGAAGCAAGTGGCGATCGGCGGTGACGCAGACTGGAATGGTTCCTGCTATACGCCCTCTCTAATTGTCGAGGGGGCTATCGGTTACGGGATGAAACTAGGTAGACTTCCCGCGAACCCACTGCCTGGATGCTCAGCCCCAATTCGTTAGCAGAAAGGTCAATTGATGCCGCTCTGGTGTTAGGTTGAATCTGCCTACCAAGGCGCAATTTCTTAGGAGCGTGGATTAAATAAAGTGTAATACTTCCAGTTGTATCTGTAAGCTAGAGGAAACAGACTGATGAACTGGAGAATCGATGCAACCCTACCCTGCGGCGATTGAAGCTCAAATGCAACGATACTATCAATCGCTCTGTGAGAAGGATTGCCGTCGCTATGCGGCAATTGAAGCCCGTGAAATTAGGGTACGGAGGGCAGGCATACATCCGTCGATTATTTGGATGTCACCACGAAACCTTAGCGTTGGGGATAGCGGAACTTGAGGACGAATCGGCGCTCAAAGGGGAACGGATTCGTCAAGTTGGAGGTGGACGTAAATCAGCGTTTGAGACCATTGCCGGATTAGACGAGGCATTTTTGCGGGTTTTAGAGCGTCACACGGCGGGTTCCAACCGATGCAGGGTCAAGTGGACGAATCTCAAGCGCCACGAGATTGCCGTGTTGCTCAAAGAAGCGGGCATTGACGTGAGTGTGACCGTTGTAGACCAGTTGTTGGAGAAGCACAACTTTCGTAAACGCAAAGCGGTGAAGACCCTGGCAACCGGAAAGAGTGAACATCGCAACGAGCAGTTTGAGACGATTGAGCGGCTCAAGCAATCCTATCAAGCAGCAGGCAATCCGGTGATGAGTATGGACACCAAAAAAGAGAATTGATTGGCAACTTGTACCGAGATGGAAAACTCTACACGCGAGAACCGATTGAGGTGTTTGACCATGATTGGGCAACGCTTGCAACCGGGGTTGCCATTCCTCATGGGTTGTACGATATGACCCACAATGTGGGATATATCCAGATTGGCACCAGTCGATACCAGCGAGTTTGCCTGCGACTCGATTCGCTACTGGTGGAACACCTATGGCAAAGGTCACTATCCGCTGGCTGACTCGATTTTGCTGCTATGTGATGGTGGCGGTAGCAATAGCTCACGTTACTACATCTTCAAGCAGGACTTACAGGCGTTGCTCAACGAGTTAGGAATCGAAATTCGCATCGCTCACTATCCACCCTACACCTCGAAGTACAATCCGATTGAGCATCGCTTGTTTCCTCATCTCTCTCGGGTGTGTCAGGGTATCATTTTTGATAGCGTTCAGACCGTACAAGAACTGATGGCAACAGCAAAGACTCGCACAGGTCTCAATGTGTTGACGACGATTCTCGGCAAAACCTATCAAACCGGTCGAAAAGTCGCTGAAGATTTCAAATCCAACATGAAGATTGTCTTTGATGAGTTCCTACCACAATGGAATTACACCGCTAAGCCAGAATTACAGGTTATTTAATTTACGAGCCTTAGACTTTCCCAGTATGGCCTTCCTTTTCCCCAAGCTGGCGTCAACTCTGGCCTAAACGTCTAGCTGTTCTAGAAGCCTGCTTAATTGGTCCTGATCGCAGCTTTAGCCGCAGTGCTGCTCAAACAAGGGATTGGCTGGCTAGGGACTTGGCGGGTGCAGGCATCCTATCTTCTGCCTGCCTGGGGGTGCTACCTTGCCATTGGCCTGAGCGGCGGAGTCTTGGCGGGCTGGTTAATTGAGCGGTTTGCTCCGGAAGCCTCTGGTAGTGGTATTCCTCAGGTTAAAGCAGCCCTGGCGCAAGCGCCGATCACCTTGGACCTGCGAGTGGCCTTGGTAAAACTTGTGAGATTTTAGCATTAGGCTCCGGACTGTTTCTAGGTCGACAAGGTCCTACAGTGCAAGTCAGGGCAGCCCTGGCTGCCCAACTAAGCCACTGGTTGCCGACCTCTCCAGACCACCGGCGGCAGATGATTGCCGCTGGTGCGGGTGCCGGACTGGCCGCTGGGTTTAATGCTCCGATCGCAGGCGTTCTGTTTGTGGTCGAAGAACTGCTTCAGGATGTATCCGGACTCTCGGTACCGCTATTCTGGCTTCATTTATCGGGGCTGTAGTCTCTCGCGTGTTAGGGGGCCACAGCCTTGATCTGAATTTAGAATTGCTGGCTCCTCAGGCCAGCTTCTCTGCCCAAGAAATTCCTGCTTACCTGGTGTTGGGCGTGTTGGCGGGGTTGCTGGGTGCCCTATTTAATCACGGCATCCTCACCAGCTTGACCTGGAACCACAAGGTCTCACGGGTGGGCCTGCCCTGGCGGGTGGGGCTAGCAGGACTTGTTTCTGGCCTCGCCGTTGCCCTGCTGCCCACTGACTTCCGCAATAGTAACGGGCTGCGAGAGATTTTCGCCTCCGGTGAGGCAGGGTGGCAAGTCGCAGCAATCACGCTGGTCGCTCAGTCGGCTTTAACTCTGATTGCTTACGGCTCCGGGGCTCCTGGAGGTCTGTTTGCTCCCGCACTGACCATTGGCTCTGCCCTGGGCTATCTCGTGGGGTTTGGTGCCCAGAATCTGCCAGGAGCAGGAGTGCCCACCACCTACGCTTTTAGCCGGAATGGGCACCTTCTTTAGTGCGGTGACCCGGAGCCCCGATTACGGCAATTGTGATCATTTTTGAGATAACCACAGACTTCAACCTAGTGTTACCCTTGATGATTGGCTCGGTTGTCGCCTATTCCGTTGCTGAGATCGTGGCTAAAGGCTCAATTTACAGTCGTATCCTCGCTTGGCGGGGCATCCGTTTGGCAGAAACGACGGTGGCGAGAATTTTGACCGAGTTGACCGCAGATGATGTGATGCAGCGGCGCGTAGAAACCCTTGCCAGTCAAATGACGCTTGATGAGATGGTGCAAGCCTTCTCCCGCTCTCATCATCGCGGCTTCCCAGTTGTAGACGACGGTAAGCTAGTGAGGTATCGTTACCCAGACTGATCTCGCGAAGGTGAATCAAGGTCAGTTCAGCGGCGACACTCAGCTGAGTCAGATCATGACTCCCAACCCCGTTACGGTTAATTCAACGGATACGCTTAGCCATGTGCTTTACTTGCTGAACCATTTTAGCCTCAGGCGTTTACCCGTCACAGAGGGCCGTAAACTCGTCGGCATTATTACCCGCAGCGACATCATCCGGGCGGAAGCGGATCACCTGAGCGGGGAAACAACTCAAGTGGGACCTCGACCTGAGCCCTCCTATGTGGTTTATCAAACCCGCGCTCCGGCTGTCGGTAAAGGGCGGCTGCTGGTGCCGCTGAGTAACCCCCAAACCGCGACTTCCCTGTTGCGCTTGGCTGTCACGATCGCCCGCGATCGTGACTACGAGCTAGAATGTCTCCAGGTTATTTTAGTCCCCCGTAATTGTTCCCCCGCTGAAACCCCAGTGGACATGACGATTAGCCATCATCTGCTGCGGCAGGCCGTCCAGATTGGGCGGCGATGGCAGATTCCTGTGCATACCCAGGTGCGCGTGGCCCACGAGCCAGCCCAGGCAATTTTAGAAACCCTGAAAGACCGATACATTGATTTAGTTCTCATGGGCTGGAAAGGCAGCACCTCAACCCCCGGTCGTGTGTTTGGCAGTGGGGTAGACACGATTATCCGGCAGGCTTCCTGTGACGTGGTTCTCGTCAAGCTCCAGCATCCAGGGACCTTTGACCGGTGGCTAGTTTCCATTGCCGGTGGGCCTAATTCTCAGCAAGCAGTTCAACTCCTGCCAGCACTAATCTCCCTCAGCAAGCTGCCAGAAGTCAGACTTTGCCAGGTCTTTCCCCCTACTGAACCCGTAGCCAACACCACTGCTTTAGACCAGGCAACCCATTGGCTCAGCGATCGCCTCAACAGACCTGTGAAAGCCATACCCCTCACCGCCAAGTCTGTCGCCGATGCAGTCACCGAACTAGCCGAGAGAGAGCATTATGATGTAATCATGCTGGGTGCCAGCCGCGAGGGCCTGCTGCAGCAGGTGATTGGCGGTAATATTCCAGAGGCGATCGCCCGGAATAGTGACTGCACAGTCATTCTAGTCCGGGGCGCAATCGCCCCTTAATCCGGGAGCTTTGTCATGACCGGGGCGATCGCAATTTTTGTCAAAACCGTTGGACTTTCTCCGATCAAAACACGCCTGGCTCAAGGCATCGGTCAAACTGCCGCTGAGACCTTTCATCTCTTAGCGGCTGAAGCAGTTGCCGGGGTTGTCCGCCAAGCAGCCGCACAGCATCGGCTCGCCCCCTACTGGGCTGTCGCTGAGCCGCAAGGGGTGACTAATCCTGCCTGGCAAAGCTTTCCCCAAATTTTGCAGGGCAAAGGAGAGCTGGGTACAAGACTAGCCTGGGTTTACAATCAGCTGCTTCAACGCCACCGGTTTGTGCTGATGCTGGGAGCTGACTCCCCGCAGATTAGTCCCCATCACCTGAGTCAGGCGGCAATTTGGGCTGAGGCAGGTTACTTTACCTTAGGGCCAGCAGCAGATGGCGGCTTTTACCTATTCGCTGGCTCTCAACCCATTCCTCGGTCTATCTGGGAAAGCATTCCCTACAGCAGTTCCCAAACGGCTAATTCTTTAATTCAGGCCATTACCCCCTTAGGCAAGGTACAGCAGCTCCCCACTTTACTAGATGTTGATACAACCCAGGAACTTAAACAGCTTCAGACTCAGTTGAACCATACTGCTGCTAAGACAACACCTAACGATCACAAAAGAGAGTCGGAGGAACTTTGCCCTGAACAAGCTACCCTTTTAACTTGGATCAACCGTCTGTTGTCTGAGACCAACTGTTAAACATTATTGTTTCCGAACCGCAATGGTATAAGAAGGCCGCTGTTTTGCTTCTCGTTGCGTTTTCACCAGGCGAAAGTCGTTATCAATATAGAGGTGCTCTAGCTGGGGAGTAGCCAAGGATATCTTTTCCAGCTTCTTGCCCATCAGCTTATGGGACGGGTGAGCAGCTTCCCAAGAATTTATGGCTTGAGCAGAGCCCTTTAATTTAGACTGAACCACTTGGGTAAACCAATTCTCGGCCCGATCAACATCTAGAGGAATGTCCTCTTAACCTAAAGGCCTGTTCTATCGCCACGTTTTGGATGAACCATTGGCCATCTCGTGCCTCAAACCTCTGAACGATCATAAAGTCGTAAGCCAGCAGGAAAGAGGAAAATTTTGCACAAAGGAGCGCTGGTGTCCGGGAGCATAGCGAGCGATATTGGCGTAATATCCATCATTATGAAAAATCTGGTAAGACTGATTACGAATCCGCCCCGGCAAACTATCTTGAAAAGGAATAGTGGACCAGCGGGACAACCACACACCCGGAACAATAGACACTTGCTCCTCTGCCGCAGGAAATGGATTGCGCCGGCTCAATTCCTCAAAAAATGGCTTCAATTTGTTTTGATAAAACCGCACCTTTTTGTTGAGCGGTTCTATATCTTGGCCTTCAGTAAGCTGCAAAAGTTTGTTTTTGAGTTCTGTCGTACTGGCCGCGTTTAATTCTTCTGCACTGAGAACTTCTCTCTGACCATTGCTGAGACTCCGACTAAGTTCAAAAGCTGGCAGGATAACTCAATCAATCATCAAGGGATTTGAGGACAAATCTTGATGATAGTTATTATTACGATATTTTAATATCGCAATCTATAACAGCTTTCTGCATCAGTCTAGCGGGGTGAAATACTGGTGATTAAGACTCTGCCTGTGAACAAACTCAAAATGATAGGATTAAACAAGATTAAACGAGTAGCTCAGGTCTGAGATCGGTCTGTTCTTGAAACTTGCCAGACTGGGCTGGCCAGCGTTAGTCTCTTTAACCAAATAAATGTTTCCTTCCTGTAACCATGCTTAAAACTCTGTTGGGCGATCCGAATAAGCGCAAGCTGCGGAAGTACCAGCCCGATATTGTCGAAATTAACCTGCTGGAAGATGAGATCCAAGCTTTGAGCGATCAGCAGCTGCAGGCAAAAACAGCGGAGTTTAAACAGCGGCTTGAGAAAGGAGAATCGCTGGATGCTCTGCTACCTGAAGCCTTTGCCGTAGTCCGGGAAGTGGGAAAACGGGTTCTGGGTATGCGCCACTTTGATGTTCAGCTACTTGGTGGCATGATCCTGCACGATGGGCAAATTGCTGAGATGAAAACGGGGGAAGGCAAAACCCTAGTTGCAACCTTGCCTGCTTACTTAAACGCCCTTACGGGTAAAGGAGTCCATATTGTCACCGTCAATGACTATCTGGCCCGCCGTGACGCAGAGTGGATGGGGCAAGTGCACCGCTTTCTGGGGCTGGATGTAGGGCTGATTCAGCAGAGCATGGGTCCAAGCGAGCGGCAAAAAAACTATGCTTGTGACATTACCTACGGAACCAACAGTGAGCTGGGGTTCGACTACCTGCGGGATAACATGGCTACGTCTATCGCCGATGTGGTGCAGCGGCCCTTCAACTACTGCATTATTGACGAAGTCGATTCGGTTCTCATTGATGAAGCCCGCACTCCCCTAATTATCTCAGGTCAGGTTGAGCGACCGACGGAAAAATACCTGCAAGCTTCACAAGTCGCTGCTGCCTTGAAGCCTGAGGAGCATTACGAGGTAGACGAAAAAGCCCGGAATGTCATCTTGACTGATGAGGGGTTTGTCGCGGCGGAAAATGCGCTACAGGTCCAAGATCTATTTGATCCGCAAGATCCCTGGGCGCACTACATCTTTAACGCGATCAAGGCCAAAGAGCTATTCATCAAAGATGTTAACTACATCACGCGCAACGATGAGATTGTCATCGTCGATGAATTCACTGGCCGGGTCATGCCGGGTCGTCGCTGGAGTGATGGACTGCACCAGGCGATCGAAGCGAAGGAGCGAGTCGAGATCCAAAACGAAACCCAAACCCTAGCCACGATTACCTATCAAAATTTGTTCTTGCTATACCCCAAACTGGCGGGCATGACGGGTACTGCCAAAACTGAAGAAGCAGAGTTTGAAAAAATTTACAAACTAGAAGTTACTATTGTTCCTACGAATCGGACTTTGCGTCGGACCAATATCCCAGACGTAGTTTACAAGACCGAGCCCGCGAAGTGGCAAGCGGTTGCTGAAGAGTGCGCCGAGATGCACGAGATGGGCCGTCCGGTGCTGGTCGGAACAACCAGCGTTGAGAAGTCGGAGCTGCTCTCCCAACTGCTGCTGGAGCGCCATATTCCTCACAACCTGCTGAACGCTAAGCCGGAGAATGTGGAACGCGAATCGGAAATTGTTGCTCAGGCCGGCCGCAAGGGAGCCCTGACGATCGCCACCAATATGGCGGGCCGGGGAACCGACATCATCTTGGGTGGCAACGCCGATTACATGGCTCGGCTGAAGCTGCGCGAGTACTTTATGCCCCAGATTGTCCAGCCAGAGGATGATGAGCCCATGGCAATGGCCCGGGTGACAACGGAATCACGGGGCGGCGGTCAAGGCTTTGGGGCCAATACAGCTCAATCTGGCATCTCCCGCAAAACCTGGAAAGCGTCACCGAATATTTTCCCCACAGAGCTGTCGCCAGACACTGAGCAGGTGCTCAAGTCAGCAGTAGAATTTGCGGTCAAACGGTACGGTGCCCGCAGTCTCCCGGAACTGGCCGCAGAAGACATGGTGGCAATCGCGGTAGAGAAAGCCCCGGTTGATGATCCGGTGATTCAAAAGCTGCGCGACGCTTATAACCAGCTCTTGCGGGAATATGAAGTATTTACGACCCGTGAACACGAAGAAGTCGTTGCCCTGGGGGGCCTGCATGTCATTGGTACCGAGCGGCACGAGTCGCGCCGGGTTGATAATCAACTGCGAGGTCGCGCCGGCCGCCAGGGAGACCCTGGTTCTACCCGCTTTTTCTTGAGCCTCCAGGATAACCTGCTGCGAATTTTCGGTGGCGATCGCGTTGCCGGTCTCATGAACGCCTTCCGAGTTGAGGAAGACATGCCAATTGAATCCGGTATTCTCACCCGCAGCCTAGAAGGGGCACAGAAAAAAGTAGAGACCTACTACTACGATATCCGCAAGCAGGTCTTTGAATACGACGAAGTGATGAACAACCAGCGTCGGGCGATCTATGCTGAACGTCGCCGGGTGTTAGAAGGTCAGGACCTGAAGGAAATGGTGATCCGCTATGCCGAGGAGACGATGAATGACATTGTCCAGGCTTACGTCAACCCGGAGCTGCCCCCCGAAGAGTGGGACTTGAACAGCATGGTGGAGAAGGTCAAGGAATTTGTTAACCGCCTGGCCGATCTGGAGCCGGAACAACTGGCTGACTTTTCCATGCCGGAAATGCAAACCTTCTTGCATGAGCAGGTACGAATTGCCTATGACGCCAAGGAAGATCTGGTTGATCAAATTCAGCCAGGTCTAATGCGTCAGGCGGAACGGTTCTTTATTCTGCAGCAGATTGATACCCTGTGGCGGGAGCACCTGCAGCAAATGGATGCCCTGCGGGAGTCCGTAGGCCTTCGGGGTTACGGTCAGAAGGACCCTCTGGTTGAATACAAGAGCGAGGGCTACGAACTTTTCTTGGATATGATGACCGCCATTCGCCGGAATGTGGTCTACTCACTGTTCCAATTCCAACCTCAGTTTGAGCCAACTGTCGAAACTCCCTCTGAAATGGTGTAGACGCCTGCTACGGTCCACTATTAACTGATAAAACGCTACGGCTCGACCTTGGGGCCGCCAAGTTGGATTCGCTAGCCTATCAATCTTGAAGTGCTACTGCTGCGGTGAGGAGACTTCAGGACGATGATGTTGATCCGAAGAAAAACTGCTGCTGTCGCGTGCCCGTAAGTTCCCATTACTGAGCTTGGTCGCTGAGCCATTGAAGTGCGATCATGATCCTTGGCCCTTGAAGTAAGCAACAGAATTGAGATGGCAAAAACAGTGGAAGTGCTGCCAGATTTGGCAAGCCTGATCCAGCGATCGCTAGAAATTACCCTGGCGGAAATCAACCGGGCGATCGCTGAACGAGGACAGTGTACCTTGGTACTTGCTGGGGGTGGAACTCCCAAACCCCTCTATGAGGCAATGGCAACCGAGGATTTACCTTGGGAAAAAATTCATATCTTTTGGGGAGACGAGCGCTACGTCCCCCCCAGCCACCCGGACAGTAACGCAGGAATGGCTCGGCAAGTGTGGCTGGACCGGGTTGACATGCCTGCAGCTAACCTCCACCCAATGCCCACCGATGAGGCGGACCCCACGGTCTCAGCCCAGAAATACGAGCAACACCTGCAGCATTTTTTTGCCAGCAATCCAGGAGAATTCCCAGCTTTAGATCTGATTTTTCTCGGAATTGGGCATGATGGACATACCGCTTCCCTGTTCCCCCATACGGAGGCACTGCACGTTCACGATCACCTGATCACAGTCGGTAACAAAGACGGACAGCCACGGCTCACTTTCACAGCACCCTTGATCAATCAGGCTCGCTGCGTAATGTTCCTGGTTGCTGGAGAAAGTAAACGCCATGCCCTGAGCCAAATCTTTGCTTCTCAAGCTGAGGCAACAGATTACCCCGCTCGATTGATCCAGCCTTCAGGAAAACTGTTGTGGCTTTTAGATCAACCCGCCGGGGATGGGCTTAAACCCTGATCAGTTCGAGGTGTTGATTCTGCAGCGATTCAATTCTCTGTTGATTTGTTGCCCTGCTGTCTAGACGCAGCGCCTCCGAAGTCGTGACCGAAGCATCAACTTAGATTAGCCTGAAGCTTTCGCGTATGACTTCTATCCACTCAAAAATTAGGTTTTCAGCGCCACTCGTTGAAGACACGCTATTTATTGGATGGTTGGAATACCAAGATATGATTGTCTGCCCTTATTGCCTCCACCAAAATTCTGATAGTGCTTCCGAGTGCGAAGCCTGCCGTGTTCCCTTACCCGCAAACACCCGCTGTTATCACTGTGGGGCATCTGTTCCCACCGAGGCTAGTTTCTGTGGTCAGTGCGGCTCCAAACTTGGACCAATGATATCACTGCCGCAAGCCTCTGATGCTCCAGGTTCTGCCCCTCAGGTAGAGCCATCTAGTTCGCCGGAGGCGATCGCCTCGGCGCTAGCTCCTGCGGCACAGTTTGAGGCTAAGCTTGAATCCCCCACGGCCTATAGCGGCACTAGGGTAGGCTCACAAACTCAGTTTCAGCAGCAGTGGGCTGCCTCCCTGCTGCATCTGCAATCGGGTCAGAGGATTGCCCTACCCCAGGCTTTAAGGGTGATCCATATAGGCAAACCCAATGATCGGGTGGCGCCAGATATTGACGTTGCCGGGTTTCCTCATTCTGAGATTGTTTCTCGCATTCACGCAGCCATTCGGGTTGAGGGAGAGTCCTACTTTGTTGAAGATCTCGGAAGTGCTAATGGCACCTACGTTAATTACACAGTCTTACCCACTGGCAATCGTCACCGCTTAAAGCAGGGAGATCGCCTTGCTTTAGGCAAAGGAGACCTGGTTAGCTTCTTGTTTCAACTGGAATAACTATCCGACTAGAGCCCAAGCATTAGTCCCACAACCCGCCTTACTGAGATGACACCAACATCGTGATTAGCCTTACCCTTCTCCATCCTGTTCAATCTACCCCGGTGCAAAACTGGACCTTTGAGCATGAACCTGTCGTCCGGGTTGGCCGCGCTGTCGATAACCATGTGATTCTCTATAGTGCCGTGGTATCTCGGCACCATGTGGAACTGCGGCGGATGGGGAGAGAATGGCAGCTGGTTAGTCTCAGCTCTAATGGCACCTTCTTGAATGGCAAGCAAATTCAGCAAGCTCCCCTGACCGATGGTGCCATGATCCAAATTGCTCGCTCTGGGCCCAATCTTCAGGTGCATCTCACCTCCTAGGTAGGACAGTACAGAGCCAGTATTCACGGCGTTGCCTCCCTTGACTTTGCTGGTCTAGGTCCGTTGACTGCTAGGATGATTCTCTGCAGCTGGTTAATCATTAAAGTGAATAGAAACCGACTTCTCTAAGCTGTCGCAGCATTCATCCGGACTGAATTGAGGCATGACAGATTTACCGATTGTTTATCATTCGGATTATGTAGCACCGCTTCCTCAAGGGCACCGCTTCCCTATGCCCAAGTTCCGGCAGCTTTACGAACTACTGCTCAGGAATGGAGTTGCGAGTGTAGAACAATTTCAGCAGCCCGAGCGTCCACCCCGGGCCTGGATGGAGCTGGTTCACACGGCTGAGTATGTTCAGGCGTACTGTGATGGAACGCTCGATCTTAAGGCTCAGCGGCGAATTGGCCTCCCTTGGAGTGCAGCCTTAGCCCAGCGAACCTGTGTGGCTGTGGGAGGAACCGTGCTAACGGCGCGGTTAGCCTTGAGACGAATGGGGCTGGCCTGTAACACGGCCGGGGGCACCCACCATGCATTCCCGAACTATGGCTCTGGCTTTTGTATTTTCAATGACCTGGCGATCGCAGCGCGGGTGCTGCAAAGCTTGGGGTTAGCGCAGAAGATTCTGATTGTGGATCTGGATGTGCATCAAGGCGATGGCACGGCCCATATTTTCCAGCAAGACCCGCACGTATTTACCTTCTCGATGCACTGCGAAGTGAACTTTCCGGGGACCAAGCAACACAGCGACCTAGACATTCCCCTGCCCCAGGGGATGGAAGATGAGGATTACCTGAAAACGCTGGCGGACAATCTACCGGAATTACTGGTAGATTTCCGGCCCGATCTAGTCCTCTATGATGCCGGGGTTGATCCCCACCTGGCGGATCGCCTGGGCAAGCTAGCCCTCACGGACACAGGGTTGTTCCGGCGAGAGATGCAGGTTCTTGGCACCTGCGTTGCCCAGGGGTTTCCCGTTGCCTGTGTAATTGGGGGAGGCTACAGCGATGATTTAGAGGCGCTGGTCTACCGTCACTCTTTGCTGCACCGGGCAGCCAGTGACGTATACCGGCAGTACAAACTTTAGGATGTTGACCAAGCAATGCGTTCAACCGTTGTCTATTTACCGATTCACAAAGCCTTAAGGGATGGAACCTCTATAGAGCTGGGTTGGATGCTTCCACAAGAGCAGGAGGCCGTGCGATCGCTGCTGAATCGCGTCATTATCGAGGGCCAAACCTACCCGCAGGACCGGCCCCTATCTGTAGCAGAGTTTGTCACCTACTGGGTGAGTGCAGATGCCTTTGTCGTGCGAGGGGAGGGAGAAGTTCTAGGGGCTTTCTACCTCAAGCCCAACTTTCCGGGTCGCTGCAGCCATATCTGTAACGCTGGCTTCGTGGTCCAACCGGCAACCAGGGGTCGAGGAATCGGGCGCTTCATGGGAGAATCTATGCTGGCGATTGCCCGCTGGCAAGGCTACAGCGCCGTGATGTTCAATCTTGTATTTGAAACGAACAAACCTTCTATTAGTCTCTGGCGATCGCTGGGGTTTACCACCATTGGCCGCATTCCCAAAGCTGCTTGCCTAGCCGGAGGCCAAATGGTAGATGCCTATATGATGTATTGCTCTTTAGAACCCTGACTAGATAGGGATATCCTCTTTGGGCGCAGTACTGGTGGCTGCTATCTGACTGAAGTCAGCCTGTGGGCTACCGCAAGCGGAGCGGCTCTGCAGCATTGCCCTAACCGTTAATTTCAAGCCCAAAACTCGAAACCTCAATTCTGGAACTTGAAGCATCGAGCTTTTGGAGGTTATTGATTACTTCACTTTTGAGCCAGATACAGGAGAACTGGAAGCTTATCAGTTAGAGGAGTCAGGGCGTTATCAGCTACGAACTCCTGATGCTAATAACCGCAACTGGACTGCCCAAATGCATCTATACTTTGAAGCTAAGGTGAGACTGCTGCCCTTTTTTACTACCTAGTTCCCGGATAGTAGAACACGCAGTAGCTCAGCCCACGCACCTATCACTAAACGATTAGCTCGCTGTTGACTGAACATCGCCTGTTTCCATCATTTGTTTGAAGCGTCCTAGATCTTCGTCAAGCTGTTGATCCGGAGCTTCCCCGAAAAGTTTAGCAATGGCTGCACCAACTGCACCGCCTGGAGGATTGTACTCCATCGTTACCTTGACTTCAGTACCACCGCCCACTTCCGGCTCAAAGCTAACAGAACCAGCGCTATGAACATCTGCGCCTTCTAGCGATCGCCAAGCAATCATTTCGTTTTCCTGATCATCAATGATCTCGGCGTCCCATTCAACGGTAGTGTCCAAGGGGGCTTTCATCACCCAATGAGAGCGCTGATTCTCAAGCGTTTGTACGGACTTAAGATGGTTCATGAAGCGTGGCAGATTTTCGAAGTTGTGCCAGAAGCGATAGAGTTCTTCCGGTGATTTGTTAATCGTTACGCTTTTCTTGACACTAATACTCATAAGTTTTACCTAATGTTTTGACGGTAGTACTAAACAGGTAATGATGCGTTGTAGTAGTGGATGAAGTACCAGATTGCACCAATGTGATTCTCCAATGACTTGGAGAAAGACAAAGTTTTTCGCACTAACCGAGACACCCGTTGCCTCAATGTGTTGTTAAAGCGCTCAACGTAGCTCGTTTTGCCGGTCTCTTTGCCCCCTGCCCGATGCCGCTTGCTCGGTAGCACTTGCCCCATACGCTACCCAAAAGTCGGTGTAGGCAACTGCGCATTGGCGATAAACCGGGGGTAAAGCATCCCACAGCTTTTGTGCCGCTGCTTCATCTCAGGCACCAATATAGACGCTAACAACTTCGCGGGTATCCGCATCAAGAGCTAACCAGACCCATTGCTTGTTCCCTTTGTTATCTACGAATGACCACAACTCATCGCATTGAAGGGTTAGCCTCCCCTTTTTTTGGGGGACACCTGCACACTTCGAGGCACTGGCATATTTCTCGTTGACATAGGTTTGTAACCATTGTTCAGACACCTGTGCTGCACGAGCAATGCCAGCAAGCGAAATCCGTTCTAGCAGCAATCGCTCGATGAGTTCCCGTGTCCCTTGGCCAATCACCTTTTTGGTTGGGTGTTCGACGAATTGCCGACCACACTGGTGACACTTGAACCGTTGTTTTCCGTTATGGATGTGACCGTTCTTGACCGTTCGGCAAGACCCACAGGTTGGGCAAACAGGCATGAGAGGATAAAACCAGCAACAAACTCTACCTTCCCATCATTACATCCTGGGCACTACCTGTTTTGACCACAAATAATGCGAAGCTAATTTTTTTCCTTGCTATAGCTGGTAGCACTTAAACCTCGGGCTTTGCCTTTAATGAGTCCTCACCAGAACTAACCTGACGCTCGTTTGCTATAATTGACTGCTCATCACTATGCCCATGGGCCGCATCTGAAACCTTGTGAGCACTCACCTGGTGAATCTCCCGATTGTTGAGCTCTGACTCTGCGCGGTCAACTTCTTCCGCCGTACCCTCAAGTACGACAACATAATCGCCGTCTACGGTGGTACTCGTTGCAGTACCGGTTGAATCGGGGGCGGGGTTAGCAGTATCAGTCCTGCCAGACGGAGGGCTACCTTCTGAGCGGTTGGTCGTTACGGAAATTTTATCCGGGTCGAAACCCGCTGCTTGCAACTTTTGGAGTGCAGAGTCTACAGCCTCGCGACTATGAAACACACTAATCACACTTCTGTGTTGGCTTGAGACCATTCATTCCTCCTTCTGAGGTGCATCACTTTGAAACGCACAGCTACAGAATTGATGCTGTAACCTACACTACTATTCTTGGGTTGTACGACCAAACATTCATCGACCTAAGGGTGTAGCGTTGTATTTATCAACAGAAAAGGGAACAAGTTCTGGCATGCTTCTGGAAACGCCAGGTCGTGGCTGTCACCCATTCAATTAAGAGGTCAATATCGCGATCGCGTAGGGTCCTGCGATCCTCTGAGGGCTACCCAAAGAGCAAGGTATGACACCTTTCATGAACCGGCGAAGGGTGCGATCGAGCAACAGGAGCCTAAAAAATCTGGAAAAAAAGAGGTGTTTGTCTGGAGTCGCACTATGCTACTTCTTGTCTAGATCCTCATGCCAAGGAAGCAAACAATGATCACAACCCTGGACAAGCCGAAGCTGAGTGTTCCTGGCCCTCACTCGGCTAAAGTTTTCGGACGCTCAGCCAGCCTATTTCGCTTAGTCAGCGACTCTATCGGCTATACAAGTCAGCTATTTCAAACCTATGGACCGATTGTCGCCCTGAACTACGGCGGGGGTACCAATCTCTACTCACCCCTACCCAACTGTCCCGGTACGGTATTTGTCTATGGACCGGAATTCGTTCGCCAAGTCGCCACCCAACACGAGATTTACTACAAGTACCCTTTAACCGGGAAGCTGTACCGGAAAAAGGATGACTCTGCCCGCACGGAACCTTTGAAACATTTTGTTGTGGGGTTATTTGGCGTCAACAGCAATCAGCACCGGCAGCATCGCCAGCTCTTAATGCCTGCCTTTCATAAACAACAAATTGAGTCCTACCGAAACGATATCGTTGCAATTACTCAATCGGTCCTCGATCACCTGCAAATGGGCGAGCCCACAGATATTGCCGAGGTGATGAGACTGCTAACGATGCGGGTTGCGACCAAGACGCTGTTTGGCAAAGATATTGGTGAGGATGGCGGCAGCACCGGGAGGCAGTTACAGGATGCCCTGGCCCTCCTGACATCTCCAATGACGGCTCTGTTACCCTTCGACTTACCGGGGCTACCCTATCATCGCCTCCTCACTTTAATCGCTCAACTGGACGACAAGATGCGAGCAATGATCGTCCGCAAACGAGCCGCAGATAACGAGGCCAGAGATGTATTGTCAATGCTAATTGGAGCGCGTGATGCGGAAAGTGGTGCCAAGCTGAGTGAGGACGAGCTGCTAGGACATGCCGGCGTGATCTTTGCCGCCGGGCATGAGACAAGTTCTAATGCCCTAACCTGGACCCTGTTTCTCCTCTCCCAGCACCCACAGGTCGCTGCCGATCTGGTGGATGAACTACAAAATGTACTCCAGGGTGAGGCCCCTACGGTAGAACAATTGCCCCAGTTGCCGCTTCTAGAACGAGTCATTAAAGAGAGTATGCGCGTCTTGTCTCCCGTGCCCTGGAACGGACGCGTTACCGCTCAGCCAACTGAGCTCGGTGGCTACGCTCTACCCCAGGGAACGGAGGTGTTCGTCAGTATTTATCAGACCCACCACATGAGCGAACTTTATCCTCAACCGGAGACCTTTAACCCGAAGCGCTGGGAGGCAATTGAACCCACCATCTTTGAATACAATCCCTTTAGTGCCGGTCCGCGCACCTGCATTGGGGCAAGCTTTGCCATGATGGAGATGAAAATCGTGCTGGCGATGCTTCTGCAGCGCTACCGCCTCCAGTGCCTTCCCCAGAAGGTTGACCGCTCCTCAGGGCTGGTCGTTATGGGGCCGAAGCAGGGACTGTCGATGATTGTTCACTCTCAAGACCGGCAATTTGCGCAAGGGGTCGGCGGCATCTGGGGTAACGTGCGAGAGATGGCCAAGCTACCAGATTAATTGGCCTTCAGAAATCTAAATCTAGTGCCCGTGAACCGCCTTTTTCTATCAGCACCAGCAACTTGCCCAACTGAGTCCAGATCAGCACACTCGTAAAAACCGTCAGTGCGACGGAAACGCTGTAGCCTAACCAGTTAACAAAAACAAAGAATGCCAAAACAAAAGCAAAGAAGAACCTCATACCAGAACAGAAAACAGAGCGATCACGTAAGAGACGCT
>JAUJON010000212.1 GCA_030447595.1 Thermosynechococcaceae cyanobacterium YX3bin19
TGGAGCACGTTGACAAAAACGACACCATTGAAGACGCGCCCGGCCTGAAAGACGAGCACCTGCCGGTTTTCGACTGCGCTTTCAAGGCGCAAAACGGCACGCGCAGCATTCACTACATGGGCCACATCAAGATGATGGCGGCGGCGCAGCCCTTCATCTCCGGCGCGATTTCCAAGACGGTGAATGTGCCTGAGGCCGCCACCGTTGAGGAGATCATGCAGGCCTATGTCGAGGCGTGGAAGCTGGGGCTGAAGGCGGTGGCGATCTACCGCGACAACTCCAAGCGCACGCAGCCGCTTTCGACTTCGACCGACGCCATGAAAGCCGAGGCCAGGGAGAAGGCCGGCGCGCCGCGCGCCGTGCGCCGCAAGCTGCCCGACGAGCGGGCCAGCATCACGCACAAGTTTTCCATCGCCGGGCAGGAAGGCTACTTCACCGTGGGGTTGTACGAGGACGGTTCGCCGGGCGAGATTTTCATCAAGATGAGCAAGGAAGGAAGCACCATCAGCGGCCTGATGGATTCCTTCGCGGTGGCGGTTTCGATGAGTCTGCAATACGGCGTGCCGCTGCGAGTACTCGTCAACAAGTTCACCCACACGCGCTTCGAGCCGAGCGGCTACACCACCAACAAGGACATCCCGATTGCCAAGAGCCTGATGGACTACATCTTCCGCTGGTTCGACTTGAAGTTCCATCCCAACGGCAACAACGGCCATGCCGCGAAAGCTCATCAGCCGGCCTTGCTGGAAGCGCCTTCAGCACCGTTGCTTCCGGCAGCGCCGCTTCCGGCAACCGGCGGCACAATCGCCGGCGATGGCGGCCACGGCGCCCACGGCAACGACATCAACGAGCATCTGGCGCATCTGCAACAGGACGCGCCGCCTTGCCCCGAATGCGGCACCATCATGACGCGCGCCGGGGCGTGCTACAAGTGCTCGAATTGCGGCACGACGAGCGGCTGCGGGTAGTTGGAAGCAAAAGTACTTGAAACAAAGGGACGCTGCCAATTGGCAGCGTCCCTTTGTTTGTAGTGAATTAAGTTCCAGACTCAATTAACTTCTTAATTTCAGGACGAATCTTTTCGTTGACGTTTGAGATGTCTATCCAGCCTGATTGAATTGCAGTTCTGACCCAAGCTTTGACTTCTTTGGGCAAAACACGTCTCACTTTGTTGGCTTCTGAAATGGCTCTGCTCAAATTCACAACCTTAGTTACTGAAAGTTCAGTTAAATCAAGGTGCCACCTATTAGCTTCTTCATCAGGACTATCGCCCAGAACAATCTTAGCGTTGGCTGAGATATATTCAAGAATCTTCTGGTCAACAAGCACGTAGTCTACTTTGTCAAGCTTGTCACGGTTTGCTGCCAATGCTGCTACCAACCTCTGGAGGTTCGATTCATCATCTTCAACTTGCCATACTGAAAGCTTTCCTCCATCGGTTTTAAGATCAGATAGAGCATCGGCCTGCAATTCATTGACTGCAAGCCAAGAGACATCTGGATATTTATCCCATCTGCGCTTATTGTTCGACACTCTCAAAAGATGCGGCACGTGCGGTGTCCTCCAATTGCGAGAGTACTTGTTGCAGGTCTTCGCGCAGACTCATGCTTCGCTCCTGTTCGATAGCATTCTGTAAATCAGGTATAGCACGAGGGTCATCCAGGTAGGATAGCCCCAAGGCTGCTCCATCTTTTACCAATGCTGATCGTGACGAGAGACCCTGTGTGAGCAACTCCAAACGTAGCCGGTGCGATGGAGCGTGCTGCATATGACCGAGCCATCGCAGCGCCTGTGATGCTGCTTCTATATTGACTTTTTCATTTAATATCAAATCTCTTAAGGCTTTGAGAGTAGACTGCGCGTTCTCCGTGACAAGAGAAACAAGCGCTTCTGAGATATTGCTCCTCGTACCATCCTCGAAAACCTCATCCTTAGCGGCCTCAAATATCCTTTCAATCTCACGACTAATTTCCTCGGTATCCTTCAATGTTGGCAAGCTTTCCAGTTCCTTGGAAAAGGCTCCTTTGGGCACTGTTACAATGGTGCGTCTACGTGCTTTACGACTAAGCCGAGGGAGCAACTCATCGATTGGGAATAACGCGCCCGCCGGCGGTCTGTTCGTTGAGTTTTTGAGACCGGTCAAACTGGGCACTACATCCAACAACCATTCCAAGTTTGATGTCTCGTTCCCTTCTGACACATAATTGTCCCACCTTGACTTATGAGGAGATGCAGAATACGCCTCAGATTCATGGGAAATCTCTACATCTCTGCCATTGCCTAAATCGACAAATTTGATTTGGGTAGCTGTACTCATCTAATGTCACCTTTCTCCATCACTTCGCCCGCAAGGTTTGCCAATTCTTGGCTCACGGTAATAGCCTGCTCTTTAGAAAACCCATCTCGAAAATCTGGTGCCGTATTGACGTCTAACTCCAATCGGCAGGCAAAGTAACTCTGCCCTGCAGAAGCTTGCCCGGAAAAATTGAAGGTGAATGTTTGCTGAACAGCCACACTCCATTTGGAGAGTCGATTTATTTTAAGCCCTGTAACAGATTGGGATGCTCTGGGCCGATTTATCTGGTAGAAAAAATCAGATGACCCCTCCGGATCCAGACGAACATCTGGAAGGTAGGAGACAAGCCGACAATATCCTTCATGATGATTCTCAACAAGTTGTGCGAATTGTCCTCCAAAGGCCAGCCTTTGCACCGGGAAATAGTCTAACGCTTCTAACCAGCGCAGCATTGCCGGGAGGAACTGATTGCGCAATTTCTGGAATTGTCCAATTAAGAGATAGCCTTCAGGATTTTCCTGCTGTTGATCAGATGATGGAGCGAGCACCCAGTCAATACGAGTGGGATCTACTCTTAGAATAAGTCTCCCACCTGCGAATGCTCCCTCCTCTTGATACTCACCTACTACAGGACGTGTCACTCTGGTTTCGGAAGGGGTGCCAACCAAATCAGACCACCAGCTTAGCTGGCCTATGTCAACGGTCGAATTTGTAAAAGCTTTAAATCGTATGAGTTCAGCTTGCCAAGTTATATCACCAAAGTTATTTGTGGCATCTTGATTTTTCATTTGATTGCCTTTGAGTGTAGCGTGCGATCCTAATTTCTGCACGTGGTAAAAGCGAAATTGCTATAATTGTGCCTTAAAATCAAGTTTAATCTTGCTTG
>JAUJON010000213.1 GCA_030447595.1 Thermosynechococcaceae cyanobacterium YX3bin19
AACTCACGGAACGTACCGGCCAGGTGGTTTTTGCCTTTGATTTAACTACCAATCAGTTTATTTACCTGAATCCTTCTTTTGAAACCATGTGGAATCGGGGCCGGGAAGGAATTATAGCTAATCCTACTTTACTCTTGGATACGGTGCATCCTGAGGAGAAAGACTTTGTGGAGCAGTCTTTTAAGGAATTTTCGGCGGGAAAACCCAAAAAGGACCTGGAGTTTCGCATTCTCTGGCCGGATAAAAGTGAACGGTGGGTCTGCCTTTCCCCCAGCTTTATTCCAGCGAAGAAGGACGAACGCATTATTGCCGGTTTCGTCGATGACATAACCCTTACTAAACACCATAAGGATATTTTGCAAAAGTTCGCCGCCAAGAAGGATGCCGTACTCGAAATTCTTTCCCATGACTTAGCCGGTCCTCTAAATACGATTCAGGGCCTGACCTCGCTCCTTACCAAACAAATCAAAAACTACAAAGATCAGACACTGCATAAGCTCATTGGCATGATTGAGCAGACTAGCAGCCGCAGCATTCAACTCATTCGGGAGTTTGTCAAGCAGGAGTTTTTGGAATCTTCGGCGGTAGAACTAGTCAAAACCCGGGTAGATATCGTCTCCAAAGTACTGGAAGTCTTTGACCAGTATAAGCTTTCTGAATCGAGTCTTGCCAAGGAGTTCAAACTGGAAACAAGTAAGGAAAAAATCTACGTACCCCTGGATGAGTATAAGTTCACTCAGGTGATTAATAACCTTATTTCCAATGCCCTTAAGTTTACTTCTGATGGAGGAGTAATCACGGTAACTATTAAGGAGAAAAAAGATGCTGTACTACTCTCCATTGCCGATAATGGCGTAGGCATTCCTGAGCATTTACAGGAAGGCCTCTTTGAGAAGTTCACCAAAGCTCGCCGGCCAGGCCTGAAAGGAGAACCTTCAGTAGGACTAGGCATGTCCATTATTAAAACCATTGTGGAATGGCATCAAGGCAAAATATGGTTTGAAAGCGAAGAAAATAAGGGCACTACCTTTTTTGTGGAACTCCCCAAGAAGGAAATTGCTACCGCTACATTATAGTATAAAATCCGGTAGTCTCCCTGAGCCTTTCGCTTAGCTTCTCAAGCACCTCCTAGAGGGGCCTGCTACTATATGGGAAAGTAGCAAGTCTTATGATCCAGAAGATCACTAAAAAGGAACTTTATGTAACCATAACATAAGTGTTTAGCTTCAGAAAATAAGTATTTTAATGATTTTTATGAAAAGGATTACCACTTTAGGATATCCTTTTCTAGTGTTTGGTCGGAAGGTTAGAATACAACTTAAGTACCGGATAGGACTCTCTAGCGGTTCTACACCGTTTCTGGTCAAAAGCAATAATGGTGCTTGCGGCGGTTTCGTTTAACTGGGCGATTTCAGATCTGGCTTTCTCTTTTTGCTCATCATCACCCACCGGACGTTCCCTGGCGGTCATTTCATCTACCTTGCACACTTACTTGCCCGATTGGACTAAGTGCTCAAATAAAACAATCTCACTGAGGTGGAGCAATGCAGAAGGAAGGGCTAGTTGGCGTTTCAGGTATTAGTTGCTTTTTTAGCCTCTTTCATTTCTATTGGGAAAACTTTCTATGTTTATTAGCACTTCTCAATCTATATCGTACGCCTCTTTTACCAGCAATTAACCCTACTTGATGAACCAACCGATGAGGGTCCTTGGGATCGGGTTTATAGGTAGTAAAGGTGTAGCCGTCGAATTTATTCAGGCCGGCAACCGTGCCAATCCAGAGAAAGCCTTCCCGGTCCTGGTAGGTACACATGATTTCGGAAGTCAGCCCCTGCTTGCGGGAGAAATGCTCAAATCGAACCGGCTGCCCTATCAGGAATTGACTCAGGAAGCACAACGTAAAAGTGGCTGTTGTTACCCAATTTAGGCTTTTCATGCGTTTGCTGCCGGAAAAAGAAACCAACTCTTTCGGCTACAAGTAAATAGTTACCGGGCAGTAAAGCAAGTAAGTAGTCAAGTAATTAGGTTGAACGCTTGAAGCACGTAACTTGCGGGAGTGAGGTGGTCTAAAAAAGCGGGACACTCGAAGTTGTCAGGCCCCCTGTTTTTCGGACAGCAGGTAAATCGAGAATAGACCCTTTTGCGTACCCTTCCTCTACTATATTGATTGTTACTAGTTATTTTGGGAAAGAGTAACAAAAATCCGTTACACAAATTAAAGTAACGGAAACATCCTCTTCTATCGATTTTTGTTATGGCTTTCCGGTTAATACATGGCGAATATCGAATAAACTGGAAGCAGCCGAAATAAGATAACTGCTGCTCTATAGCGGTTTTGAAACGCTACGACTCATTGCAGGCTTACTGTTGCTCCCCTTCTCTCAACTAATTATATAGTTATCCGCTAATATGCCTATAGGCTTGTCTAAGATCTAAGTCATTACGCCCCGTCCAATTTTATAAGCTTGCCCAAGCGGGATAAACTGTAGGACGATCTTCCCGATTTCGCCACTGCGTACCCGTACGGGGTAGCTTCAATAATCCATCCACTACTGCCCGCAAGGAATGCTTCCGCTTTCTGCCGGTATCTACTATTTTTTCAATAACTTCCCATTAGACCGGAGCATTTTCGCTCCGTCAGTCAATGGACTAAATCGAGTACGCTTAAACTTAAGCTTTGCTTGGGCCATACTAACTTGAGATTTGACAACCACAAGTTATGACGCATTCCCCTTTTTACCCCTTTGCCATTTTTGCAAATTTCTCCGCCTCCATTTTTAAACATACTCTTAAAGAGGAGTTAGTTCAATAATTCATCAAAGGTAAGAGAAACGTAATACAACGCACCAACACTAGGATTTCCCCAGGCTTGCCGGTAGTACTGGTTGAAAACATTAGAACCGCCCAGCTTGATGATTGACTTCAATGCCGGCAGCTTGTAGCTGACCTGGGCATCAAAAGTATGATAGGCTGGCACGTAGGAAGGTACAGAAACCTGATTCTTCACAAAGGTAGACTGCCAGAGGAAAGATTCCTGGTACCGCCCGGCAAGGCTAAAGCCAGGCGGTTTGTCGATGTCCCGGGTGGCCAGCGGCATGGTGGGGCGCTGCGGGGGGGTGGGGCTGGGCGGGGGGGGGGCGGCGAGGGCGCGGGGGGGGGGTCGGGGGCGCGG
>JAUJON010000214.1 GCA_030447595.1 Thermosynechococcaceae cyanobacterium YX3bin19
GACAATACTCGTCCCAGTACATTGAGGTGTCTAAGCTCAAATAGAGGCATTCCTCATCCCAGGTCGCCAGTGCCGCTTGAATCAGCGGTTTGTACAGCCGATGGACGTTGATGCGGCTGTTATGCAGCCATCGACTGACTCGCCGTTGTTTACTTTGAGCCTGATGTCCCCGACAGGGCAAGTAGGGCAACCAGCGCGTTAGACTCACCTCGCCCCGTTGGAGCAAGGCTACCACCATCCATAAGCAAGTCGTCAGATGTCCTTGATGCGCCCAGGGCACCGATTGACCCAGCCAAGTGTTCAAGGCATGGTAGAGGGGGGAGTTTTTTTCACAGTGTTCACGCTTTTGAGGGGTATCTAAGCTTAGAACGCTGGCTCCCCCCTGACTCCCTTCAATTCCTGAAATGTCTGTGCAGCAAGGCGCTCAGTTACACACAATCAACTTTTGTCAGTCAACCAGGGTAAGACGTAATGAATATCTCCGCCGTTACTAAAAACCTTTAAAATTTTGATACTTTCTGCCTTCATTTCATAAAATCCTAGAGCGAGTGTTGATGTGGCAATGGGTCTGAGAAGATACAACTTAAATACAAAGATTCCCAGCTCTCAGCGATTGACAAACCTTTTCCATAATTTTCTCGAAGATCGCTTTTTTGTGATGCAGCATTGATATGCTTGCAAACTGGTAACTCGCAGACGAGGCAGCACTTACCACGGTTCTACTTTTTTGCAGTAGATTTTAGACAAGTATCATCAGAACTCTATGCTTAGTACATCAACTCAGGCAGAGCAAAGAGTCCTACTGCAAAATATTAGTTGGCAGACGTTTGAAATGCTCTTGGCAGAGCTAGGAGAGCATCGGTCTTCTTCGCGACTTGCCTACGACCAGGGGACACTGGAAATTATGGCTCCCTACTTTGAGCATGAGAATGACAACAGACTACTAGAGAGGTTTGTTTTCGCTTTTGCAGAAGAGCTAAACATTGATATTAAAGGAGGGGGCTCAACAACCCTAAAACGTAAAGACCTGGCGTGTGGCCTAGAACCTGACTCCTGCTATTACATCCAGAACGAAGCTTTGGTTAGGGGCAAGAAAGAAATAGACTTGAGCCAAGACCCACCACCAGACTTGGTGCTGGAAATAGACATCACCAGCGGTTCCTTAAACAAATTTCCAATTTACGCCGCCCTAGGTGTTCCTGAAATTTGGAGATATGATGGTCAAGCTCTACGTATTTACCGCCTTCAGAACAAAAAGTATGTAGAGTGTGAGCAGAGCCCTGCGTTTCCTTTACTACCCGTTACGCTCGTTCCTCAGTTTCTTGAGGAGAGCAAAATCATTGGAGAGACAGCTGTAATACGCTCCTTCCGAGCCTGGGTGCAAAACGCGGTTAAAAGTTAATAGGTTAGCAATTTTCCTAGGTTTGGCAGGGTAGATTAGATTACCCTAGATAAAGTTTTGTATTGCTGGCTATGGTGAAACTCAATCGCTATGCGCTCGCCTGGATAAACCAGATAGCCGAAATACCTCAGAGTGCCTGGGATGCCCTCGCCCTCCCCCTAAAAACTCCCTTTCTTGAGTGGGAATGGTTGAATAACCTGGAAACGTCTGGCAGCGCCACAGCCAGAACAGGTTGGCTGCCCAACCACTTAACGGTGTGGCGGGACCAAACTTTAATTGCAGCGGCAGCGCTTTATGTTAAAAGCCATAGCTACGGTGAATTTGTCTTTGACCACCAGTGGGCAAATGTGGCTCACCGGCTGGGGGTGCAGTACTATCCCAAACTGCTGGGGATGACCCCCTTCACCCCAGCCGAAGGGTATCGTTTCTTAATTGCCCCTGGGGAAGACGAGGATGAACTGACCGCCATGATGGTGGCAGCGATTGATCAGTTTTGCGAGCGCAATCGCATTTCCGGCTGTAACTTCCTGTTTGTTGACCCCCAGTGGCAACCTGTGATAGAGCGCCACGGCTTCACCCCTTGGCTGCACCATAGCTACATCTGGCAAAGCCAGGGGTATCAGACCTTCGATGATTACTTGAATTCCTTTAATGCCAATCAGCGCCGCAACATTAAGCGGGAGCGCAAGGCTGTGGAAAAAGCAGGCCTGCGACTGCAAACCTTAACGGGGGAGGAGATTCCAGCAGCACTATTTCCGGCAATGCATGACTTCTACAGCGATACCTGCGAGAAGTTTTACTGGGGCAGCAAGTACCTGACGCGGCGGTTTTTTGAGCAGCTTAACACTTGCTACCAACACCGGGTAATATTTATTGCTGCCTATGGTGAGGAGAATAGCCACCAACCCATGGGGATGTCCTTTTGTTTAACCAAGGGGGATCAGCTCTACGGACGTTACTGGGGCTGTTTTCAAGAAATTGACTGCCTACACTTTGACGCCTGCTATTACACTCCAATTGAATGGGCGATCGCTCACGGCATTCAAACTTTCGACCCGGGTGCTGGGGGCCGCCACAAAAAACGCCGGGGCTTCCCCGCCACCCCAAATTACAGCTTGCATCGCTTCTACAACCGCCGCTTATCTCAAGTTCTGCACAGCTACATTGATGAAATTAACGAAATGGAACGGCAGGAGATCGACCTGATCAATCAGGACTTACCTTTTAAACAGGCTTTAAATTAAGTTCATACGGGCCCACTTCCTAAAGCGGATGTTCTTGTCATGGGACACATCCTCCACGACTGGAATCTTGAAGAAAAGCGACTGCTCATTGCCAAAGCCTAAGAGGCCCTTTCCCAAGGAGGTGCTCTGATTGTCGACGAGGCACTTAATCGATGAGGCACTTAATTGATGCTGACCGCAGTCAAAATCCCTTGAGATTGCTGATAAGCTTCAATATGTTGATTGAAACCTCAGGGGGCTGCGACTACAAGGGGGCTGAATGCTCCGGATGGGTGCGTGAGGCAGGGTTCTAGTCAACGTACGTCAAACACCTGGTAGGGCCTGGTCGATGGGGGTTGGCATCAAGTGATGCTCGTGCGCCCTTTTGAGATGGGTGGGCGCACAAGGCCATAAGCGTTAAGCGTTCAATCTCTGCCAACACTGGCAGTCATTCCATGAGCGGGAGTAAGAGTTGAAGAGCTGACTGTGCAGCTTCATCGGCGATGGCAAGCGCGAGGTTCATTTT
>JAUJON010000215.1 GCA_030447595.1 Thermosynechococcaceae cyanobacterium YX3bin19
CGCAATGGTGCAGGGCCCACGAGTATCAGTTTCCTCATCCAAGGTATAAGACAATCCCATGAGGTTCTGTAGAGCAGAAGTTGTAACATTTTAGTTGAATGATCGCCAGCAAACCCGTAGTCTTGATAGGTATTGCAGCATGACCGCAGTTAGCCCCACAACTTCAGTCCCGGCCTTTTGTGAAGGAATTCAGTATTTTGGTGAACCACTGCCGGGTTTTGAGACCTACGGAAAGATGCCCGTCATTGCCGAAGGTAACCAGGCGATCGCTGATTCGGCGGACAAAGCAGCTGTGTTCCAGACCCTGCTAGCTGCAGATGCCCTGCGCTATCTGACGCTACAAACTACCGCCAGGAAGTCCTCTGGGCATCCCGGTGGGTTTGCCAGCATTGCCGAAGCCTATGCCGCCTTGGTCATGCTGGGCTACAAGAACATCCTGACGGAAGTGGGCCACCATGCCCCTGGGTTCTATAGCGCCATGTTCCTAGACCGCTCCTTAGAAAAAATGGGAATTCATACGGTTCAGCAACTGGGCGATCGCTTCCGGGAGCGGCACGGGCTGCTGGGGCACCTGTCTGGTCAAATTCCCGGCCTGCTGTCTCCGGCGGGTCCGTTGGGACAGGGACAGCATTTTGCCATGGCGGCTGCTCTGCTGCACCGAGATACGTTATTTCCCTTCACAGTCGGGGATGGTGGCTTAGGCGAGCCCTACGTCATGAGTTCCATGGCTCACTTCCATACGGCCTTTCCAGAGGTGACTAATTTCTTGCCCGTCTTAGTCTGGAACGGTTTCAGCCAAGAACACCACAGCATGGTTTCTACCCAGTCTAATGACCAGATGATTGATTACTGGCGAGGCAACGGGTTTACAGAAGTGATTCTCGTCAACGCCAAGGATTTTGATGACCAGGGCCAATCCGGTGACTATGTGGATAGCACTGCCTTTTCCCTAGATCAGCGACTGGCCTTTGTCGGTGCAGTTTTACAAGCAGTGGATGAAGCCGCTCGCTCTGCCCTAGGGGGCCAGCGAACTGTATTGATTGTCAAGCAACTGAAGGGGTCGGGCGTTCACGCCCACGGCTCCAAATCCCACAATCTTTATGCCCATCACACCCTGGACCACGAAGATGTGGTCGGTGGCCTGAAGAAACGGGCCTTGGCCCCGGCAGCCTGGGAACTAGTGCGGACAAACTTTGCCCGCGCTGGGGGCGGTCCTGCTGCTGAGGTCGCTGCCACAGAATCAGTGCGATCGCTACCAGAACTGGGAGAACTTCCCTTGAATGAATTCCCTATCGGCGGTGACAAGCAGGTTGCTACTGCAGCCATGGGTCACCTCGTTGCCGCTGTGGGGCAGCAGGACCGCAGCTTTTTAGTTTCTAACGCGGATGGTAATGAAGCCTCTGGAATTAGCAACATCAACCAGGCACTGAAGGTGATCCATCCTACCCCCGACTCTCTCTACAACCAGAGTCCCACAGGCCAGGTCTATGAACCGCTGAGTGAAGATGCTTGCTCTGGCCTTGCGGCAGGTTTAGCGCTAATGGGCAGTCGCAGCCTCTGGTGTTCCTATGAATCTTTTGCGATCAACGGCTTACCCATCTGGCAAACCGTTACCCAAGCGATGGCGGAATTGCGCCGTCCTACCCCATCTACCATTACCTTGTTTACCGCCGGGGCCCTAGAACAGGGCCGCAATGGTTGGACTCACCAGCGACCTGAAATTGAAGCCTACTTTGCCGCTATGATGCGGAACGGCAACATTTTTCCATTATTTCCCTCAGATGCCAACAGCATTCAAGTCGCCTACGAGTGGGCTTTGACGACCAAAAACAAGGGGATTACGATTACAGCCAGCAAGTCTCCCCTGCCGATTCGTACCACCTTTGAGCAAGGCCGCCAAGGTCTCCAGGATGGCGCGGTAGTGCTACAAGAAACCTCCGGTAGCCAGCGGGTTGTCTTTGCTGTGGTAGGCGACATGCCGCTGATACCCGTATTTGCAGCCGCTGAACAACTCGCGGAGCAAGGTCTAGGCGTGCGGATTGTTTCGGTGGTTAATCCCCGTCGCCTCTACCGTCCCCATGACGTTGCTTGGGAAGCTTGCAGCGAATCGGATGGCGGCTTCTTAGACGATGCCGGGTTTACTAGATTGTTTGACAGCGACGCCCTGATTGGCGTCACGGGTGGTGCTAGCAGCATCCTAGAGCCAATTATGTTGCGAAGCACGGCAAAGCGGGACACCTTTGCCTGGAAGCGAGGGGAAACTGCTGCCAGCCCAACTGAGATCATGAGCTTTAACGGATTAACACCTGAAGCATTGATTCAACGAGCTTTAGAACTTGTTGGTCAAGAATTACCACGATGACACAACTTGTAGAGCAGCTAAATCCAATCCAAGAACAGCGGTTTATCCTACCGGGCCGTCATGGGTGGCAACAGTTCAAGGCGCTTCAAACTTTGCTAGCAGAAGTTCCGGGGATACGGCTGTCTTATCTGGACGGGTATGTGGAACTTATGACAATTGGTGAGGAACATGAGCTGATCAAGAGTGTCCTAGCTATATTGTTAGGGCTCTACTTTTTGGAAAAGCAGATTGAGTTCATTCCTGTGGGTAGCGCTACCCGTGAGGCAGAGTCTAAGGGTACTTCATTTGAGCCTGATGAATCTTACTATATAGGTGAAAAGAAAGAGCATCCTGACCTTGCCATTGAGGTTGCTATCAGCAGTGGCAGCACAAATAAGCTAGAGCGATACAAGCGTTTTTGCATCTCTGAAGTTTGGTTTTGGGAAAATAACCAGCTTTTTCTTTATCGACTGCGTGAAAAGGAGTATGAGCCAATTTCCCGCAGTGAATTTTTGCCAGAACTAGAGACTTCCTTACTAGTACGATGTGTCTTGATGTCCTCCAAACTTGAAGCAATGACAGAGTTTCTTAAGGCAATTCGGCAGAAGTAATCAAGCAGTTCTAATATTCAGCTAGCTCAAGAGCGAAACGTGCTTTGTAATTGGTTCAGTAAAGGTAGTGATACTCAGTACCTATCTGGGGGTCATTTAGTAAGTAAGGGAGATAGGTTTTTCTTAAGAGCTCAACAACTTGGTGCAAGAGATAGTGCTCAGGAATATGCCATGAAAAGTGCAATGGA
>JAUJON010000216.1 GCA_030447595.1 Thermosynechococcaceae cyanobacterium YX3bin19
ATCATATGCTGGTTCTTTTAAAGGATAAACGAAACAATACTATCCATAGTTTATAGAATTTAAAGGAAGGATATGTTCAACTCTGTATGCTCCGTCCTAAATTTAAAGACAGGATTTAAATTCTACTATCTGGTTTAAATATAGTACTTATGACCAAAAACAAGCGAAAGTTTAGGCCGCCTTCTACGTAAAAGCAGCAATAGAACCCTCAATAAACAATCCCCCTTACTGAGGTAACCAAAGATCATGCCCTCCATGAAGGCCAAATTTTAGATTGGAAAAAGACTCTATTCAAATGGGAGAGTAATTGCGGTTTTCTCCATTTATTGGTTATCCCACCACTTGTACGCTTTTGTGTTAACAAAGCAGCAAATTCTATTTCTGCCAATACTGCATCCGACCGGTCAGAAAGTCACTTTTATAGGGCAATCCTAAAGTAGTTTTCCTGCCTTGGGAATATTGTATCCGCAATAAGATATTCAGGAATTAGAAATACCATTATCTCTTTTCTAAATAAGTTTTCCTAATCAGCACAAATATTAAAGATTAGTACGGTTAAATTTCTATAGTGGCTGGTTTTTCTTGTTTTAGCGTATTTTCTATGTATTCATTAGTAACGGTACGGCAACCGCCTGGTGTATTCTTGTCCTTGACAGGACTGAAGGCGAAGGAATTTGATCACCTTTTAACGTACTTTTCAGCTGAGTGGCACCAGTATCACCGGTAGTATGATCTGAAAGGGAAAAGAAGAGTAATTCCTAAGTGTAAGGCGGCTAAGAATTGGGGTGGTGCGGTTGCAGGGCAAAGTGTCAGGTTTTATGATCTAAACGGTTTGGGTACTGTTTTATGTAAAGCTGCCTGCAGCGTTTGCTGTACTCTTGTTTGAACGGTTTCCGGTCGTTTTGCCAAGGTAATCCACTGTAAAATATTTCGTTTGGTTGTTCGGCTTAACGAGTGAAAATAACTTGCGGCAGCTGCGTGTGTTGTAAACACTGCTTGCAAAGCATCCGGTAAGATTAAATTCTCCGCGTTATCAAGCGTAGTCCAGGAGCCATTTTGCTTCGCCGTCTCTATGCTTTTAAACCCCGCATCGGTCATGAGCCCCTGCTCAATCAGTTTAGCAACCTTCTCTTTGTTTACCTTTGACCAAACACTCCTGGGCTTGCGGACCGAAAACAATTGTTTATAACTTACTTCATCGATGGGTTGTACCTTACTATCAATCCAACCGAAACACAGCGCCTCTTCTACCGCTTCGCTATAGCGAATGGAAGGAGTACGGCTCTTCACCTTGTGATAAACCAGCCAAATCGATTGACTACTTTGATGATTTTCAAGTAGCCATTTTCGCCACTCCTGCCGATTTTTCGGATAACATGTTGTTACTCCCATACAGACTGTCCGGAAGTAGGCATCAAAGGTTTACTGTACTTAATTGTTCCCGGAAATTGCCCCTCAAAATAACTTTCCCAGTAGGTAATATAGGGCCTGAAGCCTGCTTTCTGGTAGAGTTTTTCGGCCGCCTGGTTACCCATCGTTACCGAAATGCCCATCGTCTGGTGTCCTTTCTGAATTCCTCGGTGGGCCAGTGCTTCCAGCAGCTTTTCTCCTACGCCCTGGCCCCGATATTCGGGTAGCACGGCAAGGCATTCAACTGTCCAATTTCCGGAGGGTTTAAGCGTAACATCCAGTGGATTAGTCCATACTTGCTCATAGTTTTGGATGAAAGTTTGTAATAGATGATCACTCCAGCCTAATGCCGCTTGTACCTGCTGTAGCTTCTCCAAGCGAAGTGGCCGATAGTCCGTGTGACTCATCACAAATCCGGATGCTCCACATATTTTCTCACCACTTACCTCTCCCACTATAAAATCCTCAACGGATCCCCAGGCTAAGGCATCGTGTTGAAAAATGGCCCTGATAAAACGCATTGTTTCGGTTTGGGTACCTTCCAGTAGTGGATCCCAATAACAAAAACCAGGTGCTGGCGAGGTAGCAGCATAATTACACCAGGCAATGAAATCCAAATCATGGTGGTGGGCAGTTCTGAATGTAAGTTCCATCGGGAAGGGCTGGATTGGTTAATTTTAATTATTGTGGTTTAGTCTTTGGCCGAAGGCTTCTGCCTGAGGTTTACTGCCATAGCAACTACCCCTCAGGCAGAAGCCTACGTATGAACACTACTCACTAGAAATACGCAAGGATGATGATGGTATGCTGCTTACTTAAATAATGGATCTGAGTTTTTAACCGCCACGTATACTGAAACGTAAGTGGCCAGCATTAGCCAGGCGAAACGGGGCAGAATCCCTAATGCCGCTTTTTTGTGGACTCTGGTAGCTACTGCCAAACTAGCTGTCGTTACTCCTAAACCAGCAGCGGTGTCAATGGCCCCCAATACCGGGCTTTTCAAACCGAAATACAATGGACTAAAAGCAGCAAAGAGTACCCACTGGGTTCCTTCCAGTATCAGAAATGCCTTCCGGCCCGGAGTACCTTTGGGTAGATTGGCTACCGTTAAACCAGCATACAAGGAAGTGACATTATTGAAAAGCCACACGGGAGCAAAAGCCCAGTCAGGAGGCGCAATGTCGGGTTGCTGAAAGTGGTTGTAGAAAGCTTCATTGCCATTATACCCAGCCGGTAAGGCACTGATGGCGTTGGCGGCTACTCCTACCAGCGCGGCCTGCCACCATCGGTAAGGGCGCTTGGCTAGGAGGGTTGAAAAAGGACTTTCGGAAGAAGCTACCAGTTGATTGGAAATTGCTTGGTTGGGCATAATTAAGGGAAGTTAGGTTGATTGTATATCTAACTAATTTTAGTTAGGCAATGTTTCGTTTTCTTTTAAGTTTTAGAAAAAATGCTTATTGCCTCCGCAAACCGTCCAGAAAAATGTCGATCAGTTCGTGGGCCAACTCCCGGGCAGGGCGGGGTAACTGACCAGTATGTGCCAAAGGCAACAGACCATTGATGGATACGATCAGCGCCCCGGCTACCAGATCAGTTGCTACGGGTCGTATTTCCCCGCGTTCGATAGCTGATTGCAACACCTGTACGAACGGTTCCATCATGGCCTGGTAGATGCGTTCGGATAATTGGACGGAGGTTTGGCTTTGGGAAGTTTGTAATTGTGAGGTA
>JAUJON010000217.1 GCA_030447595.1 Thermosynechococcaceae cyanobacterium YX3bin19
CTTATAACTCATCGCCCTTATAGGCGATGTTGGTTCAACGGTTAACAGCTTGCTGCAGTAGCGTCATTCTGTTTACCCTCAGCTTAAATTTAGAACATAAGTTGAATAGTATTCTATTGCTTAGCATTTAATCTTCAGCCGCTATTGCTGCAAACTGATGTTGAACCGAACCCTCGTTCCTCGGGAAACAATTACCGGGGTTTTATGATGTAATTTAAGCCTCTAAAATTTTACATTATGAAAAAAAATTAACTCCGGCGGCAGAGGCTGCCTTGCTTAAGCTACAACAGGTAATGACGGTGGGTGGTTATGCTAATAGAAGCATTGGTAACTACCTGCGTGAGATGCGCTTTATCTTTGAGTATTATCCTGATACACGTCCTTCTCAACTTACAGCTGAGCAGATAGAAAAGTATATCTGCTACATCAAAGAGGTGTTCCGCAGCGGTCATGATAAATGCCGTATGGTTGCTTCAAGCGTTTCTTTCTTTTTTAAGCAGGTGCTTAAGCGTCCTTACGACCTTCCTTCAAAGTTGTATCCCCGTAAAGGTTTTAAGCTTCCCAACGTCATGACCACTGATGAAGTATGGAAACTGTTATCTCATACCCAAACTATTAAACAAAAAGCGATTATAGAGTTGTTTTACAGCAGCGGAGTTCGCCTTGAAGAGTGCAGCCTTATTAAACTTACTGATATAGACAGTAAGAACATGCGTATTAAGGTAGTGCAGGGCAAAGGTAAAAAAGACCGCTATACGCTGCTGTCTCCAACAACGCTGCTTACATTAAGAGAATACTTTCTCAAGCACCGTCCTGTCACTTATTTATTTGAAGGACAAACCAAAGGCAAACCCATTCACTGCCGCAGTATACAACATTCAGTAAAACAGGTTATGAAGCAGGCAAGCCTGGAACACAAAGATTATAGTGTACATACGTTTCGCCACTCCTTTGCTACTCACCTGCTCGATACAGGCACCGACCTGCATACCATAAAAGAGCTGCTTGGTCATAGCAACATCAGCACTACAATGGTTTACCTGCACCTGCAGACACACAGGTGCAGCCGCATCATTAACCCTCTTGACCAACTCAACAATCAACAGGGCAATGGCAGCAAATAATAATGCAACAGTGCAACAACTGCTGCAGCAGATGCCGAAGTGGAAGGAGATGACTGCAACAGGAAGTCATAAAGTGCTAAGCCGTATAGAACGATGCCGGACTGCTGATTTTGGTTATCATGCCTACCGTTGCACCAACAGTGATTGCGGGGCAATGCAATATGTTTACCATAGCTGTCGTAACCGCCACTGTCCTGGTTGCGGTAACAATAAGAAAGAAGAATGGATAGAAGCGCGGATGAAAGAACTCTTACCGGTAAAATATTATCATGCGGTCTTCACCATACCCCATCAGTTAAACCCGCTTGTAATGGGCAATCGCAAAGCAATGTTTGACCTGCTCTTTGATGCTGCTTCCTATACGCTTCTGAAGTTTGCAGGTGATGAAAAGTACCTGGCAGCGCAACCGGGCATTATAGCAGTATTGCATATCCCGATAAATCGGGAGGACAGCAGTTAAGCTTTCATCCGCATATCCATTGTATAGTAAGTGGGGGTGGTATTGATAAAGACAAAAGGTGGAAAGAAGCAGTGAAGGCAAAGCATAAATTTTTGTTTCCAACAAAAGCAGTGCAAGCGGTATACCGGCCCTATTTTCTTAAACAGTTGCAGCCGCAGATAGACAAGGGCATTGTATTGATGAGTGAAGAACAGCATAAAGAGTGGCTTACACTACGAACAGCATTGTATGATATGGAGTGGATTGTTGACTTCAGAGAGCCAATGGGAGGTCCTGCACAGGTGGTTGAATACCTGGCCCGATACACCCATAAGGTGGCTATCAGCAACCACCGTATAAAGCGGATAGACATGGATAACAATGTCACCTTTGAGTACAAAGACTACGCTGATGACGGAAAGAAAAAGTCAATGACCCTGACGGGAGAAGAATTTTTGCGAAGGTATGAGCAACATATACTGCCACCACGTTTTTGTAAAATAAGGCACTATGGCTACCTGGGCAATTACAAACGAAAGCAACGGGTAAACGAGATATTGCAGCAGATGGAGTTGCCTCAGCATGCACAGCAGGCAGTGGTCAGCAGCACCATAAGAATGATAGAAAAGTATGGCACTGATGGTTTATTGTGCAACTGTTGTAAGAAGGCAAAGCTGGAGCTGCTTTATGTAATGAATATTAAAGGCAGAAAAGAAGTGCAGAGAGAATAGAGGCAGAGGTTCATTCAGATTAAAAGGGAGCATTTTTTTTTAACGTTGCCGGACGTAACGCCAGACCTATGCTCATTACTAAGCAAAGGCGGGGCTAAAAGCTGATTAAAATCAAAAAACAGGTAATGCAATGAGATTGCAAAGCGTATTGATTACAGATAAAGGGCGCTAAAAGTCAAACAGTGATAGCGCAAGGGTACTAATCGTACATGACAGGCTCAATTTTGCAGTGCTACTTTGCACCCAATAGTTGCGCCGGCTTCGGTCAACATGGAGTAGAACAAAAAGCCCTGGTAAGTTCGTGCTTATCGGGGCTTCGTTTTGGGCTTTTCGTCTACTCCGCTTAATGTTGGCAGAAGTGCTTCTTATTTTGAGGGCTGTCCGATTGATTTAGTTTTGCTTTCAGACAATTTTTTGTTGATATAAGCTTTTAATTCTTCAAAGCTCATATTTTGGGTTTCTGCACTTATTTTGTCTCGTATTTCACGCATCATCTTTACTGCGTCAAAAGTTTTTTGTTTGCTAATCGTTTCCATAATTAATAAGGTCTTTTGGACTTCTAATTTCAACTATCATATAACCTAAACGTAAATTTACGGAATTATAGCCTTTGATTTTGTCAAGATTTACGATGTGTTTAAAGTTCCAACTTGATAGAACGTCCACTTTATAAATTGTAGCTAAAGCAATATGCCTGCAATCTGTTATGCTTGTTTGCCCAACAACTTTTTCTTTAATGTAAGTGTCAGCAAGTTTTATTGCCTCTTCTGTTAACTCAATCCTCTCAAATTTTCCATGTGGATATTTAAATAAAAGCTCTCTTACTCTTTGAGGCGCA
>JAUJON010000218.1 GCA_030447595.1 Thermosynechococcaceae cyanobacterium YX3bin19
AATACCCCCTCACCGACTTCCAAGATCGAGACATCAAAGGTGCCACCACCCAAGTCAAATACCAGGATGGTTTGATTGTCCTCCCGATCTAAGCCGTAGGCCAAAGAAGCTGCGGTCGGTTCATTCAAGATTCGTTTGACTTCTAAGCCGGCGATCCGTCCCGCATTGCGGGTGGCCTGGCGCTGGGCGTCATTGAAGTAAGCCGGCACCGTAATCACCGCCTCAGTTACCGGTTTTCCTAAATAGCGGCCCGCTTCGTCTGCCAGCTTCCGCAAGACCATCGCCGAGATTTCTTCTGGCGCAAACTCTTGCTCCAGGCGCGGGCACTGGATTTTAACATCCCCCGCCTCATCCCGCCGGAGCGCGTAGGGGACCCGTTTAGAGTCAGGACTAAGTTCGGCATACTTGCGTCCGACAAAGCGCTTCACAGCAGAAAATGTATTTTTAGGATTGAGGACCGCTTGCCGCCGCGCCAGCTCCCCGACCACGCGCTCCCCATTCTTGCCGAACGCCACGACTGAAGGGGTTGTCCGGCTGCCCTCAGCATTAGCAATCACAACGGGTTTGCCGCCCTCGATCACGGCGACAACTGAATTGGTGGTACCCAGGTCTATGCCGACTACCTTCCCCATGAAATCTCCTCTTGCCTAATCCCAATCAAAGCTACAGTAACTTACAGGTGCTGTCCGAATTCATTCTATCGTGATGCTGCTGGGGGGCTGCGTTGGGCCAGCACGCTGCCGTGGGCCAGGCAAGATAGCCTTGATCCGGCTACCTCGACGCCAGGGCGAAAGTTGGCAACTCATCTTTTGCAGAATGTAACGGTTTGCAACGGTATAATGAGTCCAGGCCGAATCTCCCCAGGGAGATCGCTTGTTGTACACCTAGAGCAAGAGTTACCTCACGACATGCGAGTTGCGATCGCGGGCGGCGGTTTAGCAGGTCTTTCCTGTGCAAAATATCTGGTAGATGCTGGACATACCCCCATTATTTTAGAGCGTCAGTCAGTCTTGGGTGGCAAGGTAGCAGCCTGGAAAGACGCAGACGGGGACTGGTACGAAACGGGGCTGCACATTTTTTTTGGTGCTTATCCTAATGTGCTGCGGCTGTTCCAAGAATTAGGCATTGAAGATCGGCTGCAGTGGAAAGAGCACACGATGATCTTCAACCAGCCCACTCATCCTGGTACCTACTCGCGCTTTGACTTTCCCAACTTACCGGCCCCCGTGAACGGCATCACTGCCATCCTCCGGAACAACGACATGCTCACCTGGCCGGAAAAGATCCGCTTTGGCTTGGGGCTGATCCCGGCCATCGTTCAGGGCCAGAAGTACGTCGAGCGGATGGACGAGTACTCCTTCTCAGAATGGTTAAAGAAGCAAAATGTTCCGGCACGGGTAGAAGACGAAGTCTTTATCGCCATGTCTAAGGCGCTCAACTTTATCGGGCCGCAAGAAATTTCTTCTACTGTAATTTTGACGGCACTGAACCGGTTTCTTCAGGAAAAGAACGGCTCCAAAATGGCCTTTTTAGATGGCTCTCCCACCGAGCGGTTGTGCCAGCCTTTAGCAGACTACGTGAGCGATCGCGGCGGTGAAATTCGCACCCAAGCTTCTTTGAAAGAGATGCTGTTGAACCCGGATCAAACAGTTCGGGGCTTTCTGATTCGGGGTGTTGATGGGGCGGCAGATGAAGTCCTGACGGCGGACCTGTACGTATCCGCGATGCCTGTAGATCCGTTGAAGGTGATGTTGCCAGAATCCTGGAGACAGCTCGACTACTTTCAGCAGCTCCAAGGCTTAGAGGGGGTTCCCGTAATCAATGTTCATCTGTGGTTTGATCGGAAGCTGACCCAGGTGGATCACCTACTGTTCTCGCGATCGCCGCTGCTGAGTGTCTACGCTGACATGAGTAATGCCTGTCGCGAGTATGCCAACCCGGATCGCTCGATGCTAGAACTGGTCTTGGCTCCCGCCAAAGACTGGATCAGCAAGTCCGATGAGGAGATTGTGGCCGCCACAATGACGGAACTGGAAAAGCTGTTCCCGGACCAGATTCCCCAACCCGCTAAGCTCTTAAAATCTAAAGTTGTCAAAACGCCGCGTTCAGTCTACAAAGCAACGCCAGGCCGCCAAAAATGCCGCCCGTCTCAGATCACGCCTATTGCAAATTTCTATCTTACGGGTGACTATACGATGCAGCGCTATCTTGCGAGTATGGAAGGGGCCGTACTTTCTGGTAAGCTGACTGCGCAGGCAATTGCCTCGGCTCATCCCCGATCAGATGTCCCCGATAGTAACAATAGTGTGCAACTGCCTACCTCTAAGCCTGTAACGAATGCTGCAACTGCCTGATACCCCTCGCATGAGCACCTTGGCCTCTCTGGAGCATGCCTACGAACTGTGTCGCCAGATTACCGCAAAGTACTCGAAGACATTTTATCTAGGCACCCTACTGATGCCAGAGGCCAAGCGTCGAGCTATCTGGGCAATCTATGTCTGGTGCCGCCGCACGGATGAGCTGGTGGACGGTCCCCAATGCGATTCAACCACACCGGAAACCTTAGCTGCCTGGGAGCGCCAACTGGAGTCTGTCTTTGCCGGGCATCCGGTGGACGATCTGGACGTTGCCTTGGTGGATACGCTTCAGCGCTTCCCTTTAGAGATCCTGCCTTTTCGAGACATGATTGCCGGGCAGCAGATGGATCTGTACCGCAGTCGTTATGAAACCTTTGAGGACCTGTATCTTTACTGCTACCGGGTTGCCGGGACTGTGGGTCTCATGTCTGCTACTGTCATGGGTTTAGAACCTAGCGATCGCCTAAGAATGCCTTGGGCCAAACCTTTAGATAGCCAACAAAATCCGGTGCCCAAGGCGGTCGCCCTGGGGGTTGCTAACCAACTGACCAATATTCTGCGGGATGTGGGGGAGGATGCTCGCCGAGGCCGGATTTACATTCCTCTAGAAGACCTAGCCCGGTTTAACTACACCGAACAGGATTTATTCAAGGCAGTTATTGACGAGCGTTGGTATGCCTTGATGCAATTTCAGATTCAGCGAGCGCGTCAATTCTTTACTCAAGCGGAAAGTGGCATTAGCGCTTTAAGCCATG
>JAUJON010000219.1 GCA_030447595.1 Thermosynechococcaceae cyanobacterium YX3bin19
CAGCCAGTCTTTGAGCAGCAGCCAGGACTTCATCCCTGTCCTTTTCAACATCAACCTTTGACTGTTCAGGAGTGTAAGTACCCTTACTCTCCTTATGGCAAATTAGCTGAATATTGACATCAACTACATATCCAAGAACTTGCTTGAAGGCCAGGGAAATATGTTGAGTATGCCGCTGGGCTAGCTCAACTACCTGCTTAAGAGCTAGCGAAACGGCCGGACGCTCTGTGTCGACCTGCAGCGGCAGAACCCGCCGCTACTTGAAAGGACGTTAGGATCGGACGCGGGTTCACCAAGTTGCTAAGAGGCGAGTCGGTTGAGTAGGCGGAATGCGAGCCGAGGGGCAAGTCGGTTCAGCACGTAGAGCAACTGAGCACCCCCAAAACGGACCTCCGACCGGCCTTTCTCCAGCGCTCGTAGCGCGTCCCTCGCGAACTGCTCTGGCATGATCGCCGGCGGTCCAGCCCCCCCATTAGGTTCAAGTGCTCCCTGTAGCAAAGGTGTATCTACGGCAGGTGGAGCGAGGTCCACCACCTCGACGCCTCTGCCGCGGAGTTGATGCCGGAGCGCTTGGGTGAAGGCTTGGAGCCCTACCTTCGTTGCGCCGTAGATTGGGGTCGCCGCGAGCGGAACATACCCCAGACCTGACGTGACGTTGATGATGGCGGGCGACCGACCCTGCTCGGCCTGGCGCAACAAGTGCGGAAGGAAAAGGGCCGTGAGGTGAATGGGCGCCTCGAGGTTGAGGGCGATCTCCCCGGTGTCGATCGCTTCCGCCCCGTCGGTGAGTTGGACGCGGCACTGGATCCCAGCGTTGTTGACGAGCACGTTGGTGTCGGGGTGCTGCGCCTCGACCCAATTGAGCAGCCGCCGCCGGTCTGCCTCATCGGCCACATCGGCTTTGAGGTACGCAATGCCGGGAACGCGCTGCTGGGCCTGCCGGAGCTTCTCCTCGGTTCGCCCACACACGAGCACCCGGCTTCCACGTGCGGCGAAGCCCTCAGCCAGGGCGAGCCCGATGCCCGAACTGCCGCCGGTAATGAGAACGGTGTTACCAGAAAGCTTCACAGGATGGTTCGCGTAATGAGGTAGGAGCCGAGCCGGTCGTAGCGGCAGAACGACCAAGATGAGTGGCAACAGATATAACTGAAACGAAGCGCAAAAACTTCAAATCACCGCTCCATCGGTTTGTTAGCCCGCGACTAGGCGAAGAGAACTGTGCTTTAACTGCTCTTGTTGGGGACTGTAGCATGTCCAGCCTGCAAGCAGGATTGTGGCGATGTTTCCGATGAGTCCTCCAATATTACTGTCGAGGGCGAGGCTGTAGAATGGGTACAGAAAGCAAAAAACAACAAGGAAAATCACGCTCCGAGAATGATAGGTCGCTTTTTGGCTCTTGGACTTGATGAGTAGCCAGCGTGCGGTCCCCATGAATGCAAATAAAAACAACCACACGATTCCCACTACATAACCTGGTGGAGCAAAGCTTGGCTGGATCACATTCCCCACTGATCCCCAACCTTGAGAATAGATAATCGCGTTTCCCAGGGCGGCTAAACTGACAGCTAGGACAATATTCGTCACAAGTCCCAACCCATCATCACGATTTGCTAGGTTAATCATTGCGTGAAACCTCACTTTAGAAATCAATGTTTGTGCCATAAATTACATAAATCGCTAGAAGATGTTAGCCAGATGTGCCTTTACAATAGCTACGCTCGCCATAGCGCAGACTGTTTTTCGCAGGGCAGAACGGCAAAACGCGTAATTTTTATGACCTGTCTAGAGGAACCTTGAAGGTGATGGTTCGCACAAGGTCTTGCTCTGCATATTCAATAGTAAGCAGTCCTAAGCGAATATCTATTTCTGCTGGCAAAGTGATAGAGTTGGTTCCTGTAATTACGCAGCTAGATGGTCCTGGCTGTTGTTCATTGTTAAGTGGTGCAGGAGAATTGTCTGAACAACCATCTGGTACAAAAACAATCCGTCGGGTTTCATGATTAGCCCACCTGTAGAAGTTAATATCTGGTATAGGCACTGGACCGTCATATCCATTAATGGCTTCACTTGCAAGCTCCTCAGCCCCAAAGCTTATAAGACCTGTGGCAAGGTTTGACAGTAACGTCCGTTGAACACGCTTCGTATGATAGGCTGTCAAGACGGTTCCACCTGCCCGGTTATTACTCGTCTCAATCCGTATCCATTCATTGTCTAGACCAGAAAGTTTAAGCCTTACTTTGATAATTTGATTGGCTCCGTTTTCTAAGGGAGTTGACTGTCTTTGTCCTGGATTGGGTTTTTCCTGCTGAGTACCGGGTGTATTTCCCTCACAGCGAGAGTTTAGTGAAAA
Source organism: Thermosynechococcaceae cyanobacterium YX3bin19 (assembly GCA_030447595.1). Lineage (GTDB taxonomy): Bacteria > Cyanobacteriota > Cyanobacteriia > Thermosynechococcales > Thermosynechococcaceae > JAUJON01. The sequence continues at coordinate 2,351 of JAUJON010000219.1, forward strand.
CCGCTGACATAGAAAATCCCGGTCAACCTCTTGAGCATATGCTTGCCGAGGCATTACAGAATTAAGAAGTACAATCGCTGAAATAGCTCTAACCAATCTGCTCAATTGCTTGGTAAAAGAAATTTTCAATGTGAATGACAATAGAACCTCCAATAGAAATTGCTACGGTTTTGCAAAACTCCCTACTTGCTCAGTCGAATTGGGTTTAAGTGAATGGGTCGAGCAGTTATAAACGTTCCTCTTTCGGACTAGCCACCTAAGAGGTAATTCAATTGAATTTGAATGTTTGTACTTGGACCTGCGACCAGGACGACGGCATCGTTAAACTTGGGTGGACCCGTGCGAATGATTGGATTTCTAGAGAACCCAAATCCTTCAAGTGGAATTCCTATAAAATTGCGGTTCACTTTGTCATCGCTATTGGCATCATGAAGAATGGCAACAGCATAACTACCTGGCTGCAAATTCTCAAAGGTGAAGAATAGTGGCATTGCTGTAATTGCCACACATCGATTTTGTACAGCCTCAGCACCATTACTAGGAAAGCCTTTACCAGTACCCAAACGATGATAGTCCAAGCGCAATAACGATAAATCACGCTTCCCAACCAGACAAATGGAGATTTCCGGATAGTAGGTTGCAAGGATAATCCTTTGATGTTCAAAGTTAATCAATTGAAAATAAGTAAAATAGTTCGGAGCGTTTTGACAACATCGATGAGAATGTAGCGAGATAAATATTAAGAAATCGTTTTAGATG
>JAUJON010000007.1 GCA_030447595.1 Thermosynechococcaceae cyanobacterium YX3bin19
AGTTCAACAAGCAATTCAGTCTAAAACATTAGACCCTACCCAATCTCCAATTGTAGAACTGCGAATTGAAGGCCAGGTTGGTTTCGATCGCTTAGAACTCGATGTACGGCAATTACAACGAGAGCTACAGCAGCTGAGTGGAGCCTTGATCTTTCTACTCAAGTATGAAGTTGATTCCCTGGAGTATGCTTCCCCCCTATCTCAAGAAGCCAGCCATCAAGAGATTGAACAAGAGATTTTTACAGACCTGCTGATAGCAAACACAAAGTATAAGAGAAGGGCATCGGAGCTAGCTCAAGGTCTGATCAATCTGAAGGATATGCAGCTTGAGGGGCGTCCAGAAGTCGATCTCTATAGCTTTGCCCAAGGTTTAATAAAACTTCAGGAGCCGGATGTAGTCTCCTGACTCTGGTTAATGGGATCTATAGAGATCAATCCAGGCTGCCAGTTGTGCTTGATTAAGCTTGTGAGGATATGATCCTGCCATTGACTGTTAATCATGAGATAGTCACGAGCGTAACCTTCTACATCAAAACGCAGTCGCTTCAGCAGCTTACCGCTCCGCTGGTTATGAGGCAGGTAGTTTGCCATAATCCGGTGCATGTTCAATTCTGTAAATACGTAATGGATCGCTTCCTTTAATGCTTCGCTCATGTAACCCTTACCTTGCTCGGCTGCGGCTAGGCTGTAACCAAGGGTACAGGCTTGAAATGCTCCTCGGATAAAGTTTGAAAAATTGATTGAGCCAATGATTACTTGCGGGTTTTCTTTCTTAAATAGAAAGAGCTTGAGGGATTGATCATTACTGAACGTGTCGAAGCGTTCCTTGACCTCCTGGCACCAGTAGCTGCCTGTATAAAACTCTGGAGGCCGGAGCGGCTCAAAGGGAGCAAGATGCTTTTTGTTCTCGGTGTAGTAGGCAAGAATTGCTGAAATGTCATCCTGACTAGCAAGACGCAAAATTGTTCTTGCGCCTTCTAGACATGGCAGTAAAAGTTTGGGCCGGTTCATCAGGGCGCAGTCAATCAGGTGTTTGAGACCGCAAATCTATGGGCGTCTGCTTAATAACAGGAAGTGTGGAAGAGCTGCCACAGGTATCAAGCAAGCCTAACAATAAGAGCTCCGATTTTCGTTAGCGATCGCCCTTAGCTTCTGCTCGACCAGTATGAAGGGTGCTAAATAACACCCATAAAGCCAGAGTAGATACAGGCTAGGCTACCAACAATGTAGACAAACCAGGTAGCAAAAAAGCCGATCGCCCGTCCTAGAGAAGGACCATACCTGCTGATCACCCCGTAAGCATAAATGATCCGGGCTATGGTGAGGGTACCTCCGAGGAGCCACACCAGCCAAGTTGGTGACTGCATCAACTCAAGCGCAACGATGAAGAGCAGCCCAATCGGCACATACTCTGTAAAATTTCCGTGAGCGCGAACTTTGCGCTGGAGAGCGCCTTCTTCACTCGCTTTTACAGCCAGCTTTTGGCTCGTCTTCTCAACCGTAGATACCCATGCAGTTGGGTTAACGAGAGGGTCAGGCTGCCTCGCCACATCCTCTTTTGACTCACCATGCCAAACCCTGGTTCTCGTCCGTTCCATCACCACGATGTAGGACAGTACAAAAGCGGTGAGCCCATTAAGCCCAATGAAGAGAGTAGATATCGGTATCGCAGCTGTGTCCATCTCACTACACCGTAGCTATGCTTTGTGAAAGGCCATCATTAAGAGCGAGGGCTTTGAGAAAAAACCCAGCAGCGCGGGAGGGTAGCCATCGCCAGTGCTGCTATGGAGCAACCTTATCCTTAAATAATTTACCTGCCGAGAAAGCCGGTACCTTCGTGGCAGGAATCTTCATCACCTCACCGCTGCGAGGATTACGCCCCTCCCGCGCCTGACGATCGCGCGGTTCAAAGGAACCAAAGCCAATGAGTGATACTTTGTCCCCTGCTGCAACTGCTTCCACAATTGTCTCTAGGGCAGCAGTCAACGTGGCATCAGCAACTTTTTTATTGACACCCGCCTTAGTTGCGATCGCGTCTACCAGTTCACCTTTATTCATAGCAATCTCAAATTCCTCGAACACATTGCAGCAATTATAGTGCAGCGCTTTTACATTAGAGATAAATTTCCGGTAAGTTGGGCTTTAGTAGATTCGCTCTTGCGGTTCAAACATGGAAATATTCACGGGGAAGTACTGCAGGTCCACACCCGCAGCTGAGTAATAGGCCAAAGTGTGCTGTAGGAAGTGGGTGTCATCCCGCTGGGGATAATCTTCTCGGAAGTGGGCCCCCCGGCTTTCCTGACGATTTAGCGCTCCAGTAATAATAATTTCGCCGACAACAATTAGGTTCTGGAGTTCCAAAGCTTCAACAATTTCGGTATTCCACAGCTTGTCTTTGTCATCCAGGTAAATCCGACGATATTTCTGCCATAAAGCCTGAAGTTCAGTTAAACCCTGCTGCATCAGTTCCTGGGTGCGAAAGACACCGCAGTATTGGGTCATACAGTCCTGGAACTCTTGGCGCACCTGATTAATTCGGTACTCTCCAGGTTGGTCAAGCAGGGACTGAATTTGATTTTGTGCTTCCGTCAGGTAGCGCTGCTCATCTAGCTCCGGCAGTTTGCGGTTCTGAACATACTGGGCGATCGCTGCTCCGGTTCTGCGGCCATAGACAACACACTCCAGTAAAGAGTTGCTTCCTAAACGGTTTGCCCCATGTACAGAGACGCAGGCGCTTTCCCCAGCGGCAAAAAACCCGTCAACTAAACAGTCAGAACTACGCCGTACTTGACCATTGGTGTTGACTGGAATCCCTCCCATAGAATAGTGCACGGTAGGCCGCACGGGGATGGGTTGATGCACTGCATCGACGCCAGCCAGCCGATGGGCTTCTTCCCAGCAAAAGGGAATCCGGCTCATAATGTGCTCTTGACCGAGATGGCGTAAGTCCAAGTAGACAAATGGACCACCGGGGCTACCGTCAAGCTGAGCACCGCGTCCGGCACGAATTTCAGTGGTGATGGCACGGGAGGTAATATCGCGGGGAGCTAGCTCCATTTTGCCGGGAGCATACTGGGCCATAAAGCGATCGCCTCTACTGTTAATTAAGTAAGCACCCTCACCACGCACTGCCTCGGAGATCAGCACCCCTGCTGGGTACAAACCCGTGGGGTGGAACTGGACAAACTCCATATCTTCTAGCGGCAACCCCGCCAAGGCTGCCATGGCTAAGCCATCGCCCGTGGAAGCATAGTCGTTCGAAGTAGTGTTGTAAACCCGGCCATAGCCCCCGGTGGCAAACATCACCGCCTTAGCGCGAACCACTTCAATCTGTCCATCCAAAAGGTGATACATCACTAGCCCCTTGGCCTGATTGTCTTCCTCAATCAGGCGTATAACGTACCACTCGTCGTAGATCCGTACTCCATAGCGCTGGATATTACTCACTAGCTCATGCAAAATAGAATGGCCCGTTTTATCCGCTGCGTAGCAGGTCCGGTTGTGGCTGTGGCCACCAAAGGCCCGCTGGGCAATTCGACCATCCGACATCCGGGAGAAAAGGACGCCCAAATGCTCTAAATCAATCACCACTCCGGGTGCTTCTTGCGTCAAGATTGCTACTGCATCTTGATCGGCTAAGTAATCAGAACCCTTAACTGTGTCAAAAGCGTGGGCTTGCCAACTATCTTGATCATCTACATTCTTAAGGGTTGCAGCAATCCCGCCTTGAGCAGCCACCGAATGGGATCGAATTGGATGGGTTTTAGCAACTAAAGCTAGATCCAGGTTTGGGGAAGTACAAGCAATTTCCAAGGCTGCTCGGCACCCAGCTAACCCCCCCCCAACAATTACAATATCGTGTTCTATCATGCTCTACTGCTTGGTGATCACTCTCTCAATCTAGCAACCTTTATTGCCGCTTTTGTTTATCTACTCCTAACAGGCTTAGTGGAGAATCACATTAAAAATTGAGCTTTTGTATTGAGACCATTGGCACAAGTTTGAACGATGGCTGGGGAAAGAGGTTGGCCTGATCTGTAGAATCCCTCTGGCAGAAATTTACCTCAGTTAATCCTAGAAATCCCTCACCTTGCGGAGGGATTTTTCATGAGCCTAAAAAACCTAGGTTTGAAAGGTAATTAACCAAACTTACCAGCCGTTGAGGCTATCAGGAAGGCCGCGAAGGTGAGGACATAGCCGACGGTAAAGTGGACTAGACCCGTTAACCAGCCTTGAACAATTGACAGGGCTACAGGCTTATCCTTCCAGCGAACTAGGTTCGCTAGAGGTGTGCGCTCATGAGCCCAAACTAATGTTTCAATTAGCTCTTGCCAGTATCCTCTCCAGGCAATCAAGAACATGAATCCGGTAGCCCAGACTAGATGTCCAAACAGGAACATCCAGTTCCAGACCGCCAAGTTATTCATACCGTAGGGGTTGTAGCCGTTGATTAGCTGAGCGGAGTACAACCAGAGGTAGTCTCGCAGCCAACCCATCAGGTACGTAGAAGATTCATTGAACTGAGCCACGTTACCTGACCAAATGGCTAGATGCTTCCAGTGCCAGTAGAAGGTAGTCCAACCCAGAAGGTTGAGTAGCCAGAAAATCGACAGGAAGAATGATTGTTCCCAAGAAGAAGTTTGGCAGGTGCCACCCCGGCCAGGGCCATCACAAGGGAAGGTAAACCCAAAGTCCTTCTTGTCAGGCATCAATTTAGAGCCCCGAGCATCCAAAGCACCCTTGACACAAATTAGTGTAGTTGTGTGCAGACCGAGAGCGATCGCATGGTGGACCAAGAAATCACCAGGACCAATGGTCAGGAATAGGGAGTTAGTGCCGCTATTGATTGCATCTAGCCAACCCGGTAAATAGGTTGCGCCTGCTTGAGAGGCCACGCTATCTGCATTAGACAGCAAGGTATCAAAGCCATAAAGCGCTTTCCCGTGGGACGCTTGAATGAACTGAGCAAACACTGGCTCAATCAGGATTTGCTTTTCCGGCAGACCAAAGGCAACCTGAACGTCGTTATGGACGTATAAGCCTAGGGTGTGGAAGCCTAGGAACAGCGAAACCCAGCTCAAGTGAGAGATGATCGCTTCCTTGTGCCTCAGCACTCGATCCAGGACATTGCCTTTATTTTGATCAGGGTCATAGTCCCGTACCCAGAAAATAGCACCGTGGACGAATCCACCAACCACGAAGAATCCGGCAAGATACTGGTGGTGTGTGTACAACGCTGCCTGGGTCGTAAAATCCTGAGCCATAAAGGCATAGGGCGGCATCGCATACATGTGCTGGGCAACTAGGGAAAGCCCGGTCCCTAAAGCTGCTAGGTGGATCCCCAACTGAAAGTGCAGGGAGTTGTTATAGGTGTCGTACAGCCCTTGGTGAGGCAGGTTGCCTTGCCCCTCAGTCTTAACACCAAAGAAGTTCTTGGCGTTCAGCATTTCCTTAATGCTGTGACCAATACCGAAGTTTGTCCGGTACTGGTGACCAGCAACGATGAAAATCACTGCGATCGCCAGGTGGTGGTGAGCCATATCCGTCAACCACAAGGACTGGGTTTGCGGATGGAACCCACCCAAGAAGGTGAGAATTGCCGTGCCTGCGCCTTGAGAGGTACCAAAGACATGCTGGGCAGTATCCGGGTTTGTCGCATAGACACCCCAGTCACCCTTGAAGAAGGCACCCAGACCTGCTGGATGAGGCGGTGTAAACCAGAGGTTACCCCAGCCTACATGCTGCCCACGCGACTCAGGAATTGCCACATGAATCAGGTGGCCAGTCCAAGCGAGAGAGGTGAGACCAGCTAAACCTGCCAGGTGGTGGTTCAAGCGAGACTCTGCATTCTTAAACCAGGAAAGGCTCGGACGGAACTTTGGTTGCAGATGCAGCCAGCCAGCAAACAGGAAGACTGCAGCTAGCAACATCAAAAATATTGAACCAAAATACAGGTCATTATTCGTCCGCATCCCAATGGTGTAGTACCAATGGTAAACCCCTGAGTAAGCGATGTTGACAGCACCCGATGCGCCCCCTTGGGTGAACGCATCCACTGCCGGTTGACCAAAGTGAGGGTCCCAGATTGCATGGGCAATGGGACGTACATTCAGCGGATCTTTGATCCACTGCTCAAAGTTACCTTGCCAGGCGATATGGAACGGCAGACTGGAAGCCCACAAAAAGATGACTGCCAGTTGGCCGAAGTGAGTAGCGAAGATCTTCTGATAAAGATTCTCCTCAGTCATTCCGTCATGACTTTCAAAGTCATGGGCCGTTGCAATTCCATACCAAATCCGACGGGTTGTCGGGTCCTGAGCAAGGTCTTGACTAAATTTTGGAAATTTAGTTGCCATAGGTCTTAATAAATCCTCGCTCTTAACCTATTGTGAGCATTCGGGCTAAGAAAAATGCCCATATTGTGGTGATTCCACCTACCAGGAAGTGGGTAGCCCCAACAGCCCGGCCTTGGATAATGCTGAGTGCCCGCGGTTGAACTGTGGGCGCAACTTTCAGCTTGTTGTGTGCCCACACAATAGATTCGATCAGCTCTTGCCAGTAGCCACGGCCACTAAACAAGAACATGAGGCTGAAGGCCCAAAGGAAGTGGGCACCTAAGAATATGAGGCCATAGGCTGAAAGCGATGATCCATAGGATTGGATTACCTGAGCAGCTTGAGCCCACTGATAGTCCCGTAACCAGCCATTAATCGTAATCGCACTTTGAGCAAAGTTGCCGCCAGTCAGGTGAGTCACTGAGCCATCGGCGGCTACAGTTCCCCAGACATCCGACTGCATCTTCCAGCTAAAGTGGTAAACCGCAATTGCGATTGTGTTGAACACCCAGAACGACGCTAGGAAAACGTGGTCCCAAGCAGAAACCTGACAGGTGCCACCCCGACCGGGGCCATCACAGGGGAACCGGAAGCCTAGATTCGATTTATCTGGCACTAGCCGGGAGTTGCGAGCAAATAGAACACCCTTCAAGAGGATCAAGGCAGTGACATGAATCTGGAATGCATGGATGTGGTGGATCATGAAATCCGCCGTACCCAACTGCATTGGCATCATGGCAACCTTGCCACCGACTGCCGCAATTCCGCCACCCCAGACGTAGCTAGCGGGAGCGAGGGCATTGGGTGCACTTGCACCAGGCGCTAGGGTATGGATATTCGCAATCCACTGGGCAAAGATCGGCTGCAGCTGAATTGCCGCATCAGAGAACATGTCTTGGGGACGGCCCAACGCCTGCATTGTATCGTTATGGATATACAGGCCAAAGCTGTGGAATCCCAAGAAGATGGAGACCCAGTTCAAGTGGGAAATAATGGCATCCCGGTGACGCAGAATCCGATCCCAGCTATTGTCTTGGTGCACGGCTGGAATGTAGTCCCGGATCATATAGATCCCGGCGTGAGCTGCTCCACCCAGGATAAAGAAGCCACCAATCCACATGTGGTGGGTGAAGATGGAAACTTGAGTGGCATAGTCAGTTGCCATGTACGGATACGGGGGCATCGCATACATGTGGTGGGCTACCAAAATACTCAAGGAACCAGCTACAGCAAGGTTAACTGACAACTGAGCATTCCAGGAGGTTGTCATCGTCTCGTAGAAGCCCGAGTTGCCTTCATCCGTAAAGGGCTTACCTCGGTTGGTCAGCAGCTCTCGAATACTCTGGCCAATCCCCCAGTTTGTCCGGAAGGTATGACCCAGAATAATGAAGATTACTGCGATCGCCAGGTGGTGATGGGCGATATCAGTCAGCCACAGGCCACCGTTAACTGGGTTCAGACCTCCCCTAAAGGTCAAAAGTCTGAATAAGCAGCCCAATCTAGGGTATAGAAAGGCTTTACCCCTTGGGCAAAGCTGGGATAGATTTGAGCCATCAAGTCTTGGTTCAAGACGAACTCATGGGGAAGAGGAATTTTCCCAATAGGAACTCCTGCATCCATTAGGGCATTGATGGGCATCGATACGTGGATCAAGTGAGCTGTCCAAGCCAGCGAACCCAGACCAAACAGCCCTGACAGGTGGTGGTTGAGCATTGATTCCACGTTCTGAAACCACTCCAGCTTAGGAGCTCGCTTGTGGTAATGGAACCAGCCAGCAAACAACATTAGCCCTGCCATGACTAAGGCACCAATGGCCGTAGCATAGAGCTGGAAGGTGGTTGTAAAGCCCCAAGCTCGCCAGATGTAGAAAAGACCAGAGGTAATTTGAATCCCCTGAAATCCACCGCCTACATCAGCATTTAAAATTTCTTGACCAAAAATAGGCCAGACCACTTGAGCGCTAGGTTTAATGCTCAGGGGGTCGCTTAACCAAGCTTCATAATTTGAAAAACGAGCGCCGTGGAAGTATGCACCGCTGAGCCAGACAAAGATAACGGCTAGTTGACCGAAGTGCGCGGCAAAAATTTTGCGGGATACATCTTGCAAGTCACTCGTATGCGATTCGAAATCATTAGCGTTCGCATGAAGGTTCCAAATCCATGTTGTGGTTTTGGGCCCTCGAGCCAAGGTGCGGTCAAAGAAACCCGGCTTAGCCCACTTTTCAAACGAAGTTGGTACCGGGTCTTTGTCGACCACAACTTGCCTTCTCCCCCGCTCCGGTGGGCTAGGCGGGCGACTAGTAGTTGTCATCGAGACTCTCCTCTTGAACAAGGAATGAGGAATACTTCCTTATAGGACTTTGTAAGTGAATTCATAGGACCTCTACTGAGACAGCAAGCTATAGGCATCAGAACTAAAGAAGTTCGTGAAATGCCTCTATCGTTTCATGTTGGAAGCCCTACTGCCTTGGCAGTACATTTGAGCAAACCAGTATTCACCTACTACAGTCAGGAGCTAAAACAACAATTTATGTATGTCTTGAGGAAGTTCGCACTAGTGCATTATATGGCTTAGCCTGACACGCCATTGGAGGGAGTTAACAATAATTAAGATGTTGTAATCCCTGTCGTACTCCGGATCTAGAACTACAGCTGAACGTTGATTGAGTAGCGTCTTCATAACTCTACATTTTCCACCACGAAAGGTTGGGGAGCCCTGAGTAAAGTATTACCCTTACAACAAAACTCCGTCCTTATGCTATTTAAGGACGGAGTTTTGTATATCCGCTTTATCAACTAAGCAGTTAGCCTGACTCAAATTCACGACCGATGTTGCTCAAGCAGCATCTTTCTACAGCTACAAAGTAGCCTAGCTACTCTTTTGACTCAGCCTTCAACTTATCTGAGGTGGCTTTTGCCTCGGCAGTGCCTGGCTTGTCAGTACCAGTCCTTTGGCGGACAACTAGTTCAGCAGTCTGAGGAATATTCTCTCCCAGCTTTTTAATATTCTTCAAGCCAGTATCACCAATTGGCCTGTCGCCCACGCGGTCCTCGGCGCTTTCTACCACTCTTTGAGCAGTATCCTTATCTAATATAGGAGACCCTGCCTTAGCAATCAGTGTTCCTGCTTGTGCTTGAGACCCTTCACTATAGCCAAAAGCAGGAATTGCTAGAAATGTAATCACTACTAGAGAAATAGCAACAATTTTACGCAAACAAATATTCTGTAGCCGGTAGATTCCTTGATTCATCTCAATTCTCCATGGGTGCTTTTAAAGTTTGAGAACAATTTTAGTTTAGTTGTCTCTTGTCAAGGATCTTGTACCAGAAAACGGTTAACCTCGTCCAGAAGACTGACCTTTGGCTGCATCACCTAGATAGTTACAGTGAGCAACCCAATCATTTCCGTTATAGTTTGCTATTAAGTAGTTTTACTCAAAACCGAGGCTTAATTAGGAGTATTTACAGTGCTTGAAATAGATTGGCGGCAAGTTACGCACGGAATACTGGCTTACTTTTTCGCAGCCCTATTCACTCTAGGTCTTGCCGGTTGTGGTAATAGGTCTGTGGCTGCTTTTAGCGACGGGTCCCAATCAGCTCCCAGTGAACAACTCATAACCAGAGTACAGGGCAGCAGCTCTACAGCAGGCATTATTGAAGTTTCTCCTCCAGAAGTGATTCAGCAGCTAAGACCTGCTTTAGAAAAATACCAGCCTCAAGTCAGTATTGTTAGTCCCCAACCGGACGCAGTCCTTGAAGACAATACTATATCCGTCCAGCTTCAGGTTGAAGATTTACCACTCTTCAAGGATTCTGGATTAGGTATGGGTCCCCACCTCCATGTAATTTTGGACAATCAACCTTATCAAGCAGTTTATGACCTCAGCCAGCCATTAACTTTTCAAGACTTATCAGCAGGCACTCATACCGTGCGAGTTTTTGCTTCGCGTCCTTGGCATGAGAGTTTTAAGAATGAAGGGGCCTACGCTCAGACAACCTTTCATATCTTTACTAAAACTCAAGACAACAGTCCTAGCTCGGCACTACCGCTCTTAACCTACAGTCGTCCCAAGGGTAGTTATGGGGCTGAGCCGGTCATGCTGGACTTTTATCTGACGAATGCACCTCTGCATCTTGTTGCCCAGGAAAGCTCAAGAGATAATATTTCAGATTGGAAAATTCGTTGCACAGTTGATGGTACCAGTTTTACTATTGACCGCTGGCAGCCAATCTACCTGAAAGGGCTTAACCCGGGCAAAAACTGGGTTCAGTTAGAGTTTTTAGATGAACAAGGAAATCCAGTTCAGAACGCCTTCAACAATACAGCTCGCCTGATCACTTACGAACCAGGAGGGCAGGATACCCTTTCAAAGTTGGTTCGAGGAGAGCTGAAGGCAGCAGATGCTCGCGCTATTGTCGATCCTAATTACGTCGCTGGCAGTCAAGAGCCCTCCCCTCCATCGTTGCCTAAAACTCCTAAAGCGTCTTCTGAACCTGTTCCTACTTCAGCAACTCCCGTAGCGCCATTGAAGTCAATAGAGGATTCTCCTCTCCCCCCAGCTAAAGTGATAGAGCCGCCTGCGATAGTAAAAGGAACTAACCCTGTTGTTCCCTAGACAGTCCATGCACTTTGAATCTATGGGAATTAGTATCGGAATTGACTTGGTACTAATCCCCAGGGAAAAATTCGAAAACTTCTATCCAAATTGGGGAGAGGGTTGCTGATGCTGAAAATCTTACTTCAGTGACTAGACTCGCCCCCGTAAAATTTGCGCCATTTCGTTCGGCTTGGGCGACATTTCTAGGGCCGTCTCTTCATTGATTCGGCCTTCTTCGTATAGATTTTGCAGGCATTGATTCATAGTGCACATGCCATCGTAGGTACATTGAGGAATAATGGCTTCAATTTCTTCTACTTCCCCTCGAAGAATATAGTCCTTGATAGCATCAGTGTTAATCATGATTTCATAGATGGCCGCCCGCTTGCCGTCTGTAGTTCGCACTAGAGATTGAGCAATGACGGCAACTAAGGATTCAGCAACCTGCATCCGCATCGGTCCCTGTTCTTCAGGATTGTAAAGGTTGAGGATCCGTTCAATGGTCTTGACAGCACTATTAGTATGTAGGGTTCCAAAAACTAGGTGCCCTGTCTGAGCAGCCTTGAGAGCTGTGTTCACCGTTTCGCGATCGCGCATTTCTCCAATCAGAATAATATCGGGGTCTTCCCGCAAAGCAGCCTTCAGGGCATTATCAAACTTTAAGGTGTGAATGCCCACTTCGCGTTGTTTGATTAGCGCTTTGCGGCTTTGATGCACAAACTCCACCGGGTCTTCAATGGAGATAATGTGCTTTGGCATCTGATGATTGATGTAGTCAATCATGGCTGCCATTGTCGTGGACTTACCTGAGCCCGTAGGTCCGGTGACTAAAATCAGTCCTTTGTGGTAATGGCACAAATCTCGGAACACGGGCGGCAGGTTCAGTTCCTCCATTGTCAGGATCTTTAGCGGAATCAACCGCATGACTAGGGAAGGGCCCTTGAGAGAGACAAAAATGTTGATTCGCACCCGTACTAGCCCTTCATACTGGGCAGCGCCATCGTACTCTAAGGTTCGCTTAAACTGCTCAATCTGCTCTTCCGTGAGAATTTCTCGTATCCAGCTAAAAAATGTCGCTTCATCTGTTTCGGGATGATCGCTCACGACCATCTGGCCGCGTTCTCGAAAGCGGGGTATCTCACCAACACCCAAGTGGATATCAGACCGATTCTGATCGTGGGCTTCCCGAACGAGTTGCTCTAGGGTCACTCCTGCCCTGAGTGAAGGCGAGAGAGGTAAAGGTTGATTGACTGGTGCAGAATATCCCGCAGGACTGGAGTATGTAGGGAGCGATACCGGCGGTGGCATTACCTGAGATGCGACTTGAGTCTTTTCTGAGGCTGCATCCGGATAACCGCTAGCTGGCATTGCTGGGATACGCGGAGGGGGTGGAATAGGTGGACGCCGGGAGTCTGTCATAGACCACTCTCTCCTTGGGTAGCTAACAGAACCAGAGTACCCAAAGTAGAAGGTTGGCTAACAGCAAATCCCTTGTGGCCAAGTCAGTACACTGAGAATCTTTATGTTTTCTTTATTTGGATGCGAATAGAGTGCCTGCTATTTTGAAGTATCAAGTTTTTTAATGCCTGATAAGGCCATAAGTCAGGCGGCTGAGCTATTCAACTAGTTTCTCAGAATTAAGGATTTTTACAGCTGAACCTGATTGGCAGGTTAATCGCCTTAAGCTTACAGCTAAATTCTTCAGAATAGTTAATTTATGAGAGATGGCTAGAAAATTAGAAAATTTGTTAAGTCAGATTTGCTAGTTATTTCAATTCTTCTTTGTCGGTGAATTTTTCTACCTTTAGATAGGGATTTTCAACTTAAAACCTATAGAATTTTGAACTTTTGCGTCACAAGACTAGTTTTTCAGCAGGTGTTTTCTACCCTAAGAGGTAGACTTATCCCATAAACATTTCCCGGCAATGTAAATTTAATTGAATAAACACTCATAATTTTAGTTGTCTTCCCTATACTGTTGACATTCGGTTATAGATGGGTTTCATTATTTTTTTGAAGTTAAGGAGGGTGAGAGATATGACATTCGCTGAAGCACAAAGTTTTAAGAAACTAAATTTTTTACTATTGACCAGAAGCTTTTTAATCTGGACTTTCATGCTATGCGTCTGCTTCTTAGTGGTTGGTTTTCCAGTAATTGCCTTAATGGTCACAGCAGGAGCTTTGCTGGCGATCGCTCTCCAATCAGTATTGCCAGTTAGTGCAGTGTTGCTGGTAGTAGGTAGCATCATAGGAGCCAATCTCCTAGTGATTGTGCTTAGCGCAGCGGTACTCACTTCTAAGGGTGTGTATCCCCATGAAGTTACCTGGTTAAGCTGGCTTGCTACTCCAGCACAGTCATTGCATACCTCTATCTATGCAGCTTGCCCTTTAACTTGTGACCTGAAGTACTAGTCTGTTCATTCACCAGGTTTAGCTAGACATAAGGGAGCGCGATCACCCGGTTAAGGCCGGGTTTTTTGTGACTCAATCGAGGCTAGGACAGAACACGGCTATAGATTTAGGGAACGCTTACGTTACTGTATATCAGGTCCGCTAATCCAATGAATTCAAATAGGTGCCATTAGGCACTAGAGTTGGGTTTAGGCTTTTCGCAAGTCGATTTGTGAATCAGCGCCCCATCGGACTTGATATTAGTAGATTGTTGAGCTTTCCACTTTAATGGCACCTACGCGAGTTTGTATTACGCTGGGAACCCGACCGGAAGCAATCAAAATGGCTCCGGTAATCCAAGCATTTCGGAATTCTTCATCTTTTGAGACTCAGGTTTTCTTAACCGGCCAACACCAAGAGATGGTTAAGCAAGTCATGCAGTTGTTTGATCTTAGCGCTGACCGAGATCTGGCAATTATGCAGCCGAATCAGACTTTAACGGATATCACCTGCCGCAGTTTGCAGGGTCTAGAAGCCTTATTCCAGAAGATACAGCCACGGATTGTTCTGGTTCAGGGGGATACGACTACTGCTTTTGCGGCTGCTTTGGCTGCATTTTATCAGCAAATACCAGTGGGTCATGTGGAGGCAGGATTGCGGACAGATGACTTATTGAATCCCTATCCTGAGGAAGCCAACCGTCGCTTGATTTCCCAAGTAGCCCAACTGCACTTTGCCCCTACCCCGACAGCCGTTGAAAATCTGCAGCGATCGGGAGTCACTGGAAGTATTTATCAGACCGGGAATACCGTCATCGATGCTTTGCTGAAAGTTGCAGCAATGAATCCGCCGTGCAACGTTTCTGGATTAGAGTGGGATAAACACCGTACCCTCCTCGCTACCGTTCACCGGCGGGAAAACTGGGGAGTGCCGCTACGGGGAATTGCTCAAGGCTTTCTCCAAATATTGGATAAATTCCCAGATACGGTTCTGTTGCTCCCCTTACACCGTAACCCTACTGTCCGGGAACCATTACAGGCAGTGCTGGGGAACCATCCAAGAGTCTTTTTAACCGAGCCCTTAAACTATACGGACCTGGTGGGAGCAATTCAACGCTGCCACCTACTGCTAACCGATTCTGGCGGGCTACAGGAAGAAGCGCCCAGCTTGGGAAAGCCTGTGCTAGTTCTGCGGGAGACTACGGAGCGGCCCGAGGCTATTACCGCCGGAACCGCTAAACTTGTCGGTACTGATCCCCAGCAAATTGCTGCGGCTGCAACTGAACTGCTCAGAAGCCAGGATGCTTATACAGCAATGGCGATGGCAATTAATCCTTTTGGAGATGGTCAAGCCGCTGTGCGAATCCGGGAAATCGTGGAGAACTATTGCCTCATCAACGAGGTATCCGCTTGAGAGTTACCAGCTTTTTCTAGCTCCACTACCACGTCATAGCGGGTGCTTCGCTCACTTTTAACGGCAGCGGTTACACCAATGGCGCGAATGGCAGTGGCAAACTGCCGGGCGTCAGGTGGCAGCTTGGGCAGCAAGGGACTGCTATCTAACAAAGTTTGAGTCCGAGCCATGTCTACAAAGAAGCGGCCACTATTGGCATCTAAGTTAGAGTCAGTGGCGGCTTGAAACAGATCGGTACTGGCTAGAGCAGTTTTGGGTTGAGGGACAATAGTGCTTTCAACCGGAGCGCCTAGAGTTAAGAAAGCAGTATTTCGGTCTAACCAACCGTGGCTAGCTACAGACAAGCCTGGCGGCACTTTCCAGGTAGTGAGGGTTTGGTTGCCAATCTTTGATTGGCTGACATTTAAGTTGAATTTACTGCCCATCACTTCATCCAGTTGCTGCAAAGAACGCTCTGCAGCGCGGCGATCGCCAGTTTGAGCCATCAAGACGAGACCCGCACCCTGTGTTTGTCCGGGTGCCGGCAGCAAGGCCAGGGCAAACTCTCCATCCATCCAATCTACAAAATCCTTCTCAAAATCCATTCCAGTTGCGGACTGGACACTGGCCTGAAACCGTTTTGGGTTGAAAGGCACAACGAGTTGAGATTCTGAGCCTTGAGAATACTGCTGCCAAAATTCTTGGAAGTCATCGCCTGAGGCCATGACCAAGGTACTGCCAGGTAGACGGTTTGCCAACTTGCCACTACTATTCTCAACCGGCAACTTGCGCTGACTGTTGGGCTTAAGCCAGGAAATGCTTTTGAACCGAATGCCATCGGGCTCCAGCACAACAGTTGACCCCAGCCCTTGAGTTTCCTGAATTCTCGCGGAAGTTTCTGAAGATAAACTCCGTCCAGAGTTGGCGATCGCCGTGGCAGCGGCAGCCGGTAAATTAACGTAGACGCGCGCGAAGGATTGACCCGCTTTGATCGTATCCAAGGCTCTTTTGTATCCGGGCGTTTCAGCTAGGGAATCACTGCCGCGATAAGTATCGATCACCTGCTCTATCGCTTGGGGGGTGGAAGCCATTACCACAAGCCGGTTGTCTATCACCGTAGCTGAGTAGGGAGGTGAACCTTGAATTTCCTGAATGTTTAACCCTCGGTAGGTGCGCTGCGGCTGACCAGCCTGAGAAAACTTGGGGTTTTCTAAAGCTTGACGGGCACGCTCGGGGTTTTCAATTGGCAGCACCCAAACTGTAGCCTGCTGGACGGGCAGCCCAGACGGCTGCTTCGTCATTGGCAAAAAAGCTACCGTGACTTCATCGCCTACCCAGGGTCGGATATCTTCTTCGTAGTTGAAACCATTGCGGGTCAGGTAGCGGTCCTGCAAATCAGTCAAACTACGCTGGAAAGCAAGCTGTGTCTCAGAAGTTCCAAATTGCTGAAGTTGCTGCCATTGACTGCGATTGGTAGATACGGACACACTGGCTAGGGTTTCCTGGGGCAGAACGTTTGTACCCACAGGCAGAGAATTGCCAATCCAGCCTTTGTCAGCTAACAGCCAGTAGGCGACCCCTCCCCCAACTAGCAAAAGACCGGCGGTGCCTACGGCGATCGGCAGGGATCGAGCCTTTTTCTCAAACATAACCTTCGCTCTCCAATCTTATGGTGTGAGGTGCGCTCAACAATGGGTTTAAAACGAGCCTTCGCGGAGCAGAATGCAGCGATCAGCAAATCCGGTGACT
This sequence comes from Thermosynechococcaceae cyanobacterium YX3bin19, assembly GCA_030447595.1. GTDB lineage: Bacteria > Cyanobacteriota > Cyanobacteriia > Thermosynechococcales > Thermosynechococcaceae > JAUJON01. The sequence continues at coordinate 16,465 of JAUJON010000007.1, forward strand.
GGAACTAGCAGGGTTGATAGAGCGTGTCCCGTTGCCGGTAGGGGCGGCCCAGGTCTGTAATAGCGGCTTCAAGGGTTTCAACCTCCATGCAGGTACCGCCTTGAGCCCCTGCCATGGTGGTGATATGCTCTTCCATCAACGTTCCACCGATATCATTGCATCCAAATATTAAGGCTTCTTTAGCTCCGGCAAGACCCAGTTTGACCCAGCTCGGTTGATGATTAACGATCCAGTTGCCCAGAAAAATGCGGGCAACAGCAGTGAGTAGTAGAGCCTCACTAAGCACAGGTTGATCTCGCCCGACTCGCCGCCGCAAGGGTTTGGGTGCTTCTTGCCCGACAAAAGGCAGCAGTATAAATTCTGTCATGCCGCAGTAACCTTGCTCAACAGCTTGCTGCTGCAGCGATCGCAATAAACTCAAGTGATGGATCTGTTGTTCTGGAGTCTCAATATGGCCGGAAAGCATTGTACAGGTAGTGGGTACACCCTGCTGGTGAGCCGTGCCGACGATTTCCAACCAGGTCGCGGTATTAATTTTTTCTGGGCACAGCACTCGCCGCACCGAATCATCCAGGACTTCTGCCGCCGTCCCCGGCATTGACCCCACGCCAGCATCCCGCAGAGCTGCGATCACCTGGGCATAGCTCAAACCATCTTCCCGGGCGATAAACTGTACCTCCTGAGGCGAAAAGGCATGTAGGTGTAGTTGGGGAAACTGCACCTTAATCGTTTCAAGCAGGTTTAGGTAGTAACGCAGCGATTGACCCTGGAGTTTGGCACCGGGATGCAGACCACCCTGCATACAAACTTCCGTGGCACCTCGCCGTACCGCATCCGTTACCTTCTCTAAAATTTGAGTGGCATCCAGCCAATAGGCTCCCTCCTCGCCTTCATCTCGCCGGAAGGCACAGAAACTACAGTGCTGTTCACAAATATTCGTGAAATTAACATTTCGATTGATCACATAAGTTACTGTCTCGCCTACCTGCTGCTGGCGCAGGCGATCGGCAGTCTGACGAATCGCTTCAACAGCCGCTGTCGCAGTTTGTTGCAACAGGGACAGCCCCTCATCAGGGGAGAGGTCGTACCCATTGAGCGCACGTTCTAGGATCACGTCAATAGACTTAACGGTTTTAGTCGGCACGGGGATTTTGCTATCAATCAATAGATCATTAATCTCATTTTTACAAGAAAAAATTTTCCTGAAGTGCTCAGGAGTTGCCAAAGGCGCAGATTATTTACAATTTAAGCTGGGTCTAATGGCTGACTATGGAAACAACCGACATTTTGGTGATTGGTGGTGGTGTAATTGGTTTGGCAATCGCCACGGAACTTGCCCTCCAAGGCGCAGCCGTCACCGTTCTTAGCCGCAACTTCCAGCAGGCGGCGACCCAGGCAGCAGCCGGGATGCTCGCCCCCCAAGCGGAGGCACTGTCCGCTGGCCCTATGCTGGACTTATGCCTGCGAAGTCGAACGCTCTACCCAGACTGGACCCGTAAACTAGAAGCCCTGACGGGACTCAATACGGGATACTGGCCCTGCGGCATCTTAGCGCCTCTCTATGAAGAAGTCACTAATAGCAACGGCGGGATTCAGCAATATTCACGCTCGACGACAAGCCAGTGGTTTGATCAAGCAGCAATTCACCGCCATCAGCCAGGGCTCAGCCCCCAAGTGGTCGGTGGCTGGTGGTTTCCCCAAGATGCTCAAGTAGACAACCGGGCACTGGCCCAAGTACTGTCGGTAGCAGCAACTCAAGTGGGCGTCAAGCTTTGTGAGGCAGTTACGGTCGAGGCTCTCCGCCAGCAACAGGGTCGAGTTATCGGAGTAGAGACTTCCAACCGGGACATGGCAAGCTGAGAAATACGTGTTAGCCACTGGTGCCTGGTCAGCCCAGCTACTCCCTGTCCCGGTCACTCCCCGCAAGGGGCAGATGTTGTCTGTGCGGGTACCGAGCCGGCAGGAGCAATCTCTCGAGCAAGTTCTGTTTGGTTCTGAGATATATATTGTCCCCTGCCAGGATGGCCGAATTGTCAATGGGGCCACCAGCGAGGATGTGGGTTTCTACACCCGATAACACCCCGGCGGGAATTCAAGCTTTACTAAGAGAAGCGATCGTGCTTTATCCGCCGCTGCAAGATCTCTCCAAGAGTTCTGGTGGGGATTTCTGCCTGCCACACCGGATGAATACCCGATTTTAGGCCAGGCCCTACGAAAATTTGATTTGGCAACAGGTCACTATCGCAATGGCATTCTCCTGGCTCCGGTCACTGCTGCCTTAATCGCAGCCCTGATTCTGGACCAAAAGACAGACCCTTTACTAGATATTGGCACCCTATACTAGAACATTTCTAGCGATTCGCAGCTCAACCTCTGCTCTCAGTTAGCAACTACTTGAGAGACCGGCCTGCCCGAGACAGAAGCTCCGCGAGTTGCCGTACCTTAACGGCAATATCACTGTTTGCATTCACAGCTACTTCAGCGGTATCTTCACCGAGATCAGTAAGGATGTCAGAAAGGGGCACACCCTTGCTGCTAGTGCCACCGATTAGCGCCGACTGAAGCTCACCCAAGTCTTCCGCCAAGTCCAGTTCCTTGAAGCTGTTGTTGCCAGCTATCAATGATAGCGAAGGCTTCATCAGCAGGAATAGATGAAAGGTCTTGCTGCAGGGCAGAGATGGCAGCATCCAGGTCAGTGGTTGTATCTTTTGTTTGCCATAATAAAGCTTTTTCTGCGGGTGTTCTTGACAAAAGCCTGCAAAACCTTGGTCGAGTTCAACTTACGCGAGGCGGCCAGCACCGGCATCGACGTGTTCCGGGTCTTCGACGCGCTCAACGACGTGGAGCAGATGCGGCCGGCGATCGAGGCAGTGCGCGACACCGGCACCGCGGTCGCGGAGGTGGCGCTGTGCTACACCTCCGACCTCGACGACCCGGCCGAGCGGGTCTACACCCTCGACTACTACCTCCACCTCGCCGAGCGGAGCGTGGAGGCGGGGGCACACGTGCTCGCGATCAAGGACATGGCCGGGCTGCTGCGCGCCCCCGCGGCCCGCCGGCTCGTCACCGCCTTGCGCGAGCGCTTCGAGCTGCCGGTGCACCTGCACACCCACGACACCACCGGCGGCCAGCTGGCCACGCTGCTCGCCGCGGCCGAGGCCGAGTTTGTTCAGTGGAGAAATTATTGATTGGCCTCAATTTCCTCTTTACCGCCCTTACCTTCGCAAATCCGCTTAATTGATTCAAGAGTCTTGGAGATGCCTTCGTCCATTGCTGATTCAAAGCTGTGACCTGGAGAGCGCTCTGCCATACGCTGCGCCATCTCAGGTTTGGGCGCAAAGTGGATGTGGACGGTAACCTGCGATCGCGACTCGCCATCGCCCTGAACTTGCAGCCAGCCACCATAATCATTTTCACCGTCGGAACCCCATTCAATCCGCTGAGCCTGTTTGTCTACCCGGAAATGTCCGTCAGAGTCATAAGAGCGATCGCCAGACTGACCCTGGGTCCGAATTCGCTCACCCTGCTGGGGCTGGGCGCTCTTAACCGTTGGCAAGTACTGAGGCACATTGCTGACGTTTGAGAGGAAATCAAAGAGGTTATCTGCCGGAGCAGCTACTGTGATGGACTGCTCGAATTCAGTTGTACTGACACTATTTCCGTTCGAGGACATAAGTTCATTCCACTCTAAAGTTACTGCGATCACCTATAGCTCAAGCTATCAAATACAAATAGTTGTTGTTCCCTCCAAAGGTAGAAAAGGTGCGTGTGGCGGCTATACTCGCAATTACGAGTGGATTGAGTTAGGGGGAATTGGTGTCACGTTTTCTAGATAACCCTTTAGACCCAGCTTCAAGTCGACTTAACCAGGGGTTCTTTCGGCTTTCCCAAGGACATCTCAGTTTATTGAGCACCTGTCCCCGAAAATTCCAGCATATCTATTTAGACCAGTTAGGATTACCAACAATTCCAGAAGAGCAGCAACGGCAAGTCCTAGGGACTCATTTTCACCAGTTGCTGCAACAGCAAGAACTGGGCTTGCCAATTGAAAACCTTGTTCAAGCCGACCCTCATCTCCAGCGTTGGTTTGAAGCTTTCACTAACTCACCCCCCCAAATGTTGGCCGGCAACCGCCAAAGTGAGCACCAGCGATCGCTGTGTTTTCGACATTACCTGCTAACTGGGGTTTACGACTTGCTGATTCTCGGACAGCAGCAGGCGCAGATCTTGGATTGGAAAACCTATGCCCGTCCTCAAAACCCGCAACGACTGCAGCAAAACTGGCAAACGCGTCTTTATCTCTACCTACTGGCAGAAACGAGCGATTATCTACCAGAGCAAATCTTCATGACTTACTGGTTTGCAGAGTCTCGCGGTAATGGAGCTGAACCACACAGCCTCAGCTTCACCTACACTGCTGCGCTCCACAATCAAACTCAAAAGGACTTAGAACACCTCCTCGGCAGCCTGACCAACTGGTTAGAAACCTATAGCCGAGGTAACTTATTCCCTCAGGTTTCGCTAGACCTAGGGGAGTGTGATGGTCGTCACAACAGAGGTAACTCAGGCAACAGTGAGGCTTCCGGGTGCCGGTTTGCTATCCGCTGTCAGCGACAAGGCCCTAGTCAAACGAATATTGCTTTACCGACTATGCTCGATCAAATTCAGGAATTACCGCTTTAACCCAAAATGTTAGTGTTGTACCGTCATTCGAACCGCTATACCTTGGTACCTCAACCTCTTGAACGAAAAAGGCCCCCTGTTTGAGCAGGAAGCCTGAGATACAGTGAGTTGACCCGCTAAGATTCAAAAGTTCATTTCTGCTGCCTGTACCTTTTCGACTTGCTTCTTCTTAAGAATTAAGAGAATTTGGGACAGCATTACAGCCGCGAGGAACGCCATCAACCACTTAATCCGATTAGGGCTCTGTAGCACAATCTCGGCATCCATTTGACCAAAGCCACCGACGTTAGGATTGTTGGTCAGTGCCTCCCCTTCTTTAACGGCTTGACCTTCGGAAACGATCAAGTCTGGTCCAAAGGGAATTGTATCGACGGCAGTTTTCCCGTCTTCGGTTTGAATGGTCACTTCATAGGTGTCATTCTCAGTTTTGGCAATCCGAGTAACTTGACCAGCAGTGGAAGCGCTGTAGGCATTGTTGTTAGTCTTTGAACCATCAGGGTTGATCTGACCCCGGCCCCGGTTGCCACCGACATGAACCATATACTTGCCAAAGTGGATACTTTTATCCATTCCTGGGTCGGGGGAGAGCACTGGCAGTACCATCTCCTTATATTGCTCACCGGGTAAAGGACCGACGACTATGATGTTCTCTTTATCCTGGCTGTAGGGTTGGTAAAGAGAAACTTCACCCACCTTTTCTTTCATTTCTTCCGGGATTCGCTCTGCCGGGGCAATCTTAAAGCCTTCCGGCAGCATTACCACGGCTCCTACGTTCAGCGGGCCTTTCTCTCCGTTTCCCAATACTTGCTGAATGCTCGCGTCATAGGGAATTTTGACGACTGCTTCGAATACTGTGTCTGGTAGAACCGATTGGGGTACCTCAACTTCCGTTGGTTTGGCCCCTAAGTGGCAGTTGGCACAAACAATTCGTCCTGTAGCTTCCCGAGGATTGTCATAGGCTTGCTGGGCATAGTAGGGATAGGCTGCCGCAGCTTCAGGAAAGGCAAGATTGCCCGTTAGTAAGAAGGCAAGGATGGCAAAGACGGGGAGTAAATGCTTCATCAATGCCGGGGTAAGGCTTTTCTTCATTGTGAATCAATCAAGGTAGCGATCAAAAGTTAACTATCTTACTCACAGATGTTAGGTCCACCAGGGATCTTTGCCGGTGCGAAAGTCAGTTTCTGTCCAGGGTGTAAACTGAACTTTGTCCTCCTCTACGGTTGCATGGACCAGGGCTAAAGACAAGGGAGCAGGTCCCCGGACCACTTTGCCGGTCTGATCGTACTGGGAGCCGTGGCAGGGACACATAAACTTGTTTTCACCGCTATTCCAAGGGACGACACAGCCAAGATGAGTGCAGACTGCGTTTAAGCCATAATTAGCGATGGCCTGATCATTCTCAACCACAAGGTAGGTGGGGTCCCCTTTTAGCCCTTGGGTAAGGACTCGCTCTCCAGGAGCGTGCTTAGCCAGGAATTCACTGACAACAACGTTGTTACCCAGGGCATCCTTAGCCGTAACACCACCACCGCTGGCTCCGCTTGAGGGTGGAATGAAATACTTGACTACAGGATAAAGCGCTCCTAGCACTGTACCAGTGATAGTACCAAAGGTCAGAAAATTCATAAATTGGCGACGACCCATATCGGGGACGTCTGGAGATCCAGAAACTAAGCCGAGTACTTTGCCCACTTAGAAACTGTTGCAAACTACCTGCAGGCTTGGGGGGAACCACACAAGTTCAAGCCTATATTCACCAGACCGCGATCGCCCCCGGGGAAAGCGATCAGCATTCCCTTAGAACTCGGAGTTCGGGCAACTGAATGGATTCTGGAAGATTTTTAGAAAAGTTAATTCATCGAGCACAAACAGCCGGTCGTAAACCTTTGTAGCTGACTGCCACCGAAAGTTTCTAAATAAATTACGATCGCTGACGTGCCTTTAGTGTCCGAGCCAATCCCTAGCGTTAGCCCATCCGAGCACTCCTGCTGCGCTAACGCTTTACGAGGAGGCCATTATGTCTGCTTATCTTCGTGTTTTAATTCTTGAGGACCGACCTGCCGACATTGAACTCCTGCTGTGTGAACTGCAGCGGGATGGTTTTGACCTGGACTGGCAGTATGCAGAGACCGAGGTAGACTACCTGGCTCAACTGCACCCAGACCTTGACATCATTCTTGCAGACTACACCTTGCCTCAATTTAATGCGCTGCGGGCCCTAAATCTTTTGCAGAAGCACAGGCTCGATATTCCCTTTATTATCGTTACTGGCACCGTCAGTGAGGAAGCGGTGGTGGAGTGCATGAAACAGGGAGCCTCGGACTACCTGTTAAAAGACCGGTTAACTCGGCTAGGTCAGGCTGTCAGGCAAGCGCTACAGGCTAAAAGGCTACGAGATGAAAAGCGCCGCACAGAGACGGCCCTGCAAGCTAGCGAGGAGCGCTTCCGCCTCCTCGCAGAAAACGCCCAAGACATCATTTACTGCTACCGTTTTGCTCCCACACAGGGGTTTGAATATGTCAGTCCGGCGGTAATGACCATTACTGGTTACGCGCCAGAAGCCTTTTATACCAATCCCGACCTGGTTTTCCAGCAAATTTACCAGGCAGATCGACAACTGCTGCAGCAATTGACTTGTACACCAGCCGGTTTGGCCCGCTCTGCGGTTCTGCGCTGGGTCTGTCGGAACGGAGAAATCATCTGGTTAGAGCAACGTCATGTGCCCCTCTGGGATGAGGCTGGAAACTTGGTCGCCATTGAGGGAATTGCCCGAGATATTACCCCTGCTAAACAGGCAGAGGTAGCCCTGCAAAAAGCGAAGGAGGAGTTAGAGCTAAGAGTCAAGGAGCGGACAGTCGAACTCAGCAAAACCAACGAGCGGCTCCGATGCGAAGTTGCTGAGCGGCGGCGAGCAGAGTCCGAACTTCGAGAAAGTGAAAAACAGCTGCGGGATTTCTTTGACAATGCTAACGATTTGATTCAGATTGTTTCCCTTAGTGGCCAGTTTCTTTACGTGAATCGGACCTGGCGGGAAACGCTCAACTATAGTGAAGCTGAAATTGAGCACCTGTCGCTACTGGATATTGTCCACCCAGATAGCCGGACCCACTATCTCGCAGCGCTGGAATCAGTACAAACCGGAGAAGGGTGCCGAGTCGAGGTGATGTTTGTCACTAAGAGTGGTAGCACTCTCGCCCTGGAGGGAAGTATTAACTGTCAGTTTGAAAGCGACCAGTGTATTTATTTGCGGGGAATTTTTCGCGATATCTCTGAAGCGAAGCGCCGCGAAGCGGAACGCAAGCGTGTGGAAGCGGAAGTTCGCAATGCCCTAGCTAAGGAAAAAGAACTGAGCGAACTCAAGTCCCGCTTTGTATCGATGACCTCCCACGAGTTCCGCACACCCCTAAGTACTATTTTGCTGTCTGCTGGCTTGCTGGAGCGCTACAGCTACCGATGGTCCGAGGAGAAAAAACACCAGTATCTCCACCGAATTCAAGAAGCCTGCAGGAATATGACGCAGCTGCTCGAAGACGTTCTAACGTTGGGGAGAGCCGAAGCGAAGAAGCTTCCCTTTAACCCGGCACCATTAAATCTAGAGCAGCTTTGCCACGAACTGGTGGAAGAAATACAGTTGGGCGATGGCAGCCAGCATGTGATTGCCTTTAGCTATCAAGGCCAGTGCAGCGTTGCCCGCATGGATGTAAAACTGCTGCGACATATCCTGATCAACCTGCTTTCTAACGCGATCAAATATTCACCCCCAGGCAGCAGAATCCAGTTTGCGCTGGTCTGCCAGGACAGTGAGGTAGTATTTCGGGTGGAAGATGAAGGAATTGGCATCCCTCTAGAAGATCAACCCCGGCTATTTGAGTCCTTCCACCGGGCTACCAATGTCGGCAATATCCCTGGTACGGGTTTAGGATTAGCCATCGTGAAAAAGTGTGTCGATCTGCATGGCGGTTGTTTTACCATCCATAGCAAAGTTGGCATTGGTACAAGCATTACAGTCACACTGCCACGGCGCTGGAGTGCAGCAGATGAAAATTCTGGTCATTGAAAATGAAGAGTTAGTGCGGGCGGGCGTTCTAGAGCTCCTGGAAGCTGAGAACTTTGACGCCATTGGTGCCGAAAATGGCCGAGTTGGGGTACAGCTAGCCCAGGACTACCTGCCTGATTTGATTCTATGTGACGTGATGATGCCGGAACTAGATGGTTATGGTGTCCTGAATGTACTGCAGCAGAATGCCTCAACTGCAAACATTCCCTTTATCTTACTTACTACCAAAGCAACTCACTCTGATCTGCAGTTGCCAGGGTATGGAACAAGGAGCAGACGATTACCTCACCAAGCCGTTTACTCCAGAGGAATTACTGAGCGCGATCGCGACTCGGCTGAAAAAACAGCAGGCCGTTGCCAAGCAGTCTCAACAAAAGCTAGACAATTTGCGTAGTAGCATCACCTTAACCCTTCCCCATGAGCTGTTGACACCTCTAAACACGATGCTTTGCTCCTCAGAAATTTTGATCAGCGAAGCCCATTCTCTAGATCGACAAGTGATTTCAGAGATGGCTGGGATGCTCCACACAGGTGCTGAACGGTTACATCGGCTGATTCAGAACTTTTTGGTGTACGCAAAGCTTGAGATCGCAGCTAGAGATCCAGAACGAATCAAAGACTTACAGCACGGCCGGACTCCCTACCCCAAGTCTGTGATTAGAAATATTGCCACTCGCCAGGCTAAACAGTTTGGTCGTGAAGCAGACTTAAAGTTGAAGCTGCAGCAGGTAGCAGTTCAGATTTCTGAAATAAACTTAGGGAAACTAGTTGAAGAACTGGTTGATAACGCCTTCAAGTATTCGCCTGCTGGAACCCCCGTTCGCATCACTAGCCTATCGCACAACCATCGCTTTATCCTCCAGGTTACTGACCAAGGGCGAGGCATGAGCACAAGCCAGATTGCCGATCTGGGCGCTTACATGCAGTTTGAGCGGCGGTTCTACGAGCAACAGGGCTCTGGATTGGGCCTGATCATTGCCAAACGTTTGGCAGAATTACACGGGGGAGAATTTTTAATCAAGAGTGGACTCGGTCAAGGAACCACGGTGCGAGTAATCTTGCCGGTGTGAGTGAGAACAGTCAGGCCCCCTCGCATCCATCCTGGTTAGCTCTTAGGCTGGTCGGGGAATTTAGTTGGCCAGTCTCAGTCTTTTGAAACCGCCGAACTCTATCAATTTATTGCGTTTTGTCAAGAATGTGAAAAAAACCGTTTACAATTTAATTGCTTTACAACCGTGCCCAGGCTTCTAAGACCAAAGTATTCAATCAATCTTGAACTTATATAAGGGTGATAGTTATGAACGGACTCCAAAAGTATCGTTTGGCCTGCACGCTCAGCTTTGGGGATATTTATGCCCAAGTAATCATCTGGCTGATCGTAATTTTCTTAGGTTTGGCCTCATCCTTGGCACTAATGGCAAAACCAACCTATGCACTTTTAGCAAGTGGGTTGGTTCTGGTCATTTCTCTACCCTTTTTACTATTTGCTTTTGTTACCACTCTGTTGAATCATATTGAGCTTTCTCCAATCAGTATGGTTGAGTCAACCAATACTAGAGACAAGGTTGAAGAAACGCTCCAGAAACGCCCTCGCGCAGAGGCACCCCAAGCCAGCTAGTCGCTAATTTCCTCCTCAGTTGAGTGGGTTTCGTAGACTGCCAATTGCGACTATCAAATTGGCATTGATTGAGATTAGCTATAACGGTGGCGTGAGCGAATTAGACTACAGCTAATTAAGGCTCTGCGAAATACCTAGCGCCTGACACCCGTATAGTTTTTCTAAACAATCAATGATTACAACTGCTGATTGGACTAAATTGGTTAATACCTGGATTACACAGGCTCTTGTGCCAGGGTATGATGGCTTACAACAAGTTTGGATCGATAACCAAGGTTTAATCGAGACAATTCAACCAGTAGAAACAGCAAAACCTGAGTTGGATACCAAGGTTTTAGATTTTGCTGGGGATTGGCTTTCTTTAGGTGGTACGGACTTACAGATTAATGGCGCTCTGGGTCTCTCTTTTCCTGACCTGGGCCCAGAGCACTATGGAACTTTGCAGGAAATTTGTCAATTTCTCTGGCATCAAGGCATTGATAGTTTCTTGCCAACCATTGTTACCACCTCTGTGGGGAAGATTCAGCAAAGCCTAGCTACTTTAGCTAACTTCTCTCCAGATCCGAGCCAGCCAGCGGCCCAAATTTTAGGCGCACATTTAGAAGGACCTTTCCTGAATCTTCAGAAGCGGGGTGCTCACCCTGCAGACTATCTACTGCCCCTGAGTGTTGAACGAGTCAAGCGAGTTCTAGGAGACTATTCTCATCAGGTGAAAGTGATCACCCTAGCTCCAGAGCTAGATCCTTCGGGTGACACTATTGCCTACCTGCGTTCACTCGGAATCGTGGTCAGTCTAGGCCATTCTTTAGCAACGGCGTTGCAAGCAGAAGCAGCGTTTACGCAAGGAGCTTCAATGGTTACCCACGCGTTTAATGCTATGCCGGGGCTGCATCATCGTCAACCTGGACTACTCGGTGCCGCAATTTTGAACCCGCATGTTTGGTGTGGTCTGATTGCCGATGGTCAACACATCTGTCCCATGATGATTGAGCTACTTCTAAGAGCTAGTGGAGAAGCGGGAATTTTTTTAGTCAGTGATGCCCTTGCCCCCCTAGGATTACCAGAGGGAATTTATCCTTGGGATACTCGGCAGATTACAGTCACTCAAGGTACAGCCCGGTTGCCGGACGGTACTCTTTCTGGTACCACCCTTTCGCTGCTTAGCGGGGTGCAAAACCTAGTCCGCTGGGGCTTGTGCTCTGTCGAAACTGCGATCGCCCTGGCAACAGAAGCACCGCGCAAAGCAATTAACCTGCCTGGATTTTCCCTTGGTCAACCTGCCCGTTACCTACTACGCTGGCATCAGAATAAGGAGACTCAAGAGCTGGCCTGGCAACGCTTGCTACCTAGCTCCGCTTAAGTCCTGCTCTCTCCTTCTCTCTTTGCTGGCACCTGCAAGATAGTAACGAATACAGCCTTTGCGAGTTCTAAGCCTAACTGCCCTATCTTAAGGTAGATATTGTAAAGAGATGTTGCACTGAAACCAAGGGTGCGTTACATTAGTTTACAAGTAGAGTGGGTTGAGATATCAGGTATGCAAAATACACAGAAGACCAAAGCCTATCCGGATAATCAGTTTGATCGTGAGTATGGTGAGTATGCTACCAAATGGCAGTTTGGGTCAAATCCTAGTGCCGAACTGTGGAACGGTCGTTTAGCAATGGTCGGCTTTGCTGCATTACTTATTGTTGAGCTAACGACTGGTCAAGGTGTACTTCACTTCTTGGGGCTTATCTAGTCTCCCTTACACGAATTAAGTATTTTTTCTTAACTTAAAACATCACGTTAGCCAACAAGTAAAAAACAGAGGAAAACCAGGCTATGCAAGATACCAAGAAAGCAACAAGCTATCCAGATAATCAGGCTCGCCGTGAGTATGGCGACTTCGCCGGTAAGTGGGAATTTGGTTCCAACCCTAGTGCTGAGCTGTGGAATGGCCGTCTAGCAATGATCGGCTTTGCTGCGGCAGTAATTATTGAACTAACGACAGGCCAGGGTTTACTCCATTTTTGGGGCTTAGTCTAGTTCATATATAACTAGACAACTTAATGAAAAGGCAGGGACTGTAAAAAAAGTCTCCTGCTTTTTCATTAACTGCTTAAATAACTTCGGCTAGCGAACGTACTCTTTCAAAACACTGTTTCGGTTCGGGTGGCGAAGCTTTCGTAAGGCTTTAGCTTCAATTTGACGAATTCGTTCACGTGTAACATTAAATATCTGACCAATCTCCTCTAAGGTCTTCATGCGCCCATCGTCTAAACCATAGCGTAGCTTTAAGACATCGCGCTCGCGAGGGCTAAGGGTATCTAGAACACTTTCTAAGTCTTCTCTGAGTAAATTCTTAGAGACTTGATCTTCTGGTGTTTCGCCGTCTGACTCAATAAAGTCGCCTAAGCGAGAATCTTCCTCTTTGCCAATGGGTGTCTCTAGAGAAATCGGTAGCTGGGCAGATTTAGCAATGAAGCGAAGCTTTTCAATCGTCATCTCCATCCGAGTTGCAATTTCTTCCTCAGTAGGTTTACGTCCCATTTCTTGAGAAAGCAGCTTCGTTGTCTTCTTAATCCTGGAAATCGTTTCATAAAGGTGAACAGGCAGACGAATTGTCCGAGATTGGTCTGCGATCGCCCGGGTAATAGCTTGACGAATCCACCAGGTTGCATAGGTGGAAAACTTGTATCCCTTTTCGTGGTCAAATTTTTCTGCTGCCCGGATAAGACCCAGGCTACCTTCCTGAATCAAATCTTGGAAAGAAAGCCCCCGGTTCATGTATTTCTTGGCGATCGAAACAACCAAACGCAGGTTTGACTGCACCATCTTGTCCTTTGCTCGCCGGCCCAAGTGCAGGCGATGCCGAAAGGCCTGTACTGGCATATCAACAGCACCAGCCCATTCCTGATCATAGGGATCTCGGTCAAGCTCAACAAACAGATCGTCGCGAATTCTCTCTAGCTGGAGCAAGTCAGCAATCTTACGGGCTAGCTCAATCTCCTCATCTGCGCGGAGGAGTCGAATACGGCCAATTTCCTGCAAGTATAGACGGATGGAATCTTCAGTGTAGTGCTTCTTTTTTGCTTGACCGCGGCGGCGGGCAGTCTTAGATTTACTAACTTTGCCCTCATCCTCATCAGGTTGTGTATCTAAAGAATCCTCTTGATCATCTTCCTCTAGTCCCTCAACTAGAAGGCTCTCTAACTGGCTATCAGATTGGTCAAGTGTCTCAAGTACGTTATTGGCCTGGGTCATGCCGGATTCCTCATACTCCCTAATGAACAACAGGGGAACTTTGTGCGTCTATATGTAAAGCAAAACTATCCATTTCTAGACTCAGAAAGCTAGCAAGCACGGCTATTAAGACTGCTGGAAACGAATTCGCTCAACTGGTAAAAGCGAATATCACCCAGTTCAGCCCTTTAAAGCTAGCGGACCTCTCTGAGACCTTCCCGATTGTAGCCTTTCTCACAAAACTTGCACGTCTTTTGTTTGACTTTTGTAAAACTAGGAATTACCTAAGTGCAAAAATGCTTAAGGCCGGAATCACTATCCTTAGTGTTGCGCTAAAGTGACTTTTCAACACAAGCCTAGATAGCTTTAGCAAGAATAGAGCGAGCTCCAGCATCAACCACAACTTTGAGCCCATCGTACCCCCCCTTGCTTTGTAGGAGCTGCTGAAGTGAGCCCCCACACCGAGTGGGCGCGCGCTTGGGATAGAGAAGCTTACTGAGTACTTAAGCTTAGCAACTAGGGTTAAGTCGAGGGAACTGTGAAAAAGTTCCGACAGCTTGATTTCTGGTAGCGATGAGGCCATCTGCCGTTATATCCACGTTAAATTCTAAATTCGGTTGCAACTAAGCAGAAAGTTTATTCGTTGGAGCTATAGGGTAGTTCAGGTTACAGAATTACTTTTGCAGCAGAAGTAACCCTAAGCAACGTCTTGATTGAAAATAGCTTCAGCGCTCAACCAGGCTCCTCCAAAGACTAAGTCAATAGCTCCTATAAGGACTAATAAGCCAGATAACGAAGCGGCCATTGCCCTTTGAGGAATAGACACACCTGTGTAACCTTTGCCCAAAACTGGCAAGCTGGTCTACACAAGTTAAGGCTAGGGGGATAGGAGTGTTGATTCTTTTGGTAAGAGGTCCTGCCGCCTTTTTCCACTTTAATTCAGGGCGACTTAACAATTCACCGGCCCGAGGGCATTGAACAGGTGAAGTTCAACGCTACAATAACAGGCGTAATTTGCCATTAAGATACCCGTTTAAAGTCGAAAAAACAGAAGATGGCAGTTAAACAGTATCAGCCATCAGTTTTGCCAACCTTCTAAGTCCCGCTGAGCATAGCCTTAGTAATCTGCTCCCACTCTGATTCAGGTCTGCCTTAAACTCTGACTGTCCAGCACGCCTATACCAGTAACGGGCGTTGCCCAAGTCGCCCTCTACTCGGTGCAGGTAGGCATGAACCCAAGCACTGTCAACATCGCTGGCATTTTGGATAAGTTGGTGCGCTTTTTCCCAGTCACCTTGTTTGGCATACCACAATCCTGGAGTGCTGAAGGTAGATTAAGCAAAAGACTTTCCTGTTCCGTTAAGCGAGTAAACTCATCCAGGTTCATAGTTAATATCTGGACTGAATAAACAGAAGAGATTGGTATGGGCAAAGCTCAATCAGCAGGCTTTCAAAGATTGCGCTGATATTCTTCCAAAATGTCCATCAAAGTCCTCTGACACTGCTTAGGTACAAGATCTACCAACGGAACTTCTCGTTGACCACCCTAGCTGGACTGAAATATCAGCAAGGACCTGCCTAATTTGGTTTTCTGCCAATGAGTTAGATTGCACCATTGGATACAGCCGCTCGGCCAGCTCAGTATGAAGGTGAGCATCTGCTAGAAAGAGATGCCATTTCGCAACATCAATGTAGACATTCTGACCAATTTCTGCTGCTAGTGCTTCAATATTTTCGGTCATATTTGATTTAGCCATAAGAACAAATCAATTTTAAACACAACTAGATTTTTTAAGGAAGCTAATAAGCCAGTCGAAAAAGTTCAAACCTACTAATTAAGCGGCTTTGCCGTGGTATCAACAGACTTAACTTTAGGTTCGCCTCAGCCCCAAGCGCGTGGGGATCACTGTAATCCGCAACAGCGAATATATAAATACCATGAACAAGCAGTATGGCTGCCCATCCGCCAGTGAGCCAGAAAACCCAAGGCCATGCCTCTTTTTGGATCAACCGGAAGAACCAAAGAGTAGAATTACCAGCAGCAAAGGCGGCTACGTGAACTGCAAAATTCATTCGATCTGCCAAACGACGATAAGCAGGATCTCGACGATCAGGTTGCCGCGGCCAACGAGGAGGCATAAGAAAACTTTCTTAATGGATGTAGTTATTTATATTGTAAGTGTTCCTTATCTTGGCTTACTTGAGCAAACTCTACTTCAGTTGTCAGCTTTTTCTAGGGATTAGGCGCTCAAACTTAGAGGCAGGTGTAAAGTTTTGCACAGGTACTCCTTTAAGAGCCTTGCTCATAAAGTCTCGCCAAATTGGAGCTACAAATCCGCCGCCTGTTGCTCCACCGCCTAGGGGTGCGTAATTATCATTGCCAACCCAGACAGCAGTAGCTAACTGGGACATAGCCGACAAACCAGATATCTCGCTCAGAGGAGGCTGTACCCGTTTTGCCTGCCGCCGGTCGGCCAATTTGTGCTGCTACCCCAGTACCGTTGTTAATTACATCCTTTACGCACTATTTAAGGAAGCTGCAGCCCAAGGGTCAAGCACGAGTTGAGGCTTGGGAGTGTTATCCAAGAGTAGACGACCACTTCGATCAGTCACTCGTACAATCATTGTTGTGTCTGACTGCCAGCCGTTGTTAGCAAATGTTGCGTAGGCACTCGCCATTTCTAGAGGGGTTAAGTCAACTGACCCCAACGGTAAAGAGGTCACAGGCTCAATTGGGCTTTCAATGCCTAAGGTGCGACAGACTTCAACAACTTTGCTAATCGAGACTGCCTGCCCAAGCTTAATCGCTGGGATGTTTCGTGACAGTGCTAGAGCTGTACGAATTGGCATTGGACCTCGGAACGAGCCATCGTAGTTTCTTGGTGAGTAAATTTTGTCCCCATCTGGATAGCTAACCGGGCTGTCATCAACAGTTGATTCTGGGGTGTATTTACCGGAAGCAAACGCTGTGTAATAGACAAAGGGCTTAAAGGCAGAACCGGGCTGGCGGAAGGCTTGAGTAGCGCGGTTGAACTGGCTCTTCTCCTGGTCAACGCCACCCACGATCGCTTTAACAAAGTAGAGTCCGCGGATCGACCGCAACCAAGGCCATCTGATCTGCATAAATACCAGAACCTAATAACCTCTCATGGCCCCGGCGGACTGTATCCTCAGCAATCTTTGTAGTCTTGTGTCTACTGTGGTCTGGATCCGCATGCCCTTTAAGGACCGCTTCACGACCAAAGCGCTTATTGAGTTCCTGGACCACGCCATTTGTAACGTAGGGGGCTGACTTCTGCGAAAGGAGGTGACCTTACCTAAGTGAATCGGCTGGCTGAGAGCTGTGCCTCCGCTGGGGTAATCCAGTTCAGTTGTTCCATCCGGTTGAGCACTAAAGCCTGTCGCTGCTTAGCTAGCTCATAGCTGATAAAGGGGCTAAATTCTTCTGGAGCCTGGACAATGCCAGCCATCATACTAGCCTCAGCCAGGTTTAATTTCTCTGCAGGCTTATTGAAGTAGCTTTGGGCCGCTGTTTCCACCCCATAGGTGTTATGCCCCCAATAGACCTGATTGAGATACATCTCTAAAATCTGGTTTTTGAAGATCTGCTCAAGCCGCAGGGCTAGAACTGCCTCTGCCGCCTTCCGGCTGAGAGCCCGCTCTGGGGATAAAAACAGGTTTTTCACCAGCTGCATGGTTAAGGTAGAACCACCCTCAACGGTTCTACCCTGCTGGAAGTTTTTGATTGAGGCGCGAACGACACCGACCGGGTTGATGCCGTGGTGATGATAGAAGTTGCTGTCTTCAATCGCCAAAACTGCCCGCTTCAGATGGGGAGAAATTTTACTTAGGGCACAACTTCTCGGTTCGCTTCATCGTGAACACTGGCAAGTGGTTTACCTTTAATGTCATAGATATAGGTGGTCTCGTTTGGGGCATACCCTTGAAGAGAACGGACATCAGGCAGGTTGCGAAAGCTGATTGCCAAACCAACCAGTCCTCCAGCGATCGCAGCGCTAGCCAGCATTGTTACCCCAAGCATGGTTGTTCCAGCAATCTTCCCGATAGACTGAACAAACTCTAAAGGTTCTGAAGTCTTAGGAGGCTTTTGATGCTTTTGGCTTACGGTATTAGATGACACGACAACTCCTCAAGAAAAAAAGCAGAACGAGCGCAAACACGTTATTAGCATCGATCAACCCCCACTGACTCGGGGGCTAGAAGAAGCGAGTTCAATTTCGATAGCAATTGTTGACGCTGGGCACGCTTACAATCCTCAGAAAACTTAGTATTAGGTAAGCTTAGCTATCTAAGTGACAATAAAGTTGTTGCAGTAAGGCTTTATGTTCGGCAAATGTCGCAATTATAATATTCAGCCTACTGAGCCTGAAGTAAACAATTGTACCCTCAGGATTAGGAAAACTGTCCCTTCATCAAAATTTGAGTTGTCCAGTGTGAACTTAGCAAATAGTCGTTGATTAGCCCATGGTTACAGTTCCTTTACTATTACGGCGGGGTGTCAGTGAAATATTCCCGAATAGCCCTGAGTCAGATGACCCGCGAGAAAACCTGGCTCTGCGACTAGTCTCAGCCCAAGAACCATTGAGAGTCAAGTTTGGCATTGATCCCTACAGGTGCAGAGATTCACCTTGGACATAGCATTCCCATCCGTAAGCTACGGGCCTTCCAAGATGCGGGACATAGAGCCGTTCTAATTATTGGCGACTTTACTGCCCAAATCGGCGATCCATCGGGAAAATCAGAAGTGCGTCGCCAGTTAAGCGCAGCCGAGGTAGCCGACAATGCTCAAACCTATCTTGACCAGCTAAAACTGATTTTAGACTTTAATACTCCCGGAAGATTAGAGGTTCGCTATAACTCAGAGTGGTTGTCTAAGCTTGATCTGGGAAAAATATCAGAACTACTCACCACTATGACCGTGGGACAGATGCTGGCTAAAGAAGGGTTTGCGGAGCGTTACGAGCAGGGCCAGCCGGTTTATCTCCATGAATTTCTCTACCCAATGATGCAGGGGTATGACTCGGTTGCCGTGCAGGCAGATGTGGAGTTAGGGGCAACGGATCAAAAGTTCAACATTGCTGTCGGACGTGACCTGCAGCGGTACTTCAAGCAAACCCCCCAGTTTGGCCTCCTGATGCCGATTCTTCCAGGAACAGATGGGGTACAAAAGATGTCCAAGTCCCTTAACAACTACGTGGGGCTAGCAGACCCCCCCCTGACGATGTACTCCAAGCTAGAGAAAACCCCCGATTCTGTCTTAGAGCAGTACTTTGAGTTGCTAACGGACCTGCCCCTAGATACGTTGCCACAGGCTCCCCGCAAGCGCCAGAAGTTGCTGGCCTCTGAAATCGTTCGCCAGTACCACGGTGAAGCAGTTGCCCAGCAGGCACAGCGGGCAGCAGCTGCCTTAGTGATGGGGGTCGTCCAGCCTCAGTTTCAAGCAACCGCCAGTGTCGTCCA
Source organism: Thermosynechococcaceae cyanobacterium YX3bin19 (assembly GCA_030447595.1). Taxonomy (GTDB): domain Bacteria; phylum Cyanobacteriota; class Cyanobacteriia; order Thermosynechococcales; family Thermosynechococcaceae; genus JAUJON01. The sequence goes on from JAUJON010000007.1 coordinate 35,526, forward strand.
GCCTCAGTCTCAAGCAACCGACAGTGTCGTCCAGCCTCAGTTTCAAGTAACCGCCAGTGTCGTCCAGCCTCAGTCTCAAGTAACCGCCAGTGTCGTCCCAGAGTTTTCTCTCTCCCAGGTTCAGTTTCCTGCTAAGTTGTTTTACCTGATCAGTGCCAGTGGGCTCTGCTCAAGCAGCAGCGAATCTCGGCGGCAAATTCAGGGCGGAGCCGTCAAACTAGATGGCAAACGGGTTGAGGAAGTAGATTTAACCTTTAAATCTGTGGATGAGCTAGAAGACAAGATTTTGCAAGTGGGGAAGAAAAAATTTGTGCGGTTTATTTTGTAGAGCAAAATTGCTCCCTCGCCAGATCGATGCCAATGTCCACGCGGCAGGTGATTTCTCAACCTGTGGAATCAGGATTACGACGAAAGAATGCTAGCCAGGTACCGCTGCCAAAGAGGATGTACTCAGTCCTTTTACTTGAAAATAGTTACCAAACCAGCCAGAAAATGACTTCCTTGTCACACCGATGGGGCTGTGACATAGACCTCTGCATGATTTTCCTAAGCCCAAATACCTTGTTTGCCCTGTGATTTCATCCACTCAGTTTCCCCCTGATCATCTCTCCCCAGCTGAGCGGATTATTGTACCGTTGGATGTAGCGACTGAGGAGGCAGCAATCGCCCTCATCAATCAATTACCTAAAGTTACATTTTGGAAAGTGGGCCTGGAACTGTTTGTCAGTTGTGGTCCATCCATCCTGAACATTCTCAAATCACGGCAGAAACGAATTTTTTTAGATCTCAAACTGCACGATATTCCCAACACCGTCGCCGGAGCTTGCCGGGCAGCAGCACGCTATGGGGTAGATCTATTGACTATTCACGCCACAGCGGGTAGGCCAGCTTTGCAGGCAGCCCAGGCCGCGATCGCCGTCGGCGCCCAGGAAGCAGGTTTGTCACCACCCGCCCTAATTGCGATTACTGTCTTGACCAGCCTTTCCTCACGGGAGCTAGCTTTTGATCTGAAAATTCCCTTGGAATTGTCAGAATACGTGCTGCACATGGCACTGCTGGCTCAAAGAAGTGGCCTTAACGGTGCAGTTTGTTCCCCCCAAGAAGTAGAACAACTGCGGCAAGTTTGCGGGGAATCATTTTTGCTAGTTTGTCCGGGTGTGCGGCCCCTTGGCTCTGGAGTAGGGGACCAGCGACGTTCCCTGACTCCGGCGGCGGCTAGGCAATTAGGAGCCGATTATCTAGTGATTGGACGACCGATTACGGCTGTGGCAGATCCTAGTGCTGCTTTCGAGCAGATTTGCCAGGAGCTGGCAGCAGCTCCTTAACTCCCACTTGAGGATACCCAATGGGAAAATTTGGCTGGAGGCTCTTATTGTGTTGCAACGTCCTGTTAGGCACTGGAGCTATTTTGATGCCTGCTAAAGCAGAGACCCCCTCACCCGGTCTGACGCCTCCCCTTTGTCCGTCTGAGCTAGAGGTACTGACAACTGAGCTATTAGCAGATTTACCTAACTATGCGAATCGTGCCCATATACGCCTGGGGATTCCTAATAACTACGTAATCGCGGCTAGCCGTCCAGATTTCAAACCTTTACCCCTGGGTCCAGGCCAGCGGGCAGCAGCCTCAGGGAATTTAACAGATAGGGAAGCTCCTTACCAGATTTTTTTTACTACCCTGGAACGCAACTACCAGGGAAGCAAATCAGTCCAGCTACAGCTTTATCACTGGTTATTTTTGGCTCGAACAGAGAGTACCTGGCGGTTAGCCCTGATGTACTCAATGGTAAGTCCCTACCCGGAGGGGTACCCACCTTCCCCTCCCCAGGACAGCAGCGAGGGTAGTTTAGCGCAGGCTATTCGGACCTGGTTACGAGACTATCGCAGTGGTTGTGTTTCTGATACTGCACCCAGAAGTACAGGCCAAGATTAGGAATATCTTAACTGGGGTCTAGCTCCGCCCATAAACTACTGAGGATGACATTGGAAAATAGAAAGCCCTCCGGATCACTGAGGCGAATCCGCCCCTTAGACAGGTGAGGTGATGGCAGTTCTACCCAACCTAGCAACTTGTAAGATGTTAAGCAGGCTAAAATTTGCTGCGCCACAGATTCACCAAACTGTTGTTCCAGGTCTTCTACCTTTAAACCCTCAGCGAGGCGCAAACCTAGCATTAACGTTTCCAGCAGCACGTCAGTTTTTGTATTTTTTGGAGCACAAATTACCCCTCCGGAAGCGGCTAGGGATTCTACCCACTCAAAATACTCCTGGCGCTTGCGAGGCCGGGTAAAGCGCTGCTGCTGAGTGTAACTTGCGGCTCCCATGCCAAAACCGTAGTAAGGTTCATTTCTCCAGTACACCCGGTTGTGGCGGCACTGGTAGCCGGGACGTGCATAGTTAGACACTTCATAGTGCTCATACCCTGCTTCGGGCAGAACCTGTGCGGCTAGGCGGTACATTTGAGCGGTAGTATCCTCTGTGGGTAGAGGCTGATTGCCGGGTTGGTAGCGACGACCAAAGGCAGTAACCGATTCAATCGTCAGATCATACGTTGAGAGATGACTGGGTGCCAGCGCCACAGCTGCTTCCAGAGAGGTCTGCCACTGCTCAAGGGTTTGATGGGGCAAACCAGAGATTAAATCCAAACCAAAATTCGTCAATTCAGCTTGGTCAATTAACTCTACTGCTAGATAGATTTCGTCAACGGTATGCGATCGCCCGCAGAGTTCCAGGAGGTGGGGCTGGAAGGACTGGACACCCAGACTCACCCGATTGACTCCAGCAGCTCGGTAGCCCTGAAGCTGCTCTAGAGTAAACGTCCCTGGATCAATTTCCATAGACACTTCAGCTCCAGCTTTTATCCCAAAGTGCTGGTCCAAACTATTAAGGACCTGTTCCAATTGGGCTACAGAGAGTAATGAAGGCGTGCCGCCACCAAAGAAGACAGTGGTGAGGGGCTGCTGGAACTTAGCTGTAATCGCGACCTCACGGCAGAGAACGTCTACGTACTGAGCGATCGCCCCCGAGACTTCCCCCCGCAACTTGTCCCCCACGATCGCTACAGGGAAGTCGCAGTAATAACAACGCCTACGGCAGAAAGGAATATGAACGTAAGCAGAACCAGGAATTGCAGAAAAGACTAGTTCGCTAGCCTTGCGAACTGACTGCTGATGGGGCATTCAACACCAAGTCCTGCGTTGTAGAATTAGGGTGTTCTCAGTTTAACAATTGACTATAATCCTTGAGAAATAGTTGGTAGTAGGCATAAAATTTGCTCAAAATATTAAGAACTGTAAATATTATAATGAGTGAAGAACTAAGTCTCAAACTGTTTAGACTGTTTCCCAACTGTCCTCAATTCCTAGTTGGAATTAAACCTATACACAGTGGGCTGAAAGTATGCTTGACGCCATTATTATTTCATTATTCTTGATTGCAGGGGCAAGCTTTGGCTTTCATGGTGTTGAGTTACTGCCGACCAATGTTCTCAAGCAGGTGGACAACCTTGACGGTTTACGTTGGGTCACGACCTGCTTCGGAGGCTTGATTGGCATCCCCTTCGGTGTAACCGCTCAAACTGGTTATCGACGCTTAGAAGCACGAATTCACACAATGCCGACAGATCTTCTCCTCAGCCGAGCTGTAGGTCTGGTAATCGGTTTACTGGTTGCTAATTTATTATTAGCGCCAATTTTTCTGTTGCCGATTCCACAAGAGCTGAGCTTTATTAAGCCACTAGCTGCGATTCTGGGGAGCGTAATTTTTGCCTATTCCGGCGTTAACTTGGCAGATACCCACGGGCGGGCTCTCCTACGACTGATCAATCCTCACAGCGTTGAAACGATGTTAATCGCTGAAGGAACACTAAAACGTGCTTCTGCAAAAATTCTTGATACGAGCTGTATTATTGATGGCCGCATTGAAGAACTCCTTAGTACTGGGTTTATCGAAGGTCAGATTCTAGTGCCTCAATTCGTCCTACAAGAGCTACAAACCGTTGCCGATGCTGCTAATGATCAAAAGCGCATGCGAGGTCGGCGCGGGCTGGACATCTTGAACCGGCTCAAGGAAGCCTACCCAGAACGGATTGTCATTTGTCCAGACGATTATGAAGAGAGTGGAACAGTAGATGCCAAATTAGTGCGATTGGCTCAGGATATCAACGGTACTCTTCTGACGACTGACTACAACTTAAATAAGGTTGCTAGTTTTCAGAAGGTCCGGTCTTGAATGTGAACGACCTTGCCAAAACTCTTCGCCCCATTTACCTACCTGGTGACAACATTGAAATTAAGATTGTCCGAGAAGGTAAGGAACCTGCTCAGGGGGTTGGTTACCTAGAAGACGGCACCATGGTAGTGGTTGAAGAAGCACGGAACAATGTGGGTGACGAACTATCAGTCGTTGTCACCAGTGCTCTACAAACCTCTGCAGGTCGAATGATTTTGCTCGGCCCAAAGCTTCAGCAGTGGCATAGGCACGAAAAAAACTTCATTGAAAGTTCACGTGTTGTGGCACACTAGAGTTGCGCTGAACCCTTGAATAATGATGAAATTAGATAGGCTGTAGGCACAAACGAATGGGGACGTGGCGGAATGGTAGACGCTGCGGACTTAGACAACTGAGCCTTGACTGGAGTAATCTGTCAAGTGAATGCTCTCAAATTCAGGGAAACCTAAATCTAGGATTAGACAAGGCAATCCTGAGCCAAGCCGAGTGAGTTGTGAGTTTTGAATTTTGAGTTTATATCGACTCAAAACCTAAACATCCCCCAGGTGGGGACCCAACCTTAAAGCTATTCGGAAGGTGCAGAGACTCGACGGGAGCTACCCCAACGTGAAGGCGTGGGTAAAGGGAGAGTCCAACTCTTAAAACCTCTGGAATCTAGCTCCAGGGTAGTTGCGAAAGCAGCGGGAGAGTGAAAATCCGTTGACTGATAAAGTCGTGAGGGTTCAAGTCCCTCCGTCCCCATATACGATTACCCAAAAAGATACTCTCCGAGACCTAGCGGTAGAATGAGTCCTTTAAAGTCTTTAACCGCAGTCGGGACTGAGACTGCTGCAAAACTTTGTCATAAAGCTGTTCCAAAGCTGTAATATTGCGGCTAAGACTATAGCGCTCTAGCGCTCGCTGCCGCGCTTTTTGTCCCAAGAGTTGAATGAGTTCCGGTTGGTCATGGAACAATGGCAGAAGCGTCCGCAGTTGACTGCTAACTCGCTGGGTATGCAGGATCACACCAGCACCACCTTCTAGAACTTCACCATCTGCCCCAGTATCGGTTGCCAGGCATGCCAGCCCACATGCCATTGCTTCTAGGAGTGAAAGGGATAGCCCCTCAACAAAGGAAGGTAAGATAAAGACATCCGAGCCTCGAAAAATTTCGATTCGTCTTTGTTCGCTAACCACTGACCCTAGCCAAACAATGCTGTTCTCGGAGCCATAGTAGGGCATTAAAGAAGCGGTTAAGGGACCATCGCCGACAATAACTAGTTTAGTTTTCGGTCCCATTTTTGCCTGGCACCAAGCCCGTAACAGCGACTCAACATTTTTTTCCGGCGCAATTCGACCTTGGTAGACGAAGATGCGTTCGGCGTTTAGCTCCGCCTTGAAATTGGAAGGTCCCGGCGTGTACTTTTCAACATCGACTCCATTGGGAATAATTACCAGCTGTTCTTCGGGGACGCCTAAACGGCCTAGTAACTCCCGTTGAGTTTGAGAAAACACAACCACATAGTCATAGTTTCCTAAAAAGGGAGCATAGAGCTGGTACATCAAGTGGTGGGGTCCCTTACGGCGGTTCTTCGGACCGAAGGCGGGATGAAAAGTGGCAACAAGGGGTAAATTGAGTTCTTGACAAATTTCTGGTAGCAGGAAATCTAAGGGGGATAGGGTGAGTGAGGCGTGCACCAAATCCGGCTTCAATTCACGCAGGGACTGAAATAGAACTTTGTTTGACCGCAGTGTTGGAATTGTATAAATCTGAGATTTATAGATAAATGGTAGTGAAACCTCTTGCCAGTCAGAGGAGTTTTCACTCACCGAGTTTTCCTGAGCGAAATGTAGAAAGCTGACCTGGTGACCCCGGTCTAGAAGTGCGTTGGTGATTTCACGGCTATAAGTAACGTTGCCACAAAAGGGTGTTTTTTTTCCGAGCCAGGCAATGTGCATTAAGCGCTACTGAGGGGTTAAAAAATTGATGTCATCAGTTTCTGATGAACCTGTACCGGAAATATACCAGGTAAAGAGGCCCCCTGTAACAACTATCACCGCTAAACCTAGGAATACGATTTGTAATCCTAAAAAAGTTTCAGCGACACCAGCTAGGGCTAAAGGTAAAGTTAGAGCAATGTTGACCGCGTTATTTTGTAAGCCAAAAATCTTTCCGCGGATTTCTTCCGGCGTTCTCTCTTGCAGGGTGGTTTGCATTGGCACACCGACCAAGGCTCCAAATGCGCCCACGCAGCCCAAGAGAATTAAGGTCGGCCACAGTTGTTGGTTAAACAAAGACAAGCCAGCAAGAGAAGTTGCAACGCCAATTGAACCGTAAAGGCTGAGCTGCCGGTGGGAGAGGTATTGGCTGAGTTGGCCTACAGCTATAGCCCCAAAGCCTGTGCCAACTCCGCCAGCCGCTAACAAAAAGCCAAACTGAGATGCTTTAATTTCAGGCATAATCTCTGCTTGGCGCACTACTAAAACAGCAAGGGCAGCAAACACAGAAAACAAAATGACGAGTTGAATTAAAGCGCTGCGAACCTCGTTTTGTCGCTTCAAATATTGCAGACCATCTCGAATATCCTGCCAGACCTGAGGAGAACTGCCATCTAAGTTATTGACCTTTTCTCCAGTTTTCAATAACAACAATAGGAGTCCGGCGATCGCATAACTGCCGCCTACAACTAGCTCTTTTCCCCAGTCAAGGCTGCCCCACAGTTGAGCGGACAAGCTGTCGGCGATTGCTAGTAGGGGTTCCCCAACGGCGAAGCCCACAATCACAGAGAGCATCATGGTCAGTGTGTAGAGGGAGTTCGCCGATAATAAATAGTGACGCTCGATAATTAGCGGGATAACGGCCTGCTCTGCCGGAGCAAAAAACTGGGTCAGGGTAGACACTAAAAAGGTCACTCCCAGGAGGACATAAAAGCCAAATGGAATACCCCTGAAAGCTCCCCAATCCTGGAACATCCACAGTAGCGGAGGTATCGCCAATACCAGCCCTCCCCGCAGGAGATTTGTGATCACTAGAACTTGCTTCTTAGACCAGCGATCAACGAAGACACCCGCAAGGGAGCCAAACAGAACTGCAGGAATGGTGAAAGCAACCATGATTGATGATACCCACCCGCTCACGGTCTGATCAGCAGTTTGAAACCGGGTGGTAATGAGGGCAATCATTAAAACCAAGTAAACTTTATCTGCTAGCTGGGAAAATACTTGACCACTCCAAAGCGTTAAAAAATCACGGTTCTTTAACACCGCTAGAAACTTCTGGTTCGGGTCCTGCTGCAGGTTATTCGAGTCTGAATCCCGATTACTAGTCGATTCGTTTGAGACATTCCTTGGCCCTGCTGGAAGCAATGGGTCATTATGAATCGGAGCGTTGCTAATGTCCGGCGGAGGTTGGTTGAGCGGTGAAGTTTGATTAAACTTTGGTTTGCTAAAATGGCTAGTCGCCGGATTTAAGCTTTCTGAATCAGAATCGGACAATCGCATCATGAATCACTAAAGCAACTTAGGAGGCACTGGGTGAGGAGAGAAAGCAAGCATCGACTAAGGTAGCAGAGCGGATAGGCCGGTCAAAATGATACTGAGCATAGTGACGCAAAGCATGCTCTACTGAAAGCCAAGCCGATGGAGAAGTGGACAGGCTAGTGCCGTCAATAAGCCTATTTTGGTAAACATCTAGTAAAGTACCTTGTGTGCCGCTGGCCTGAGCTAGTTTCTGAAGTAAGCCAAGTGCTACTGCATTCAACTGGAGGCTTGACCTACTGATCGCGGACTTTCTTTGGCCAGGGGTGTTCAAATAACTAGCCGCCATTTCTCTAACCTGAGTACTAGGTTTAGCCTCCGCCCAGTGAGCTGTTTCAGGAACAGAGGTGGCCTTAGTAACAACTCCACCGGCTGCGGCACAAAACTCAACTCGCCATTCTGGGTTAGCGAAGTTAGGAACCACGGGAACCTGAGTAACACAACAGGTCTGCACCTGAGGGCTGATCCCGGCCCAGGTTAGTAAGTGAAAGATTGCTTGAGTTAAGTAAGCAAGAACGGCTGAAGATGGTGCTTGCTCTAAGTGGGTTAAATGTTCACATAATAACCAGAGGAGTTCCGTCTGGGGTTGGTCGCTCAGGGCTTGGCAAAGAACGATTTCAGCCAGGTACTGGCTAGCTGTCAGCTTGGCTAGGTCCTGACACAATCCAGGGTAGGACTCTAATGTTTCAGCCTGGGAAACTTTATCTAGAGATCGCCCTTTAGTCAGCAATAACTCATTGACCACAAACAGCCCACTGCGTCCGCCAATCTTAGAGTTGGGCTTACGCGCTCCAGGAGCAACAACCCGAATCAGTCCCAGCTCTGCTGTCAAAACTGTGAGCAGCCGGTCTGATTCACCCAGCGGCATACTCTTAAGATTAATACCCGTTGCTTTGTAGGTTCGACTCATGCTCGAGGCGTTTTTGTGCTATGGCAACCGAACTAGTTCAGAGCTACCTATTCAATCACCTCTTCTAGGGTATCGCGCTGGCGAATTAAATCCACACCTCGAGAAGTCCCAACTCGGGTTGCGCCGGCCGTGATTAAGTCTAAAGCCTGGTTGACTGTCCGAATCCCTCCAGAGGCTTTGATACCGACGCGATCGCGTGTGGCTGCTTTTAAAAGCTGCACGTCCGCAACCGTTGCCCCACCGTGCCACCCCGTACTGGTTTTCAAAAAGGTGGCTCCAGCATCGGCACAAACTTCAGCTGCAATCTGCTTCTCTGGATCTGTGAGCAGCGTTGTCTCGAGAATCGCTTTGACGCTTTGGCCGGTTGTCTCACAGATTTGAGCAATTTCGCGATAGACCTCGTTGGTTTTCCCAGCTTTCAGCCAGCCTAAGTTGATCACAACGTCCAGCTCCGTTGCCCCACTTTCAGTTGCTGTTTGAGCTTCATACAGTTTTACAGCAGTTGTCGTAGCACCAGAGGGGAAACCAATTACTGTGCAAACTTGAGGCTGCTGTTGATAGAGGCGAGCAACAACCTGGCGTACATGAATTGGGTAGACGCAGACGGCTGCAAAGCGATAACGAATGGCCTCGTCGCAAACCTGCTCGATGGCTTCCGGCAGGGCCAAGGGATTAAGCAAGGTATGGTCGATGAATGAAGCTAGATCAATGTCAGGATGTGCCACAGCCACTCCCTATTCCCCTGTTGCCATAGGTTCTCGTAAAGTCTTGGCGTCAAGCAATCTCAGGTGAGATTTGATTCTTAGTTTTTTGAAGCTGCAACTGAATTAAGCTGCGAATTTCCTGGCAGCCAATCTCTGTTCCTAACGCTAAATTGCCAGGGTGGTCGTAGAACACAAGATTATCTACCGAGCTTAAAGCCATTGTCTGAAATAACAACTCAATGACCTTCACAGGAATTGCCATCAGTTGTGGGTCAAGTGAACCAGCTGCTGCTGCCAGAGCATCTTCTAGCCGCGAAAACGCACAGATGCTCCTTTTTTCCAGATGTAAAGATCATTTTGATTGTTCAATGTTGTGACAACCCAGTTTTGCTCAACCGTTTGCCAAAGATAGTACTGGGTGTGTTTCAGCCGTTTTGGCAATTCGTTTCAAGACCGGAGAAACTAGCTGCACTGCTAGGGGTTTGGCCATCCTGAGGAGCTCCGTTAACTAGATCTTGAATTTGCTGCTCTAAATCCATAGCTAAATCCATCGTTGGAGAAACACCCTAAAATATTGAATTATAAATTAATGATAAATCATAATATTCAAGCTCCACTTGTCAGTAATTTAGCAAGTAGCTTTAAGCTCTCTATTTGCCCAAAAAGTCTAGGATGCCATTTGGGCAGCTTCTTTATTCCCTAAGCTTAATCAGCATAGATCAATAAAGTTAGTCAAACTATCTAAGATATATTTTTGGAGTTCATACCTAACAGTGGCTAAAGTTGTTTTGTTAATTGAAATATTCTATACAATTATATTTGTTAGACTTGAGGGTTCAGTAACTTACTTAAGCTTATTTAAGGTAACATCATAATCTCAACGCACTACTATAATGTATTTGATTGATTGATAGAGTACTCCAGATCAATTAGTTGGATCTCCAAAAGTAAGTTGCAGCAGGATCTTTCTTGCTTAATTTGACAAACACATTAACACTTGAGGCATGATTAGGTGAATGGATAAAAAGAGAAAATGAGCCACTTACTGGTGAGGCTTTATTGAACAAGGTTAAGGAACTAGGTAATCTCGGTCGGGAAAGAAAGCTAAGGCATGCGGGTACTACAGTATCAGCAAAGATGGCTCAGAGCGAGTTAGTATGATGAAGTTTCTTAAGGCACTACTGATGCAGAAGGGGATTGAATTAGACAGTAAAATAAAGGATGGAAATGGACGGGGCGGTAGAAGTGCTAGCTACCGGATTACGGTTCAGGCAAATGGGAACCTCCTCATTGGTTCTGCTTATACTAAACAAATGGATCTCCATCCGGGAGATGAGTTTGAAATTTCCCTTGGCCGTAAGCATATTCACTTAAAGCAAGTTGATGCTGTGGTATAGATTGAAGCTTTGTTAAAGTCTGCTGGGTTTAGTATTCTGAGTCAGAGCAGAAATTACCAGTCCCGCTTAAAGGCATAGACATTGCAAGGTATCTTAGTCTGAGCCATGTTACCTAGATAGTAGTTAAATGAAAGATCTGAGTTGGTTCGATTTAACTTTAGGTGGGTCGCGATCTTAATTCTGCTTAGCAGTTTCTTCTTAATGTTTATCTCAGTGCGATCAAGGGGGCATGGTGAACAATAGAATTTATGTCAGAAGTACTGAATAATTTTATTCACCCTGGCCTCCAAGGTAGAAGTCACGATGGCTTTGCTGATAGCGTCAATATTGCAGGTCTTAAATTTAATTTGCTTCGTCAAGCAATAACAGAGTAGACTAAACTACAGGTCGGCTAAGACTATTCTATGGCTCATTCTTCCTATCGCTCAAATGTCACCTGTCGGTTTGCCATCGCACGCAAGCAACAAAAATAGGAAGTAGGGTCAGTGGTTTAGTGAAATGCCATCACTGCCAAGCCTGCTTGGCCAGAGTTGGAGCGGTCACTATGTTCGAGACCCCTACGAACATCCCTCGCTACAAGCACCCTGGCACCGAAGTCGCTCACTGCCCCACGCCTCTCAAAGTTTTAGCCAGTTTGGTTCTTCCATCGTTATTGTTTTAGGGAGTATCCTTTTGGGGGGAATTGTTCTCAGCAGTATCGCCGGTGTTCTACCGTCCTCCGTTGACGTGTGGAGGTCGAAAGATGCTGCCACCCCAATACAAAAATTTCATTAACGCAACCCTATGACATAGTGGCTCCATACTCTTATGGATCGAAGTAAGCGGCTGATCGGGGTCTATTTGCTATTAGTGGTAATCGCGGTAGTAATGCTGGTTCCCCTGCTCTGGTTGGTGAGCACTGCCTTCAAGTCTGGAGCAGAGAATATTTTTGAATTTCCCCCACGACTGTGGCCGGCTCAGCCGACGCTACAAAACTTTGTGAAGGTCTGGCAGTCAAATCCCTTTGGTCGCTACCTGTTCAATAGTGTCTTAGTAGCGGTCTTGACGGTTATCCTTAATTTAATGCTGTGTTCCCTGGCTGCTTACCCCCTGGCGCGCCTGGAGTTTCATGGACGAGATGTGGTTTTTACAGCCGTAATTTCCACTATCATGATCCCGTTTCAGATCGTCATGATTCCGCTGTATATCCTGGCGGTGCAGTTAGATTTGAGAAATACTTACCTAGGCATCATTTTTCCGGCGATCGCTTCCGCCTTTGGCATTTTCCTCCTCCGGCAGGCCTTTCAGGGTGTTCCCAAGGAACTGGAAGAAGCGGCTCGGATTGACGGTTGTTCAGAAATCGGTATCTGGTGGCACGTAATGCTACCGTCAATTCGGCCGGCGCTAGTGACGTTAGCAATCTTTGTATTTATTGGCTCTTGGAGCGACTTCCTTTGGCCATTGATTGTTCTGGATCAGCCGGAGTACTATACCTTACCCCTAGGGGTGGCAAAATTAGCCGGTACCTTTTCCCTGGACTGGCGGTTGATCGCTGCTGGATCTATTATCTCAATAGCACCAATTCTGGCGTTTTTCCTGGTTATGCAGCAGTATATTGTTCCCTCGGAAGCAGGAAGCGGTTTGAAAGGTTAAGCAGTTTGACTTACGGGTTGGGTTGAGCTAGGGTAGCGAATTCGTTGATGATTAAATTGCTGCCAAACTTCTAGGAAAATATTTGCGATTTGGGATACTTCCGCACGCGTAAGGCCAGAATCAACTAGTTGCTCGTCTTGCCAACGCGCTTTAAATATCTTTTTAATCGTTGAGAGGGCAATTTCGGGGCTAACATCTTTGAGAGAGCGCAGGCTCGCTTCACAGGCATCTGCCAACATCACAATTCCAGTCTCCCGCGACTGAGGAACAGGGCCAGCATAGCGAAAGTCTGACTCCTGCACAGGCTTATCTCCTGGAGTTTTTTGGGCTTGATGGTAAAAGTAGGCAATGATCAAGGTGCCCTGATGCTCAGGAATAAACGCCTGTATCGCTTTGGGTAATCGGCACTTGCGCGCCAGCACTAGCCCCTCAGTGACGTGCTTCTTGATAATTTCAGCACTTTTCCACGGATCGTTAAGGGCGTCATGCTTATTTGGACCTCCCATTTGGTTCTCGATGAAACTCAGGGGATCGTGCAGTTTACCGATGTCATGATAGAGGGTACCTGCCCGGACCAGCTCTACATTGCAGTTTAGGGTACGGGCTGCCGCCTCGGCTAAAGTAGCAACTAGGAGCGTATGCTGAAACGTACCGGGAGCTTCTAAAGCTAGGCGCTTCAGCATGGGACGGTTATGATTAGCTAGCTCAGCTAATCGGATCGGGGTTACTAGGTCAAACAAATGCTCAAGATAAGGACTAATACCCAACGCCACAATACTCCAGCTCAACCCCAACAAGCTGTGCCATGCGGCCACACCCAGCAAGCTATACCAAACTAAGCCCGTAGCGCTGTTAAGGATGAGGTAAGTCAGCCCCTGAATTAGGGCAATACCCCCTCCGAGTAAAGCCAGTTCCTCACGCGATCGCAGCCTGCCGGACATCACTGCTCCCACCAAACTGCTAGCAACAGTCGGGAGTAGCTCCAGCCAGTCGAAACTCGTTTCTAACGCGCTCAGGACTGCTACTAGCCCAACAACTGTCGCGCCTAAAGCTGAACCGTAAAAACTACCGATCAGTAAACCCACTGCCGGCAAACTATTGTACTCTGCGCCTCCAGTCCAAGCCGACAGAAGAACACTCACCGATAGCAAAACTAAAAGGATCAGATCGCGCTGCGATAGCAGTGCCTTGATTTGAGTTTTCACAAACCCGAAAACTCCGAGGGCGATACTCACCAAAACTCCGGTCGCAATCAGCTCTCACCAGTTCACCTGACGCCGAGTTAGTTCAATATGGTCAAGCACGAGATAGGGCGAGTGATGAATG